>DASZUI010000118.1:0-36093 GCA_035547675.1 Devosia sp.
GGCTGGGCGTATAGCCCATCTGCTCGACGAGCTGCACGATCTCGACCGCGCCCTGCTCCATGACGCCGAACTTGATGCCGAAATCGTAGGATTTCAGCGCCTTGCCGGCCTTGAAGCGGGTGGTCACCTCGATGTCCTTGGAGGGGGCGACGACCGCGGCGAGCTGATCGAGCTGCTGCGGATGGTCGATGGTGAAGGAGCGGATGCCGAATTCCTCATAGGCGCGCTCGATCTCGCGCCGGTTCTTGATGGGATTGTTGTAGTGCATGGCGGCGCCCGGCGCGTGCCGGCGCACCAGCTCCATCTCGGTGTTGGAGGCGACGTCGAAGGCCTTCAGCCCCTCCTTGTGGAGGTGCTCGAGGATGTGCGGGGAGGGATTGCACTTGACCGCATAGGTCAGGAGGCCATCAAAACCCTTCTTGAAGACCTTGACCGCCTTGTGCAGCTCGCGTTCCGAAAACAGGAAGCTCGGGAAATCCGGCGCTTCGGCCGCGATGAGCGCCGAGGTGTTCGGAAAGACGATACGGGACTCCGCCGACATGGGACTGGCCTTTCGCGAGGATGCTGTGGCGCTTCCGAAGGGGGAAAAGTGCTCGCCACCTTTCCCGGAAACGCTGCTGGAAAACCGGGCTGCATATAGGAACCATTGCCCTGATGAGCAATGATTAATCTGCCGATAAGGCTGCCGTTAGATGACTGCGCCTATATGACACGACAACCTCGGCCGAGTCCCGGCGTTGTGCCGGTCGGCGAGGCCGGGTCCGAAAAGCCGGATCGTTTCCAAGCCGGATCGTTTCCAGACGATATCCTTACGCGAGAGGAGTTCGAGCCATGACTGTGCGCCCTCTGATCCTTACCGTCGCTGCGCTGGTGCTTGCCGCCGGGGCCGGCGCGGTCGCGGTCAAAGCCTTGCATCAAGGTCCCGCCGTCGCCGCCATCAGGCCCGCAGCGGTGCAGGTGGCGCAGGCGGACACCAACCGGCAGGTACCGCAAAGCCAGGCGCAGATGCAGCTGAGCTTCGCCCCGGTGGTCAAGCAGGTAGCGCCGGCGGTGGTGAACGTCTATGCGACGACGATCACCAAGCAGTCCAATTCGCCCTTCGCGGACGATCCGTTCTTCAGTCAGCTGTTTGGGGGCAGCAATCCGCTGTTCCAGACCCGGCCGCGCGAGAGCGAATCGCTCGGCTCGGGCGTCATCATCGATCCGCGCGGCATCATCGTCACCAACAGCCATGTGGTGAACGGGGCGACGGATGTGAAAGTCGCGCTGCAGGACGGGCATCAATATGACGTCGACGTGCTCATCAACGATTCCAAGACCGATCTGGCGGTGCTGAGGATCAAGAATGCCGGCGGCAAAAGCTTCCCGGCGCTGCAATTCGCCAATTCGGACAATGTGCAGGTGGGCGACCTGGTGCTCGCCATCGGCAATCCGTTCGGCGTCGGGCAGACGGTGACCAGCGGGATCGTGTCGGCGCTGGCGCGGACGGGCATCGAATCGAGCGATTACGAGGCCTTCATCCAGACCGATGCGGCGATCAATCCAGGCAATTCGGGCGGCGCGCTGGTCAATCTGCAGGGCCAGCTCGTCGGCATCAATACGGCGATTTTCACGCGCTCGGGCGGCTCGGTCGGCATCGGCTTCGCCATTCCGGCCAATATGGTGCACACTGTCGCCATGGCCGGCGAGAACGGCGGCAAGCTGGTGCTGCCCTGGCTCGGCGCGCGGCTGCAGGACGTGACGCCCGACATCGCCAACAGCCTCAATATCGATCCGCCGCGCGGCGCCATCGTTTCGGAGGTGGCGCCCGACAGCCCGGCGGCGCAGGCGGGGCTGAAGTCCGGCGACGTGATCACGGCCATCGACGGCGTCGCCGTCGATGAGCCGCAGGCGCTCAATTACCGCATCGCCACCAAGCCGATCGGTTCGACCTCCAAGCTCGACTATGTGCGCGACGGCAAGCACGCGACCACCGAGGTGAAGCTCGAGCCGCCGCCGGGCGGGGCGGGCGATACGGCGACGATCAGCGGCGACACGCGCTTTTCCGGCGCGACGGCCTCGACGCTGACGCCGGCACTGGCGCAGGAGCTCGGGCTGCCCTTCACCGCCAAGGGCGTGGTCATTACCGATGTGGCGCAGAATTCGCCGGCCGACCAGATGGGGCTCAGGCAGGGTGACATCATCCTCAACCTCAACGGCACCAATATCGCCGACGTCGCGACCTTCAAGCGCATCGCCACCGCCAATGTGCGCGGCTGGCAGATCACGCTGCAGCGGCAGGGGCAGCTGATCCGAACCTATATCGACGGCTAACCAGCCAGCCATTCGGCTGGACCTGTCTTTCGAGGTGGCGGGGTCGGGAGCGCGTGGCCCATGGTTCGACAGGCTCACCATGAGGTCGGTGGAATTTAGACATCCGCATACTGCGACCTCATCCTGAGCTTGTCGAAGCCTCATCCTGAGCTTGTCGAAGGATGGGCAGCGCGCGCTACTGGATTCCGGCCTTCGCCGGAATGACGCCGGGGTTGGGGTAGCCTCATGCCAACTTCCACTTCGTCATTCCCGCGAAAGCGGGAATCTCTGTTCAGGTGACGTGCGCCGCCGGTTCCCGGTAGAATGGCCGGCGTCAGTTACGGGAGCCAGCATGGCCGATCTGTTCGAAGCGCCACCGGAAGAGAGCGAGGGCGGGCGGCCGCTGGCGGACCAGCTCAGGCCGCAGACGCTGGACGAGGTCATCGGGCAGCGGCACCTGCTCGGGCCGGACGGCACGCTCAGGCGGATGATCGCCTCGGGGCGGCTCGGATCGCTCATCCTCTGGGGGCCGCCGGGCACCGGCAAGACGACCGTGGCGCGGCTGCTCGCCGACGAGACGGGCTATCGCTTCGAGCAGATTTCGGCGGTCTTTTCGGGGGTCGCGGACCTCAAGAAGGTGTTCGAGCGGGCGCGGTTCGAGCGGCTGTCGGGCCATCGGACGCTGCTGTTCGTCGACGAAATCCACCGCTTCAACCGGGCGCAGCAGGATGGTTTCCTGCCGGTCATGGAGGACGGGACGGTGGTGCTCGTGGGCGCCACGACGGAAAATCCGAGTTTCGAGCTCAATGCGGCG
Organism: Devosia sp.; assembly: GCA_035547675.1. Lineage (GTDB taxonomy): Bacteria > Pseudomonadota > Alphaproteobacteria > Rhizobiales > Devosiaceae > DASZTU01. The sequence continues at coordinate 3,107 of DASZUI010000118.1, forward strand.
CTGCTGTCGCGGGCGCAGGTTCTGCGCTTCGAGCCGCTGTCGCCGGAGGATCTTTCGGCGCTGCTCGCGCGGGCCGAGCAGAGGACCGGCGAAAGGCTGCCGCTCGACGAGGAGGCGCGGGCGACGCTGCTGACCTTGGCCGATGGTGACGGGCGGGCCCTGCTCGGGCTGGCCGAGGAGGTCTTCGCCTCGAGCAAGCCCGGCGAGGTGCTCGACAAGGCCGGCCTGCTCGCGGTGGTGCAGCGGCGGGCGCCGATCTACGACAAGAAGCAGGACGGGCACTACAATCTGATCTCGGCGCTGCACAAGACGGTGCGCGGGTCCGACCCGGACGCGGCGCTCTATTATTTCGCGCGCATGATCGATGCGGGCGAGGACCCACTGTTCCTGGCGCGGCGGCTGATCCGCATGGCGGTCGAGGATATCGGCATGGCCGACCCGCAGGCGCTGCCGCTGGCGATCGCGGCGCGCGACGCCTACCAGATGCTGGGGACGCCCGAGGGCGAGCTGGCGCTGGCCGAAGTGGTGGTCTATCTCGCGGTGGCGCCGAAATCGAACGCCGTCTACACCGCCTTTTCGGAGGCGACGGCGCTCGCCAAGGCGACGGGTTCGCCCATGCCGCCCATGGCCATTCTCAATGCGCCGACCAGGCTGATGAAGGGGCAGGGCTATGGCGAGGGCTATATCTACGACCACGACACGCCGGAAGGGTTTTCGGGGCAGGACTATTTCCCCGAAAAGATCGGGCGGCAAAACTTCTACCGTCCCGTCGAGCGGGGCTTCGAGCGCGAGGTGGCGAAGCGCCTCGATTATTTCGGCAAGCTCAGGGCCAAGAAGCGCGCCGAGGACGGTGAAGGCTAATCGCTATTCCAGCCCGGCGCGACGCAGGCCCTCCATATAGCGGTCAAGCAGGCCGGGACGCATGAAGCGCAGGGCGTCCTCGAGCGTGGCGAGGGTGACGCCGGGGCGCAAATAGAGGAAGCGGCCAAGGGCCTCGCGGGCGGCGGGAATGTCGCCCTGCCAGCCATGATAGACGGCGAGGTCGCGATAGGGCCAGGTCAGGCCCGGGCGTTCGGCGAGCGCCTGGGTCACGCAGGCGACCGCCGCCTCGATCTCGTCCAGCGCAAAATGGGCAAGGCCCATGCCGACCTGGTTGTTGAAGGCAAAGGGATCGAGCGGGCTGAGCCGCGCCGCCTTGGCGAAGGAAGCGAGGCCTTCCTCGGGCTGGCCGAGATAGGTCTTGCCGAAGCCGCGGCGCATCCAGGCCCAGGCATGGTTGGGGTCGAGCGAGAGCGCCCTTTCGGCGAGCGTCACGGCCTGCCGGACATCGCCGCCGAGCAGGGTAGTGGCGGCGGCGAGCGCGGTCAGCGCCGTCGGCTCCTCGCCGATCGACATGCTCGCCGTCTCGATGAGCTGCTGGCCGCGCCGCCTGGCGCTGTCGAAATCGGTGGTCCAGCTATAGGCGATCTGCTGCGCCTGCGCCCAGGCGCCAAGCGCGGCGGCGAGGCCGTAATTCGGCTCGCGGCGCAGCGCCTCGTCGATCAGGGCGATGGCCTTGGGGTTCTCGTGCATGCGGTGGGCCCAAAGATGGGGCAGGGCGCGCATAACGAGGTCATAGGCGGCGAGCGTTTCGGGGTGCTTGGAACGGGCGCGCTCGATTTCGGCGCGGCGGATCGAAGGATGCAGCGCGCTCGCCACTTCCTCGGCGATCCGGTCCTGCAGGTCGAACAGGTCATGGACATGGCCATCGACCTTGCTCGACCAGATATGGTTGCCGGTCTCGGCCTCGACGAGCTGGGCGGTGATGCGCACCCGCTCGCCGACGCGGCGGACGCTGCCCTCGACGACGTAGCGCACGCCGAGCTCGCGGCCGACCTGCCGCACGTCGACGGCGCGGCCCTTATAGGCGAAGGCCGAGTTGCGGGCGATGACGAAGAAGTCGCGGATGCGGGACAGCGTCGCGGTGATTTCCTCGACCACGGCATCAGCGAAATAATTCTGGTCGGTCTCGCCGGACAGGTTGTCGAAGGGGAGCACGACGACCGAGGGCCGTTCGGAGGGGACGATCGGCTGCGGCAGCGCGGGCACCGGCACCTTGTCGGGATGCCAGACGAAAAGGCGGACGGCGCGGGAAATGTTCTTGAGGTCGGTGGGGCCGATATCCTCGAAGGCGAGGTCGCTGGCCGAACCGAGATATTGGTACATCCACTTGGTGATGGCCATGCCGCCGGGCGGGGCGTGGCCCTGCACCCGCACCGCGAGGTTGATGCCGCTGCCGAAGAGGTCGTCGCCCGCCACCAGCACGTCCGCCAGCACGATGCCGGCGCGAACGCGGAAAATCTCGCCGCCGGGGGCGCGAAGGCGGCGCTGGTTCAATGTCTTCTGCAGCTCGGCCGTCCATTGCACGGCGGCGACCACCGATTGGAACTCGGCCAGCAGGCCGTCGCCCATGGTCTTGAATACCTTGCCGCCCTGCTGGCCGATGGTCCGGTGGACGAGCGAAATATAGGCGCGCCGGACCAGGCGCAGCGTCTGGTGTTCGTTGTGGTCGATCAGCCGCGAATATCCGACCACGTCGAGCGATACGATCGGCACCAGTTTGCGGTCGGCCTGCGTCATCCCGGCGATCTCTGAAGAACCGGCGCATGATAGCATCTGGCGGCGCCGCGAACGAGTGCGGCAAGTAACACGGGCCATGTTTCTGCTGCAAGACTGTCGATGAATTGTTGTTGACGTCGAAGGAACTGGTGCGGCGAGCGACGGCCGCGCCCGAACTTGAGCGCGGCCAGTAAATCGCGCGCGGATTTTTTTGCGGGCGGAACGCCGGCCCCCGGCGGGCCGTTTTCCTTCGAGGAGGCGCAAATGGCCAGAAGCGTCAAATCGGAGCAGCCCGTCTATTCGGGGCAGAAGGCGCGCCAGGGCGAGATCGTTCTCAGGAAGCCGTGGGAGCGCGGCCTGTTCATCGCCGGGCTCGCGGTGCCGTTCGTGATCGTCCTGCTGCTGCTGGTGCTGGTGCTGTTCCACCACTGAGGGGCAGCGGGGGGCATTCGTGCGGGCGATCGCTATGGCCGTCGGCAGCCCCGTTGGCGGACGGCTAGAGCATTTCACGTTCTGATTGCATCAGAACGTGAGCTCTAAGTTCTTGAGTTGTCGCGTTTTCGAACCGGAAAAGTGGAACCACTTTTCCTGAAAACGCTCTAATTCACGGAGATGGAACCATGAAAGTTGCAGAGCTTATGAGCCGGGACGTCGAAATGACGAGCCCGGACGAACCGCTTCAGCAGGTCGCGCAGCGCATGGCGGCCGACGACATCGGCTTCCTGCCGGTCGGCGACAAGGACCGGCTGGTCGGCATGATCACCGATCGCGACATCGTCACGCGCGCCGTGGCCAAGGGCCTCGACGGGCACGCGAAGGTGAGCGACGCCATGACGCCCGACGTCAAATACTGCTTCGAGAATGACGACATAGACGATGTCGTGCAGAATATGGGTGACCTGCAGGTCCGCCGGCTGCCGGTGGTCAATGCGGAGAAGCGCCTGGTCGGCGTGATCTCGCTCGCCGATGCCGCGATCAAGCACGACCCGGCGGCGGTGGGCATCGCTATCAGCGGCGTCGTCGAGCCGGGCGGCCTGCATAATTCGACGCAGCCCGCCGGGTAGGGCGAAACGCTTTAATAGACCGAGGTCAGGACCTCGATGTCCTCGGGCTTGCCGGGAGTAACCTGGAAGGCGCGGTTATAGACCTTGTCGCCGCGCTTGGCGAAGACGGTGTAGTCGCCGGCCTCGAGGACGGTGGCGGGGAAGGTGCCGGTGTTGGTGAAGACGGTCTGGCCGTCCTTGGTCTTGACCGTCCAGTCGACGTCGGCAATGGCCTCTCCACCGGCCTCGGAAACGAGCTTGAACGAAGCCTGCGCCGCCTTGTGGTAGAGCGTCGCCTCGGTGAGCTGACCCGGCTCGACGCGGAGGTCGGCGCGCACGACGGCGTTCACGTCCCCGAAATAGGACACGATGTGATAGGTGCCGGCATTGAGCGTCAGGATGTCGCCTGGCGCGACCTTCTCGGCGACGGCGGTGCGGTCGGCATCGGTGGTGCCGGCGGTGAAGACGTCGAAATGCAGCAGGTCGATCGGGATCGGGATGTCGCCGGTGATGGCGGCGTTGAGCTTTAGGCCGCCGGCGTCGAGCACGATATTCTTCTTGGCGGGGCTGGTGCGCACGCTCAGCGTGTCGGAGGCCTGCGCCTCGCCATAGGCGACATGAACGACATAGTCGCCCGGGTTGAGCTTCAGGGTGGGCTTGGCATCCTCGGAGCGGGCGATGAGGGCGAGCTGGCCATTGTCGTCGGGCTTGCTGTTGTAAACGCGCCAGATGAGGCCGTCGCTTATCTGGGCGCCCTTTTCGCTGATTTCGGCGGTGAGGCTCACCGGCTGCGGAATTTTCGGCAGGCTGGCGATTTCCTGCTGCGCCTGGGTGGGCGGCATCAGCGCATCGCCTTCGGCGCCGGGGAGACCCTGCTTGATGCGCTGCTGGCGTTCGGCCGCCTGTTCGGCGGGCGAGGGCTCGGCGTTGACGTCCGTTGCGGACGGCGCGGACGAGGCGCCTGCGGCGGGCGGTGTCAGGAAGCCGGGGCGGGGCGCCGGAAAGGGCGCACTGTCGGCGAGCGCCGGGGCGGTGCCGGCCAGCGCGACCGCCACCAGTACCAGCAGCCGCATCCGCCCGAGGAGAGAAAGCATCGTCAACAACCCTGAATCACCGCCGCCGGGCCGCAGCTTTCTACGGGATCGGCACCCTGCTCAAGCCTTCTTTTGTCCGGCATGCGCCCGCGAAAGCCTCAAGTGCGCTCTAGTGCTGGATTGGGGTGAAGCTGTGTCATAAGCAGGGGGCCCTGCAATCCAGACACCGAGGAAGCCTGATGCCCGCCAATCGGCAATTCGTCGACTATCTGCTGACCCGCCGCTCGGTGGGCATGGCATTCCTTTCCGAACCCGGCCCGGATGAAGGCCAGCTCGAAACGCTGCTGACCATCGGCATGCGCGTGCCGGACCATGGCAAGCTGACGCCGTGGCGCCTCATCGTCATTGCGGGCGAGGCCCGGGCCAAGGCGGGCGAAAAGCTGGCCGAGATCGCCGCGCGCCGCCACCCCGAATATGACGAAGCGGCCCTCGAGGTGGAGCGCAAGCGGTTCCTGCCGGCGCCGCTCACCATCGGGGTCATCAGCACGGCCCGACACCATCCGAAGATCCCTGAGCTCGAGCAACTGCTTTCGGCCGGCAATGTGGCGTTCAACCTGGTCCATGGCGCCCATGCGCTGGGCTTTGCCGCGACCTGGACCAGCCGCTGGTATGCGTTCGATCCCGAGGCGGGCACGATGCTGGGCGCCCGCTATGGCGAGCAGTTCATCGGCTTCGTGTCGATCGGCACGCCGACAGCGACCATCGAGGACCGGCCGCGGCCCGTGGCCGGGGATGTCGTTACCCGCTTAACCTTTCCTTAACCATTGGCGGCCATGGGTTAACGAAACCCTAACGCCTCCCCGCGAGTCATGGCCGTCACCCCCATCGCCGTATCGCCAAGCCTGGCCTCGGTGCTGAATGCCGCCGGGGACCGCAACGATGTCGACTTCAACTATCTGCTGAAGACGGCGATGCGGGAGAGCAGCCTCAACCCTCAGGCCAAGGCGGCCAGTTCGTCGGCGACCGGGCTCTTCCAGTTCCTCGACACCACCTGGCTGCAGGTGATGAAGGAGGAGGGGCCGCGGCTCGGCTACCAGCGCTATGCCGACGCCATTACCGAGAGCGCGGACGGCGAATACACCATCGCCGATCCCAGGCTGAAGGCCGAGGTGCTGAAGCTGCGCGAAAACCCGGCGGTCGCAGCCGATATGGCGGCCGCCTTCACCAAGGCGAATGGCGACTACCTCAAGGCCCGGTTCGGGCGCATGCCGAGCCCGGGCGAACTCTATATCGCGCATTTCCTCGGGCCCCAGGGGGCGGAGAAGATGTTCGACGCGGGGCTGCAGAACCCCGACCAGGTGGCGGCGGCCCTGTTCCCCAAGGAGGCCTCGGCCAATCCAGCGATCTTCTACGACCATGGCCAGCCGCGCACGATCAGGCAGGTCTATAAGGCGCTGGTCGCCCAGCATGACGGGGCAGGGACGCTCCACGCCGGCTTTGCCGTGCAGCAGATGCTGGCGCAGAAGCCCGGGAGCAAGGCGCCGGTGCCGCTCGCCCCGCTGCCGGCGCAACAGCGCGGCGGCTATTACGTCGTGCAGCAGCAGGCGGCAGCCGGCGGCCAGCCCGACAGGGGCAATAGCCGGACCCTCGCCGCGAGCGCCCCGGACAGCACCGAAATTCCCTCGCGGATCGGACCGGCGGATATGAGCTTCACCTCGCTGTTCAGCACGGAGCCGGTTGCGGCAACCCAGTCGCCGGTAGCGCCGGTCGATGGACAGGGTCCCTTCTTCGCCCAGCTCTACGGCCAGGAGAAATAGCCAGCCAGCCATTCGGCTGGACCGGATTTCCGGCAGGCCCCAGGTAGGGAGTGGGCGACAGGCTTTGGTTAGCGGGGCCCGAGCCGGCATGGTGAACCGTTCCTTAAGCGTTCCATACTAGGCTTTCCGGCGTCGAGTTGCCGGAGAGTAGGGATGGTCGCGTATCAGCAGTTCGTCGAGCTATCGCAATCCGGTGACAGCGAAGCGCGCGGGCGGGCGGCACATCTGGCGGCGCTGGCCTATCTCGCCCATCAGGGCCCGGCCGATGAACAGGCGGCGCTCTATGCGGCGCTGATCGGCTTTCTCGACGATCCGTCGGTCAAGGTGCGCGCGGCGTTGGCCTATGGGCTGCTGCACGCGCCCGCCGCGCCGCGGCCCATCATTCTCGCCCTGCTGCATGACAGCACGGTCATCGCCCGGGCGGTCGCGCAATATTGCCCGGCGCTGCTGGATGCCGACCTGGTCGCGCTCCTCCGCCATGCCGAGCCGGCATTGCTGATGGCCGTGGCGCTGCGCGAGCGGCTCGGGCCGCGCGTGGTTGCGGCGCTGCTGGAGGCGGGGGACCGGGACAGCGCGCTGGCGCTGCTGCGGCGCAACGATGTCGACATCGAAGCGGGGTTGCTGACGATGCTGGCGGAACGCTTCGGGCGCGAGGACGCCGAAATCCGCGGCGCGCTGCTCGCCCGGGACAATCTGCCGGCCGCTGCCCGGCTGCTGCTCGTCGAGGCGGTGATCGCCGCGCTGCGGGAGCTGCGGCTGGTCCGGGGCTCCATCCAGCCCAAGCGGCTCGGCAAGCTGCTGCGCGACGCCACCGACAATGCGCTGACGGCGATCGGGGAATTGGCCGAGGGCGCCCCGCGCGCCGACTACGCCTCGCGGCTGGTCGAGGGCGAGCGGGTGTCGAGCCGTGTGATGCTCAATGCGCTGGTCAACGGCCATGTGCTGTTCTTCGCCGACCTCGTCGCGAGCCTTTCGGAAATGTCGCACAACAAGGTTTTCACGCTGCTGGAAAGCGGCAGCCGGGCGGCGCTCAATGCCCTGTTTGCGCGCTGCGGCATGAAGCCGGCGCTGGCAGGGCTGATGGCGCGGCTGGTGCTGCACGCGCGCGACGCCGACCTGGCCGATGACGAGGCGGCGCGGCATTTCGTGGTGACGGCGCTGACCGAAGAGCTCATCCTCGAATATGACGCGGCCATTCCGCCGGAACTGGAGGAGGCCTTCGCCTATCTCTGCGAGCAGAATGTGGGGCTGGCGCGCCGGGCGGCGCGCGGCGTGATGTCGGCCTTCGCCGGCGAGGCCGGCCACCCGATGCCGCTTCCCGAGGACGACTGGCTGGCACTGCCGGCCGCATAGGAATGGCCAAACGGAGATTCCCGCTTTCGCGGGAATGACCTCGGTAATGGGAATGATGTTGGCGGCTCGATAAGGGCGTACCCCGCCTGTGCGCCGTCATTCCCGCGAAAGCGGGAATCTCCGTTTCAGTTCGAGTCCATCACTACCTGAACTGCTCGATCAGCACGCGCTCCTCGAGGCTCGAGCCGGGATCGAAGAGCAGGGTGACGGAGCGCGAGCGGTCTTCGCGGGCGACGACCTCGACGACATGGGTAAATTCCACATTGTCGGCGACGGCGCTGACCGGACGCTTTTCCGGCTCGCGGGTGCGGAAGGTGACGACGGCCCGGTTCGAAAGGATCGCGCCGCGCCAGAGCCGCGGCCGGAAGGGCGAGATCGGGGTGAGCGCGAGGAGCGGCGCGGTGATCGGGATGATCGGCCCGTGCGCGGAGAGGTTATAGGCGGTGGATCCGGCGGGCGTCGCCAGCAGCACGCCGTCGCAGATGAGTTCGTCCATGCGGGTCTGGCCGTCGACAAGAATCTCGACCTTCACCGCCTGGTAGGTGGCGCGGAAGAGGGAAACCTCGTTGAGCGCGAGCGCCGTGTGGTGGCGGCCTTCGATGTCGGTCACGTCCATTTCGAGGGGAAAGATGCGCGTCGGCTTGGCCGCGGCCAGCCGCTCCAGCAGATTGTCGGCGTCAAAGTCGTTCATCAGGAAGCCGACCGAGCCGAAATTCATGCCGTAGACGGGAATCCCGAGCGCCATGACGCGATGCAGGGTCTGCAGCATCAGCCCGTCGCCGCCGAGCGCGACCACCGCCGTCGCCTCCTCGATATGCACATTGCCATAGCGCGCGCGCAGCAGCTGGGCGGCGGCATTAGCCTCCGGCGTGCCGCTCGATACGAAGCCGACCGCCTCGGTGATTGTCGAACTCAAGACGAAACCCTCAACCCGATCGACTGCCTAGCACTTCCATCGCGGACCGACCAGCCGGCGGCTTGCATGGCATGGCCGGCCGGTGCTAGCAACCGCCAGGCGCCGGCTTAGCTCAGCGGTAGAGCAGCGGTTTTGTAAACCGAAGGTCGGGGGTTCAATCCCCTCAGCCGGCACCATTTCCTTCAGGACCGAGGGGCGTTCACCGGATCGGGCGAACAGAGTTCTTACTTTGTTCTTCCATTTTCCGGCACTCTGAGCTACAGGTTCGCTCAATTACAGCTTGCTTAATCTGTTATCTGAGGGGGCGCCTGATGATCCTTGAAAGCTTCCGAGTCACGAACTTCCGCTCAATCATTTCGAGCGGGGACATCAATGTCTCACGGATCACCGCCCTTCTAGGCCGGAATGAAAGCGGCAAGTCGAACCTGCTCCGAGCCCTCCAGAGCCTGAACCCGGCCGAGGGCTTCGCCGCGCTTAACCCTATCAAGGATTTTCCGAGGCATCGCCGACTGGAGGAGTGCACGCCAGACACGCGCGTCGTCGCATCGACGTGGAAGCTCACGGACGAAGAGAGGGCAGAGCTCGCCGCACTCCAGCCCCGCGCCACCTCGGTTACACATGTGGAGATCGGCCGATTTTACGAAGCGAAGCACTGGGTGGGCTTCCCGAACCTAGCTGCCCAAGAGTTCGACGAGACGCATGTGAAGGCCCAGATACGAAAGGTCGCCCCGGCCGTAAAGGCGGCGGCCTCCAAGCTCGACGAGTCGCCGAAGGCGGCGCTCGAGGCTGCGGCCGACGCTTTCGAGAAGGCAATCGCAGTCGTCAATGACAGGGTGGCATGGGCCGCAGACGCCAAGGCGGCATTGGCCGCACTCCGCACAGCGCTCGCGGCCGCAGACGCCGATCTCACCGACAAACAGGAGCAAGTTGTTGTCGAGTTGGAGGAGCTTTCCGAAGCCATATCGGGTGACAAGGATTCACAGGCGAAGGCTCGAGAGTGGGTCGTCTCGAAACTTCCAGTCTTCGTCTTCCTAGACGAGTATCCGGAATTCAGCGGACACCAGAACATCGCCGAGTACCTGCAACGGAAGAACGGCGGGAACCCCCGTCCCACCGACGCCGATAGGAACTTCGAGAAGCTGTGCAAGGTCGCCGGGCTGGATCCAGCCAAGCTCCACGATCTTCTCGGCAAGCAGGATCAGGAGACGCGCAACCAACTCGTGAACCGGGCCAGCGCGGTTGTCACATCGGAGATAAAGCGCCTCTGGAAAGACCGCCCGCTCAAGGTTCGCTTCAACCTCGATGGTAACTTCCTCGATACTCTCATCTCGGACCCCAACGCGACTTACGACGTCGAGGTGAACCTCGATGAGCGCAGCCGGGGGTTCAAGTGGTTCTACTCGTTCTATATCACGTTCTCGGCCGACACGAAGGGGGGCGACGCTGCAAACGCGATACTCCTGCTCGATGAGCCCGGCCTCTACCTGCACGCCAAGTCCCAGACCGACTTGCTGCGGCACTTCGAGACAGACTTCGCCAACCAGATACTCTACACGACGCACTCGCCCTTCATGGTGCCAACCCAGAAGCTCGACTCTATCCGCACCGTCAACATAGGCGAGCAGAGTGGCACGACCGTCACGAACGACCCGACCGGCGACGCTAGGACGCTGTTCCCGCTCCAGGCAGCGCTCGGCTACGATCTCGCCCAGAGCCTCTTCGTCGGTCCTAGCAACCTCGTCGTTGAGGGCGTCACCGACTTCTGGATACTCTCCGCGGTGTCGGAGCACCTGACCTCGCTCTCTAAGGTAGCGCTCAGCCCTGAGCTCACACTCACTCCGGCAGGAGGGGCGCAGAAGGTTTCGTACATGGTGGCGCTCCTGTCCTCCGAGGAGCTCAACGTCCTGGTCCTCCTCGACGAAGAGAAGGAGGCCCGATCCACGCGCGACGAGCTCGTGCGGACAAAGCTGATCCGCGAGCACAGCGTCGTTTTCGTGTCGGAGGCGTTCGGCCAGCCTGCCCCGAAGGAGGCCGACGTGGAGGACCTTCTCGACCCGCAGGTTTACGAGGCCCTCGTGCGGGAGAGCTATGCGCAGGAGCTCAAGGGGAAGAAGCTGTCCCTCAACTCGAACATCCCGCGCATCGCGAAGCGGTTCGAGGCCGCGTTCGAGGCCGCCGGGTTGCAGTTCCACAAGACGAGGCCCGCGAGACTAGTACTATCGAAGATGGCGACCGATCCGGCGGCTATCGTGACGGCTGATGTCGCTGCGCGTTTCGAAACCCTGTTTGCGACGATTAATGATCGGCTGAGGAAGCATATCGACCGTCAGCCCGAAGCGTTTCGTTGATGACCTCAGCCGGCACCATTTTCTGATCGACAGGTGGAGCGGCGAGGCGGGTGGAGGGGGGCGGATCCCCCCGGCCGGGGAGGGAGACGGCCGGGGGGACTTTGGCCGGTCAGTGCCTGACCGGCTGCTGGGCCATGTCGCTGCGCGGCAGGCCAGTAACGGGGGAAAACTGTTCGGTCTGGGCGCCGGCCTCCGGCGGCGGGGGCGCAAGGTGAGGCTCTTCGCCCGCCGGCGCGGCATCGACCATGGTGAATTCGGCCTTGCCGTCCATCGAGGCCCCTTCGCACCAGCGGCCCTTTTCGGGGAAAACGCCGTCGACGAAGGTGTTGATGAAGCTGTAGCTGAAATCCTGCTGCTCGGCCTCCTGCGGGAACGAATTGGGGATCGGCAGGCCGGCCTGCATGCCGCCCATGTCCTCGATGGCGGCGAGCCATTGCTGCTGGTGCATGGTGTCGCGCGCGATGAGGAAGCTCAGCATGTCCTTCATGCCGGGATCGTCGGTCATGTTGTAGAGCCGTACGGCGAGGACGCGGCCGCTCGCCTCGGCGGTGACATTGGCCAGCATGTCCGCCGCCGCATTGCCGGTGGCATAGACGTGCGAGGCATTGAACGGCACGCCATTGGCGTTTTCCGGCAGCGCGGCCATGCCGGTCGAAAGGATATGGCGCATGTTCATGCCGTTGAGCACCGCGCCGCCGACGCCGTCGGCCGAGACCTCTTCCTTCAGCGACAGGGGCGCACCTTCAAGGTTGAGCGCCACGGCGGTCGCCAGCATCTCGATATGGGCGAGCTCTTCGGTGGCGGTGCTGATCAGCAGATCGCGGTACTTCTTCGGTCCGCGCGAGCCCCAGGCCTGAAAGAAATATTGGAGCGCAACCCGGATCTCGCCTTCGACGCCACCGATCGCCTGCTGCAGGGCACGGGCAAAGAGCGGGTTGGGCGTTTCGACCCTGACCGGGTATTGGAGCTTCTTGTCGGTATAATACATTTGGGATGCCTCTCTGGGTCGTGACAGCGTGAAAGCCGACGCACTCGGGCGAAGCCGGTCGAGACACAATAATTTTGGCGGCCGCCCCTGATGAGGCGGCGATATGTTGGACCGGGTTCTGAGCTGTTGGCTGCCCCCCTAGCGTCGGCGGCGGGGATTGGTTCCGGCCCGTTGATGAATGTGTTTGCCAAGTGCGCCCTGATCGAGCGGGAACGGGGGCCAATGTCGAGGCCGCCGGGAACCGGACGCGGGCTTGGGAATTTACCCGGGCATTAGCTTCGGGCTTGTGGCGCACGCCGGCGCGGCGCGACAATCCTGTGGCAGCCTCGGGGCTGAGGGAGGGGCCGATGGTCGTGGAGGTCGCGGCGGAACCGCTCGAACGGAGCGAGCCGCGCCTTACGACGCTGGTGGCCATCGTCGCGGCCTTCGCAGCGCTCGGTTATGTCCTGCGGTTCCTCGCCTATCAGCAGGCGGTGTGGAACGCCGATATCTGGAATTTTCCCCACGGATTCTGCCGCTGGGACTGCGTCTGGTATGTGCGGCTGGCGCAGACGGGCTACGATCCTTTCCCCGTGCCGCACGGCATCGATGCGGGGAACTGGGCCTTCTTCCCGCTTTTCCCGATGATCGTTGGCGCGCTCTACAAGCTGACCGGCTGGCCGCCGATCGACATCGCCGTGGCGGTATCGATCCTCTTGTCGGGACTGGCCGCGCTCGTTGCCTGGCCGCTGCTCAAGCACAATCTCCGGGCCTTTACGCTCTATGCGGCCTTCCTGCTGTGCGGGCCCTTCTCGATGTATTTCACGAGCTTTTTTACCGAAGTGCTGTTCGTGCTGCTCACCAATTGCGTGATGCTCGCGGCGCGGCGCTCGAACTATCTGACGGCCGGAACGGGCGCCGCGCTGCTTTCGGCGACGCGGATCGTCGGGGTGTTCGGGGTTTTCATCGTCGCCGTCCAGTTTTTGGTCGATTATGCGCGGCGCGGCGGCAGCGTGGCGGGCCTGCCGCGCGAGCTGTGGCGTCGGCCGGACATCGTGCTGGCGGTGTTGATCGCGCCGCTCGGCGCCTTCGCCTACATGCTGTTCCTGCATTTCTACATGGGGGACGCACTGGCCTTCCAGCATGTGCAGCGGGCATGGGGCCGGGTGGTGGGCAATCCATTCGACTATTTGTGGCTGGCGCTCACGGAGCCGCCGCGCAATGGCGGTTGGCTGTCATCGGGCCAGTGGCTGGCGCTCTCGGCGATTGGCGGGCTGGTGGCCACCGCGGTACTGGCGTGGAAACGGCACTATGCCGAGGCAGTCTTCTGCCTCTTCTGCATCGTCGTGCCCATGGCGGCGGGCATGGCCTCGATGCTGCGCTTCGTGGCGGCGCTGTCGCCGATCGTGCTGCTGGCGGCGGGCTATCTGGCACGCTGGTGGCCGCTGTTCCTCGCAACCCTGCTGGTGCTGGTGGCGACGGATTACTTCTTCGCTCTGGGCTGGATCGAGGGGTGGCTGGCCCTTGTCTGAGGCAATCGCACAGAGGCCGGTCTGGCGCGGCGCCGTGCTGGCGGCTGCCGCCGCCGTCGCGGCAGTCGAGCTCTACACCGCCTGGCTGGCGCTCCACCCGCAGGTCGGGAAGGACTATCGCGCCTATTATATCGACCACACGACCACCTGCCTCGATAAGCCGGTCAGCAACCGCTACGCGCTGGGCTCGACCATCTCCTTCCTGCCGGAGAACTGGCGGGGCGCAAAAGCGCTCTGGGTCTGCGGCTGGGACGGGCCGGCGGGTGACGGCGCCCATTCGGTGGGCACATCGTCGCGGCTGCATTTCGGCATCGCGCCGCCGGCGAGCGGGCTTCGGCTCAGGCTCTATCTGACGGCTATCGCTGCGGCGGGGCAGCGGGTGGTGGTCACGACCGGAGACGGCAGGCCGCTGGGGACGGCGCGCATTCCGGCGGGGGCATCCCAGGTGGTCGATGTTCCGGTGCCGGCGGATGCCGTCGTGCCGGGCGACGGGCTCGACGTGATCGTCGCCTATCCCGATGCGGTGCGGATGATGCCGCATGACAGCGACACGCATCTGAGGGCGGTGATGCTCACGGCCGTGCAGTTGCGCCGGCCGGGCGACCTGCCCTCGAGCGGTCCGCTGGACGATCCCAAATTGCGCCAATACGAGCCCGGGCCGGGCGGCCCGCTGCGTCAGAAGCCGGCGTGAATATCGGCGGCCGGGGCGGGCGGCCCCAGCGGCACGGTCTCGGGCGTGACGAACTGGGGCAGCTCGGGAGCGTGCGCTTCCCAGCGTTCGAGGATGGTGCCGCGGGCCAGCAGGGCGGGGGCGGCCTTGATCTCATTGGGCGTCAGGAACAGCCAGGCCAGTGCGCCGTCGCGCGCCGCCTGCGAACTCGCCCAGATAAGCAAGGGCGAGATGACCATGGGCACGGCGATGGGCGTAAGCCAGCCGAGCATGTCGCGCGCCGCGAGGGCGGTGAAGGCCAGCACCAGCAGGCCGGCGAAGGACATGACGCGCGAGGCCTGCCAGGCATCGCCGAAGGTCACCCGGCCGCCGCCGCGATTGGCGGTCGACCAGCCGCCATCGGCGCCCATGAGCACCTGCAGCACCGCCTTGGACTGGAACCAGAGCATCAGCGGGGCAAGCAGGCTCGAAAAGACGATCTCGCCCAGGGTCGACGCAAAGGCGTGGAGCGTTCCCCCGAAACGGGCATTGTCGCCGGTCCCGATGCCGCGCAGCACGATGATGAATTTCGGCAGCACGAGCAGGCACCAGATGCCGGCCATCAGGACGATGGCCATGAAGGTTTCATCGGCCGGAAAGATCGGGAAGGGGAAGTGCGGCTCGGGAAAATAGTCCGGGCGCGGGGCGAAAAAGGGCGCGGCGATCGAGGTGAGCAGGAAGACCAGCCAGATCGGCGAAGCGATATAGGCCATGATGCCCTGGGCGAAGACGAAGCGGCTCCAGAGCCGGAAGTTCGGCGCGAAGACCAGCTTCAGATACTGCATATTGCCCTGGCACCAGCGGCGGTCCCGCTTGGCGAATTCCAGCAGGTTCTGCGGGCTTTCCTCGAAGGAGCCTTCGAGATCGGGGTCGAGACGCACCTTCCAGCCGGCGCGGGCGAGGAGCGCCGCCTCGACATAGTCGTGGCTCATGATGTGTCCGCCGAGCGGCGGGCGGCCCGACAGCGGCGGCAGCCCGCAGCTTTCGGCGAAGGCGGCGACGCGAACCAGCGCGTTATGGCCCCAGAACGGGCCCTCATTGCCCTGCAGCATGGCAACGCCGCGCGCGAAGACCGGCGAGAAATAGCTCGCGGAGAACTGGATGGCGCGGCCGAAGAAGGACTGCGCGTGGATGATCTTGGGCAGGGTCTGCAGCAGGCCAAGGGAGGGATCGGCCTCCATGCGCCGGACCATCTCGAGCATGGTGCGCGGGTCCATGAGGCTGTCCGCGTCGAGGATCATGGCGTAGTCGTAGGCGGCGCCGGAGCGGCGGATGAAATCCTCGATATTACCCGCCTTCTTGCCGATATTGCTGGCACGGCGGCGATAGAAGATGCGGCCTTCGGCCTGGCGCTGACCGACGAGGCGCGCCCACCAGAGCGCCTCCTCTTCGGCGACGGCATCGTTGGTGGTGTCGGAGAGGATGGCGAAATCGAAGAGCGCCCCGGCACCGATCGCCGCCAGACCTTCGTCCATGGCGGCGATGCGGGAGAACGTTGCGACGGGATCTTCGTTATAGACAGGTACGAGGATCGCCGTACGGCCCTTGAGCGGCTGGTCGTCCGGTATCCGCTCGATGCGCTCGGGGATGTAGAGCAGGCCGAGGAGCGAGAGGACGGCGCCCCAGGCGAGCCAGAGCGTCGTGATGGCGATGAGCGCGCAGCGGAAGGTGTCGATCGGGCTCATGCCGTCGGTGTTGTCGGCATAGCGGACGAACAGGTCGGTCGCGGCGAAGCTGACGACGAGGCTGAATACCACCGCTGAAAGGCGGCGGAAGATCACGGCAGCCGAGATCGGGCGGGCCGGCTTGTGCATCTGTGGAATCCTTCAGGCCCTATGTCCGGCGCAGCAGCCGGGCATAGATGCTGAACAGCCAGCGGGGCTGCGCTTCCAGCACCTGCTTGGGCATCGCCATAGGCGCATTGGGCAAGGCCGAGCGCGCCAGGATATCGGCCAGCAGGCGCTGCCGCGCCGCCAGATCGGCGTCGTCGTTCATTACGCAACCCTCCACTGATAAAGCCAGGTCTCAGTCAGACGCTGATCGAACGCCGCCAGATGTGCGTTGAGTTCGACCAGCTTGCCGCTCCCCATCTGCACGTCGAGCACCATCCGCCAGTTACCGTCGGCGTCGACCCTGAACACCACGGTCTGCAAAATCGTTCCACCGGAGATCGTCGTCACCGCCGAAACCTGGGCGTCGTCTCCGAGGCTCGCGAGCACGCCGCCTTTGAAATCGACAACGAATTTGCGGACGTTCGGGTCCGGCTTGTCGATTGCATTGCCGCCATGGCCCTGGCGCATACCGGAGACATGGGCGAGGTCCGAGTTGGGATCGGGCGGAAGGTCGCCCCAGCTCAGCCGGTAGGTGAACTCGCGCGCGTCGCCGGCCTTGGCCGCGTCGGCCGGCCGCCACAGGGCGACGATGTTGTCGTTGTATTCCTTGTCGCTCGGCAGCTCGACCAGGCGGATGGTGCCCTTGCCCCAGGCGCCCGTCGGCTCGACCAGCACGGAGGGCCGGTGCTCGTAAAGCGCGCCGGCATCCTGATAGGCCTCGTAATTGCGCTGGCGCTGCATGAGCCCGAAGGCCTGCGGGTTCTCGTCGTCGAAATAGGAATTGGCGAGAACCGGCGGATTATTCAGCGACCGCCAGATCTCCTCGCCGTCGCCGCGCCGCATATAGATGCCGTCGCTGTCGTGGACTTCCGGGCGGTAGTCGTCGAACTGCTCGCTGTCATAGGTCGAATGCAGGAACATCGAGGTGAGCGGCCCGATGCCGATCTCGGCGGTGTCCTTGCGGAAATAGAGGCGCGCCGTGACGTTCATCACGGTGGGCTGGCCGGGGATGATCTCGAAGCGATAGGCGCCGGTAACGCTCTGGCTGTCGAGGGCGGCATAGGCCACGATGGTGCGCGCGCCGGGCGCCGGCTTTTCGACGTAGAAGTCGGTAAAGCGGGGGAATTCCTCAGGGGCGGCGACGCCGGTGTTGATCGACAGCCCGCGCGCCGACAGGCCGTAGCTGTTGCCGCGGCCGAGCGCGCGGAAATAGCTGGCGCCCTGGAAGACGATCAGGTCGTCGAAGACGTCCGGCCGGTTGAGCGGGAAATTGAGCCGGAAACCGGCGATCCCCGGCAGCGGCGTCGTGGCGAGCTGGGACAGCGAGGGGGTGTGATAGATGAAGTCGTCGGTGGTGAAGGCCATCAGCGTGGCGTTGCCGCCGTCGACCTCGTAAAGCTGCACGGGTTCCTTGAAGAGCCAGCCCATGTGGAAGGCGAAGACGTGGAACAGCTCGCCCTTGTCCTGCGACCAGCGGGCGTGGTCGGGGCGGTACTGGATGTGCTGGTAGTCGTCATAGCCGAGCTTGGCGATGAAATCGGGCAGCTGGATTTCGGCCGGCTTGAAATCGCTCTTGGCCTTGTCCTGCATCTGCTTGGAGAGCGCATCGAACGAGAAAGCGACGGGGGCGGGCGCGGGGGGAGCAGCCGGTGCCGGCGCGGCCGGCGGAGGGGCGGGGGGTGCTGCCGGGGCAGGGGCAGCCGCCGGCGCTGCCTGGGCGAACGCCAGGGCGGGCATGGCCGACGATCCCAGAAGCGCCGCGGAAAGAGAGAGGAAACTTCTGCGGCGGAGGAGGGAGGGTGACGCTTTCACTTTTTTCTCGTTATTGGGTTGTCCGCTAGAATAGCCGAACGCGTTGTTTGTATTGGAACAGTTCGCATTCGGCCGGTTCATATCAGGCATGCAAATTCCGAGGGGGCGCCGCCGCCTCGGGCTCGCTGCCTTCTCGTCTTCGCAGCCAGCCAAGGGCCGGCGCTTCGATGCAAAACCAGGAAACACTCCCCGCGATGACGGCCAGAACGAATGACGCGGCGGTCAGTTCCATCCATCGGGCGGGGTCGGAGATGCCCGCATAGCCGTAGTCGGGCGCGAGGCCCTGCCGCAGCAGTTCGAGCAGCAGGAAGTGCCAAATATAGATTCCGAACGACACTTTCGCGACGTAGCGGATCGCCGGAAGTTCGGTGATCGCCGGTAGCAGGCGGGCATGCGGCAGAGCCAGCAGCGCCAGCGCGACGCCGAGGTGGAAAACCGGAAAGTCGTAAGGGATGCCCAGCCAGCCGAAGGCCTCGGGCTTGCCGGCGGCGCCGGCGCTCCACATGGCGGCGGCGGCGATAGCGAAACCCAGCAGCGCCAGCAGGTCGGCTGCAACGTGCCGGCCGCGCCAGAGCAGGGACAGTCCCGCCGTCAGCCCGCCAAGCGCAAACACGGCGAAGAAGCCGAAAATATTATATTGCGGCATCCAGTATTTGGCGCCCCCGACCGAGCCGTGGCCGAAATCGGCGTCGAGGGTTTCCTTCGGGACGAGGGCGACGACCAGCCCATGGGCGAGCAGGGCCAGGGCCACGACGCCCAAAAAGCTCAGGCGGCCGCGCCAGCCCGGCAGGCGGGGGCGGAGGGCAAAGAGCAGCCAGGCGCCCAGGGGCAGCATGACATAGGAGGCGACCTCCATGCCGATCGACCAGAGCGGGCCGTTGACCTCGACGGGGAAGAGCGTCGACCAGTGGAACGCATTGATGAAAAAGACGCCGGCGACGTAGCGGCGCAGGATTTCCGGCGTGACGACAGTGCCGAACACCGTAGCGGCGAGCACGAAGCTCACGGTCAGCGACACGTAATAGCCCGGCATGATGCGCGCCGCGCGGCGCAGCGCGTAATTCGCAAGGCTCGGCATGGGCTCGCCGGCGTCGAAAGCGAGCCAGAACGGGCGGGCGAGCAGGAAGCCCGACAGCAGGAAAAAGATGCCGACGCCGAAGGCGCCCATGTTGAAGAAACGGTAATAGCCGGCCCAACCGCCGGCCAGCGCCTCAGGCGCGAGGCGCTGCGTGGTGTGGTGCAGGAAGACAAGCAGGCAGGCGAGGGCTCGCAATAAGTCGAGACCCGTCAGGCGATCGTCGCGCAAGGCCCAGTTTCCCTACTCCCTCATGGGAGAACAGCGTTGAGAAACAGAACCTTGCTCGAATTATGTCAAGCAGCTGCGGCGGTGCTTTTTTGTCGCATGATGAACGAAGGGGCGGTGTTGGAGGCGGGCTGGTCGCGATCCAGCGATGGAACATTTGCGGCGCCTGCAACTTCCTGCGCAGGGCCCGACCGGGGCGTGAAGGGACCGATATTCAATGCAGGATAGTGAGCCGACGATCGATGAAGAAGCTGTCCGGCGCACGGCCTTCTTCCTGTGGGAGCAGGATGGGCGGCCGGCCGGGAAGGAGCTGGATTATTGGGAGCGGGCGATAGAGCAGCATATCCGCCAGCTCGCCTATGACAAATGGCTGGCCGAAGGCAGTCCCGAAGGCCAGGCGGAAGCTCACTGGCGCGAGGCCGAACGCAAGGTGCGCGGCAGCTGAGGCGGCCGAAGGGGCCCCGCCGACGCTTCGGCGGGGCGCGGGTCGGTCAGGCCGCGGCCTTGGCGTTGTCGCTGGTTTCGGCCAGTTGCGTGAGCTTCTGGTCGGTCGCCACTTCCTCCTTGAGGGTGGCGTCGAGAAGCTTCACCGCATCCTTCTTGCCGAGCAGGTCGGCCCAGGCCTTGAGCGTGCCATAGCGGGCGATCTCGTAATGCTCGACGGCCTGCGCCGCGGAGATCAGCCCGGCGTCGAGGGCAGGGGTGCCCTTGAACTCGTCGCCGATCTCGTTGGCTTCCTCGATAATGCCGAGGATCGCTTCGCAGGTCTTGCCGCGGGCTGGCTTGCCGATGATTTCGAACACCTGCTCCAGGCGGTCGACATGGCCCTCCGTCTGTTCGCGGTGCTCCTCGAAGCCGGCCTTGAGGGCGGGATCCTGCGCCGCCTTGGCCATTTTGGGCAAGGCCTTGAGGATCTGCTTTTCGGCGAAGTAGATGTCCTTGAGCGTATCGAGGAAAAGATCGTCCAGGGTCTTGTCCTGAGGCATCGTGGTTCTCCACTCGTTTGTCGGTTAATGTCGTAATGACGCTGCGGCTCAACGGAGCATGAACGGCAAGGTTCCGCGGGTGCGCGGAGGCCGGTCACGGCCGGGCTCTGGCGCAACCGTAAGGCGCGTTCCCGATTGTTGCAGGGGACCGAACGCCCGCGAGAGAGGGAATGCCGGCATGACCGCCGCCGAAGAAATAAAGCAGCCGGAGCGCCCCAAGCTCCTGGAGATCATGGGGCCGGGACTGATCACCGGCGCCTCGGACGACGATCCGTCGGGGATAGCCACCTATTCGCAGGTCGGGGCGCAGTTCGGCTTCGGGCTGGGCTGGACGCTGGTGGTGACCTTTCCGCTGATGGCGGCCATCCAGGAGATATCGGCGCGGATCGGGCGCGTGACCGGCTACGGCATTGCCGGCAATCTGCGGCGGCACTATCCCGCCTGGCTGCTCAACGCGACGGTGGCGCTGCTGCTGATCGCCAACATCATCAATATCGGCGCCGATCTCGGGGCCATGGGCGCGGCGCTGCAATTGCTGATCGGCGGGCCGCACCTTCTTTACGTGCTGGGCTTCTCCATCGTCTCGGTGCTGCTCGAAATATTCGTGCGCTATTCGCGCTACGTCTCGGTGCTGAAATATCTGACGCTGTCGCTGCTCGCCTATGTGGCGACGGTCTTCGTGGTCAACGTGCCCTGGGGCACGGTGCTGCACCAGATCGTGCTGCCGCCCTTCAGCTTCGACAAGGATCATGTGCTGGCGGTAACGGCTGTGCTGGGCACGACGATTTCGCCCTATCTCTTCTTCTGGCAGGCGGAGGAGGAGGTCGAGGACGAACATGAGCGGCCCGAGCAGGCGCCGCTGGTCGAGGCGCCTTTGCAGGCACCGCGCGAGTTGTTCCGCATCCGCTACGACACGGTGATCGGCATGGCGCTGTCGAACCTGGTGGCGCTCGCCATCGTGGTGACGACGGCCGCGACGCTCAATGCGCATGGCGTCACCACTATCGAGACCTCGGCGCAGGCGGCCGAGGCGCTGCGGCCGATCGCCGGGCCGTTCGCGTTCGCGCTGTTTGCCTGCGGCATCATCGGCACGGGCCTGCTCGCCATGCCGGTGCTGGCCGGCTCGGCCGCCTACGCCCTGGGCGAGGCGGCGGGGTGGCGTGTCGGGCTCGCCGAGAAGGCCCGCCGCGCGCCCGCCTTCTACGGCGCGATAGCGGTGGCGACCGCCATCGGGCTGGTGATGAATTTTACGCCCATTCACCCGATCCAGGCGCTGTTCTGGAGCGCGGTGATCAACGGCATCGTGGCGGTGCCGGTCATGGCGGTGATGATGCTGATGACGCACCGGCGCGACATCATGGGGAATTTCGTGCTGCCGCCGGTGCTGACGGGGCTCGGCTGGCTGGCGACAATCGCCATGGCGGCGACGGTGGTCGGGCTGGCGGTCGCCTCTTTCATGTGAGCCGGCCCCAGAACGGAATGTCCGACGGGCGCCGTTGACTTCGACAGCTTCGTACGATCAATTTCCACCGATCAGGTATGGATTTGGACACTCCGCTCCCGCGGGGTGTCCAATTTGTTGGCTATCGCGGGAACCCCGCACAGTAGAGGAGTAGGCCGGTGACGGATCGGCACGCGGACCTTTTGCGTGAAATCGAGAGCCGGCGGGACGACCTCGTCGCGCTGACCCAGGAGCTGGTCCGCATCCCGACGCTCAATCCGCCTGGGGAATGCTATCGCGACATCTGCGATTATCTCGCCAAGCGGCTCTCGGCAAAGGGTTTTGCGATCGAACTGGTGCGGGCCGAGGGGACGCCCGGGGATAGCGAAAAATATCCGCGCTGGAACGTGGTGGCGCGGCGCGAGGGCCGGGTCCCCGGCGAGTGCGTGCACTTCAACTCACATACCGACGTAGTGCTGGCTGGCGAAGGCTGGACGACCGACCCCTTCGGCGGCGAGGTGAAGGAGGGCCGCGTCTATGGGCGCGGGGCCTGCGACATGAAGGGCGGGCTCGCCGCCTCGATCGTTGCGGCGGAGGCGTTCATTGCCGTCTATCCCGATTTTGCCGGTGCCATCGAGATTTCCGGCACGGCGGACGAGGAGACGGGCGGCTATGGCGGCGTCGCCTATCTCGCGCAGAAGGGGTTCTTCTCGCCCGATCGCGTGCAGCACGTCATCATTCCCGAGCCGCTCAACAAGGACCGGGTCTGCCTCGGCCATCGCGGGGTGTGGTGGGCGGAAATCGAGACCAAGGGCCGCATCGCCCATGGCTCCATGCCCTTTCTCGGCGACAGCGCCATCCGCCATATGGGTGCGGTGCTGACCGAGATCGAGGAGACGCTTTATCCGGCGCTCGCCAACAAGCACACGGCGATGCCCGTCGTGCCGCCGCAGGCGCGGCAATCGACCATGAACATCAATTCGCTGCATGGCGGCCTGCCGGAGCCAGAGGGCGGGTTCACCGGCTTCCCCTCGGCGGTGGTCGCGGACTCGGCGCGTATGGTGATCGACCGCCGCTACCTCATCGAGGAGAGCGGCGAGGGCGTGAAGCAGGAGATCGTGGATGTGCTCGAGCGCGTGAAGGCGCGGCGGCCGAGCTTCAAATACGAGCTGCGCGAACTCTGGTCGGTCAGCCCGACGCTCACGGAGCGCGATGCGCCGGTGGTGACGGCGGTGTCGGCAGCCATCCACGACGTGCTGGCGCGCGACCCGGATTACGTCGTGTCGCCCGGGACCTACGACCAGAAGCACATCGACCGCATCGGCAAGCTCAAGAACTGCATCGCCTATGGGCCGGGCATTCTCGACCTCGCGCACCAGCCGGACGAATGGGTGGGGATCGACGATATGATCGATTCCGCCAAGGTCATGGCGCTGGCGCTTTTGCGATTGCTGGGGCCGCGCTGAGGCCGCTAGATTATTTCGGGAACAGGGAATTCACGGGCGCTCAACGCCCGGGTCAACAGGGAAAGGAACAACATGCGCAAGTCGCTTATCGCTTTGGGGCTGGCGATGCTCGCGGCGGGAACCGCCTTCTCGCCGGCCTTCGCCGATCCGCGCACCGACGTCAATGTCGGGCTGGTGCTCGAGCCGCCGATCCTCGATCCGACCGCCGGCGCCGCCGCGGCGATCAAGGAAGTGACCTACGCCAACATCTTCGAGGGGCTGACCCGGATCGACCAGAACGGGCAGGTGCAGCCGGATCTGGCCAAGAGCTGGGACATTTCCCCGGACGGGCTCACCTACACCTTCCATCTGCAATCGGGGGTGAAATTCCACGATGGCACGCCGTTTTCGGCCGATGACGTGAAGTTCTCCTTCGACCGCGCCGCCGCCCCGGATTCGGCCAATGCGCAGAAGCAGATCTTCACCGGAATCGCCAAGACAGAAGTGGTCGACCCCCAGACGGTCAAGATCACGCTGAAGAACCCGGACGGCTATTTCCTGTTCAACCTCGGCCTGGGCGACGCCTCGATCGTCTCGCCCAAGACGGTGAAGACCGACGCGACCAATCCGGTGGGCACGGGGCCGTTCAAATTCGTGGACTGGGTGAAGGGCGACCATATCGACATCGCCAAGAACCCGGACTATTGGGGCACGCCGGCCAAGCTCGACAAGGCGAGCTTCCACTTCATCTCCGATCCGAGCGCGGCGACGGCGGCGCTGCTGGCGGGCGACATCGACACTTTCCCGAATTTCCCGCCGGCGTCGGTCGACCAGTTCAAGTCGAACCCGCAGTTTTCCGTCGTGGTGGGCAATACCCGCGGCGAGACGATCCTCTCCATGAACAATGGCCGCAAGCCGCTCAATGACATCCGCGTCCGCGAGGCCATTGCGCACGCCATCGACCGCAAGGCGATCATCGACGGCGCCGAATTCGGCTACGCGACGCCGATCGGCACCTTCTTTCCGCCGGACGATCCGAACTATATCGACCTGACGGCGCAGTCCAATTTCGACCCCGCGAAGTCCGAGGAACTGCTCAAGGAAGCCGGGGTGAGCAATCTCGCGCTCTCCCTCAAGCTGCCGCCGACGCCCTACGCCCGCGATTCTGGCCAGATCATCCAGCAGGAACTGGCCAATGTCGGCATCACCGCCAACATCACCAATGTCGAATTCGCGGACTGGCTGAAGAGCGTCTTCACCGACAAGGATTATGATCTGACGATCATCTCGCATACCGAGCCGAACGACATCGGCATCTTCGCGCGCGACAACTATTATTTCGACTACCACTCGGACAAGTTCAAGAAGATCATGAACGACCTGAATCTCGCCACCGACCCGGCCAAGCGGAAGGAGCTGCTGCAGGCGGCCCAGAAGCAGCTCGCCGATGACTATGTGGTGGGCTTCCTGTTCGAGCTGCCCAAGATCGGCGTCAACAACGCCAACCTCAAAGGCATGTGGGCGAACGCGCCGATCCAGGCGACCGACCTCACCCAGGTTTATTGGGCGCAGTGATTGCCTTGCCAAACGGCGTGCGGGGGCTGAAGGCCCCCTCACCCGGATGGCTGACGCCATCCGACCTCTCTCCCCGGGGAGAGGTGAAGGAGGGCGCGGACCTCGACGGCTATCACCTCTCCCTTCGGGGGAGAGGTCGCCGCGAAGCGGCGGGTGAGGGGGCCTTCTTCCTGCCGCCCGCCCAATTTTCTCCAGACCACATCTTCTGATGCCCAGTTTTCTCCTCGGCCGGCTGGCGTCGCTGATCCTCAGCCTGATCGCGGCCAGTGTCGTCATTTTCCTGGTGCTGGAAGTGGTGCCGGGCGATCCGGCGCAGTTCATGCTCGGGCTCAACGCGCAGCCGGATACGCTGGCGGCGCTGCGCGCTCAGATGGGGCTCGATCAGCCCATGCTGGTGCGCTATGCGAGCTGGGTGCTCGGCATGCTGCATGGGGATTTCGGCACCAGCTATACCTATCGCGTGCCGGTTTCCGAGCTCATCAATGCGCGGCTGATCGTGTCGCTGCCGCTCGCCATCTATGCGCTGGCGCTGACCATCGCCGTGGCCTTTCCGGTGGGGATACTCGCGGCGGCGCGGCGCAATTCCAAGACCGACCTGGCGGTGATGGGGACGACGCAGCTCGGCGTCGCCATTCCCAATTTCTGGTTCGCCATGCTGCTGGTGCTGGTGTTCGCGGTAACGCTGCACTGGTTCGGCGCCGGCGGCTTTCCGGGGTGGCAGAACCCGTGGTTGGGCCTGCGCGCGCTCACCCTGCCGGCGATCGCGCTGGCGCTGCCGCAGGCCTCGATCCTCGCGCGCGTGATGCGCTCGGCGCTGCTCGACACGCTGGGCGAGGACTATGTCCGCTCGGCCCGCGCCAAGGGGCTGACGCGGCGGCAGACGCTGTGGCGCCATGCGCTGCGGAATGCGCTGATCCCGGTCCTGACGATCATCGGGCTGCAGTTCTCGTTCCTGCTCGCGGGCGGCATCATTATCGAGAACGTCTTCTTTCTTCCCGGGCTCGGGCGGCTGGTGTTCCAGGGGATCACGCAGCGCGACCTGATCGTGGTCAAATCTGTGGTGATGCTGCTGGTTTTTGCGGTGATCCTCGTCAATTTCCTCGTCGATCTGTCCTATGCCCTGGTCGATCCGCGCCTCAGGAGGCAGCGATGAGCGTCGAGGCGATAGCGGTCGCGCCGGCGGAGAAGTCGGACAGCTATGTGCGGGCGGCGCTGCGCTCGCCGAGCTTCATGATCGGGGCGGTGATCACGGCCATCGTGCTGCTGGCGGCGCTGATGTCCTTCGTCTGGACGCCCTATTATTACGCGGCGCAGGATATTCCCAACAAGCTCAAGGGCATGTCCGCCGCGCATTGGTTCGGCACCGATCAGTTCGGCCGCGACATCTTCTCGATGATCATCGTCGGGGCGCGGACCTCGATTGCGGTGGCGCTGGTCGCGGTGGGCGTCGGGGTCGTCATCGGCGTACCGCTGGGCCTTTGGGCGGCGGCCAAGCGGGGCACGCTCTTCGACGAGCTCATCATGCGCGCCAACGACCTGGTCTTTGCCTTTCCGGCGCTGCTCATCGCGGTGCTGATCACGGCGGTGTTCGGGCCGGGGGCGGTCAATGCCATCATCGCCATCGGCATCTTCAATATTCCGGTCTTCGCGCGGCTGAGCCGGGGCGCGGCGCTGACCCTCTGGACGCGCGAATTCATCCTCGCGGCGCGGGTGGCGGGGAAGGGGCCGGTCAGGATTTCGGTCGAACACATCCTGCCCAACATCATCAACACGCTGGTGGTGCAGATCACCATCCAGTTCGCGCTGGGCATTCTTGCCGATGCCGGCCTCGCCTATGTGGGCCTGGGCGCGCAGCCGCCGACCCCGAGCTGGGGCAAGATGCTGGCCGATGCGCAGAACCTCATCGCCATGGCGCCGCATGTGGCGGTGGTGCCGGGGCTCGCCATCGTCATCACGGTGCTCGGCCTCAACCTGATGGGCGACGGCCTGCGCGACGTTTTCGATCCGCGCCTCAGGCGGAGCCGGCAATGACCCTGCTCGCGATCGAAAAGCTGACGCTCTCTATCGGGGGCGTCCCGATCCTCAAGGGCGTCGACCTCTCGGTCGGCAAGGGCGAAATCCTGGGCGTGATCGGGGAATCCGGCTCTGGCAAGTCGATGACGGCGCTGTCGGTGATGCAGCTGCTGCCGGCCGGGGCCGAGGCGGGCGGGGCGATCCGGCTCGACGGCGCCGACCTGCTGGGCAAGTCCGAGCGGGAGATGTGCGCCATCCGCGGGCGCGATATCGGCATGGTGTTCCAGGAGCCGATGACCGCGCTCAATCCGCTCAAAACCATCGGCGACCAGGTGGCCGAGACGGTCAGGACCCACACGGGGGCAAGCAAGGCGGAGGCTGCCGCCGTCGCCCGCGATACCCTCGACCGGGTGGGGCTTTCGGCGGAGCGCTTTCCGCTCGAGCGCTATCCGCATGAGCTGTCGGGCGGGCAGCGGCAGCGCGTGGTCATCGCCATGGCAATCGCGCTCAAGCCGCGGCTGCTCATCGCCGACGAGCCGACGACGGCGCTCGACGTGACGACGCAGGCGCAGATCCTCACCCTGCTCAAGCGGCTGGTGGACGAGGACGGCATGGGGATGATCTTCATCACCCATGACCTGGCCGTGGTTGCCGGCCTCGCCGACCGGGTCGCCATCATGCGGCGCGGCGAACTGGTCGAAACCGGGCCGACGGCGAAGGTCTTCCGCGAGCTCAGCCATTCCTACACCAGGGCGCTGTTCGAGGCGTCGAGCCATGTGCCGGCCCGCGCGCCGGTGCCGCCGCCGGAGCCGGGTGCACCGCCCGTGTTGAGCGCAGAGAAGGTGGTTCGCGACTACCGTTTGCCGCGCAGGAGCCTGTTCCAGCCGGCGGCGCATTTCCGGGCGGTCGACGGCGTGTCGCTGTCGATCGAGCGCGGCGAGAATGTCGGGCTGGTGGGCGAATCCGGCTCCGGCAAGTCGACGCTGGCGCGCGCCATCATGGCACTGGAGCCGCTGCAGGGTGGGGCGGTTATCCTCGACGGCGAAACGCTGAACGCGGCGACGGGCGCCTCCGCCAAGGCGCGGCGCAAGATGCAGGTGGTGTTTCAGGACCCCTATGGGTCCTTCGATCCGCGGCATCGCGTGTCGCGGCTGATTACCGAGCCCTTCCACCTGCTCGCCAGCGAGGCGCCGACGGGGGCTGAGCGGGAGAAGCGGATCGCCGAGGCGCTGGAAACCGTGGGGCTCTCGGCGAGCGATGCGAACAAGTATCCGCACGAGTTCTCGGGCGGCCAGCGGCAGCGCATCGCCATCGCTCGGGCGCTGATCATCCGTCCGGCGCTGATCATCCTCGACGAGGCGGTATCGGCGCTGGACGTATCGATCCGGGCGCAAATCCTCGATCTCCTGGCGGACCTCTCCAGCCGGCTCAAGCTCTCCTATCTCTTCATCTCGCACGATCTGCATGTGGTGCGCGCCATCACCGACCGGGTGCTGGTAATGAAGTCCGGCAGGATCGTCGAGAGCGGGCCGACCGAGGAAGTTTTCCGCAGTCCGCAGCACCCTTATACCCAGGAATTGCTGGCCGCGACGCCGACGCTGGAGACGGCGCTGGCCAGCCATTCGGCTGGATCGGCCTTTCGCTGAGGGCAGGTAGAGTGCGCGCTGCCCATGGTTCGACAGGCTCACCATGAGGTCGTAGCAAACGCGAAGCTCATCCTGAGCGTGTCGAAGGATGGGCCACAAACACAGACTTGCCCACATTCTCCTTGAAGCGTAGCACACCCTCATCATGAACTACTCCGCACCATCCCTGAACCTCTGGTTCGACCCTTCCAAATGCTTTATCGGCGGACAATGGGTGCCCGCCGCAGCCAATGAGACGCTGACGCTCGAGAACCCGTCGGACGGCTCGACGATCTGCGAGATCGCGCGGGGCCGGGCGGCCGATATCGACCGCGCCGTAAGCGCCGCCCGCAAGGCCTACGAGGGCGAATGGGGGCGGCTCGCCGCTTTCGAGCGCGGGCGCATCCTGATGAAGATCAGCCGCCTCGTGCTGGAGCGGGTGGACGACCTCGCCCAGATGGAGGCCATGGACGTCGGCAAGCCGCTGAAGCAGGCGCGCGCCGATGCGGTGACGCTCGCCCGCTACCTCGAATTCTATGCGGGCGCGGCCGACAAGCTGATGGGCGAGACCATCCCCTATCTCGACGGCTACACGGTCTATACGCTGCGCGAGCCGCATGGCGTCACTGGGCATATCCTGCCCTGGAACTATCCGATGCAGATGATCGGCCGCTCGATCGGCGGCGCGCTCGCCATGGGCAATGCGACGGTGCTGAAGCCGGCCGAGGAGGCCTGCCTCACCGCCATCGCCTTCGCCAAAATCGCCGAGGAGGCCGGGCTGCCGGCCGGCGCCTTCAACCTGGTGCCGGGGCTCGGGGAGGAGGCCGGCGCGGCGCTGACGGCGCATAAGGGCATCGACCACATTTCCTTCACCGGCTCGGTGGCGGTCGGGCGGCTGGTGCAGGCGGCCGCGGCGCAGAATGTGGTGCCGCTGACGCTGGAGCTCGGCGGCAAGTCGCCGCAAGTGGTGTTCGCCGACGCGGATATGCAGAAGGCGCTGCCTTTCCTCGTCAATGCCGGCATCCAGAATGCCGGGCAGACCTGCTCGGCCGCCTCGCGCATCCTGGTGCAGCGGAGCGTGCACGATCAGGTGGTCGAGCGCATGGCCGAGCGCTACAGGGCGCTCAAGGTCGGGCCCGCCCTGGCCGATCTCGATGTCGGTCCGCTGGTGTCGGCGCGGCAGAAGCAGATCGTCGAGGGTTTTACCGGCACGCTGGGTAATGGCCAGTCGATCGCGGCGCAGGGCAATATCGTCGACGACGCGCCGAAGGGCGGTCATTACGTGCCGCCCATGCTGCTCGCCGGCATCGGGCCGAACGACCGGCTGGCGCAGCAGGAAATCTTCGGGCCGGTGCAGGTGGTCATCCCCTTCGACGACGAGGAGGAGGCGGTCGCCATCGCCAACGGCACGGAATATGGCCTCGTCGCGGGCGTCTGGACCGTCGACGGCGGGCGGCAAATGCGGCTCGCCAAGCGCATCCGGGCGGGGCAGGTGTTCATCAACAATTACGGCGCGGGCGGCGGCGTCGAGCTGCCCTTCGGCGGCACGGGCCATTCCGGCCATGGCCGGGAAAAGGGCTTCGAGGCGCTTTACGGCTTCTCGGTGCTGAAGACCGTCGCGGCGCATCACGGGTAGGCCCCTCATCCGGCGCTTCGCGCCACCTTCTCCCGCGAGGGGAGAAGGCAAATGGGTGCCACCCAGCGACAGGGGGATGAGGGGTTGTGGAGGAAACTATGAGGCTTGAAGGCAAGACCGCCATCGTGACGGGCGGGGCGTCGGGGTTCGGTGCGGGGATCGTGACCAAGTTCGTGGCCGAGGGCGCGCGGGTGCTCATCGCCGACATCAATGCCGAGGCGGCCGCCGCCCTGGCGCATGATCTCGGAAGCAGGGCGCGGGGTATCGGCGTCGACGTGTCGAAGCGCGACAGCGTCGAGGCGCTGGCGGCCGAGGCGCTTAAATCATTCGGGCAGCTCGATATTCTGGTCAACAATGCCGGCGTGACGCATCTGCCGGCGGCGATGGAAACGGTCTCGGAGGCCGATTTCGACCGCGTTCTCGCGGTCAATGTGAAGTCTGTCTATCTGATGGCGCAAGCCTTGCTGCCGCATATGAAGGAGCGGAAGAAGGGCGCCATCCTCAATGTCGCCTCGACCGGCGCGGTGAGCCCCAGGCCGCGGCTCACCTGGTACAATGCCTCCAAGGGCTGGCTGGTGACGGCGACCAAGGGCATGGCGGTGGAATTGGCGCCGCTCGGCATCCGGGTCAACGCCATCAATCCGGTCGCCGGCGAGACGCCGCTGCTCAAGAGTTTTATGGGCGAAGACACGCCGGAAATGCGGGCAAAGTTCCTGTCCACCATACCCTTGGGCCGGTTTTCAACGCCGGAAGATATCGGCAATGCGGCCTGCTATCTTTGCTCGGACGAGGCCTCGATGGTCACCGGCGTGGCGCTCGAGGTCGATGGCGGACGAGTCATTTAAGTTGTCGCAGGATCGAACCGCAAAACCGGTTCCCACTTTTGCTGATCCTGCTCCGAGGATCTAAATTGGAAGACCTGCTCGGCAATCCGGTCAGCGGCAATTCGGCTATCGCCTTGCAAGGCATAGACGATTTCGTGTCCGGCTTTCTCGCCTACGAGAAAAGGGCGGCCAATGTCCTTGCCGTCGCCGATGCCGAGCCGGATTCCGTGCTGGCCAATATCTATGCCGGCTTCACCTGGATGTTCCTCGAGGCGCCGGAGGCGCCGGGGCTTGCGCGGCGCTATCTCGAGCGGGCCGAAGTGCATGAAAATCTGGCCAATGCACGTGAATTTCTGTTGCTCGAACAGCTCCGCCGCTGGATCGCCGACGACATTCCCGGCGTGCAGGCGATCGGTGAGCGGATCGTTACGGATTTTCCGCGCGACCTCGCCTCGGTGAAGCTGCACCAATATTTCAGCTTCAATCGTGGCGATGCGCCGCTGATGCTGGCGATCGCCGAAAAGGCGCTGCCGGGCAATACCGGCAATCCCTATATGCACGGCATGCTCGCCTTCGGCTATGAGCAGATGCACCGTCTGGAGGAGGCGGAGCGCGCCGCCCGCCATGCGCTCGAGCTCAAGGAGAAGGAGCCCTGGGCGCAGCACGCGCTGGCCCATGTGATGCTCTCGACCGGACGGGTGAGGGAAGGCGATGCCTTTCTGCGGCAGGCGAGCCGGACCTGGGTCGATCTCAACTCCTTTATGTACACGCATAATTGGTGGCACCAGGCGCTGTTCTCGATCAGCTTGGGAGACAATGAGGCGGTGTTCGACGCCTATGACCGGCATGTCTGGGGGCAGGAGAAGAGCTATTCGCAGGATCAGGTGGGCGCCGTGTCGCTGCTGGCGCGGATGGAAATCGCCGGGCTCGATGTCGGCGACCGCTGGGCCGATGTCGCCGACCACCTGAAGCTTCGGGCGAAGGACACGGTGCAGCCTTTCCTTACCATTCAATATCTCTACGGGCTGGCGCGGGCGGAACGCGCCGAGGCGGACATGCTGATGGCCGCCGTGGAAGAGCGGGCGCGCGACGACCGGCTCTTCGACCACAGGGTATGGGCGGAGGTGGCGCTGCCCGCCTGCCGGGGTGTGCTCGCCCATGCGCGCGGGCGGCATGCGGACGCGGCGCAGCTGCTCGACAGCGTTTCGGACCGCATCCATGAGATCGGCGGCAGCCACGCACAGCGCGACTTGTTCGGCCAGCTCCGCCTCGACGCGCATCTCAAGGCCGGCCATTGGGCCATCGCCCGCGAGCTCCTCGAAATGCGCCGCAGCTGGGATCCGGACGGCGTGCCGGTCAACCGGATGCTGGCGGAGGTCAATTCCCACCTAAGCTTTTGATTTGTCGCGTTTCGTGGTTCGACAAGCTCACCATGAGGCCGGAAAAGTGGTATCCACTTTTCCTGAAAACGCTTCAGGATGCCATGAAACCAGGACCGCGCAATCTCATCACCGACGTCGCGGGCCTGCGCGTCGGCAATGCCGAAGACCATGCCATCAAGACGGGCACAACGGTGCTCGTCGCCGACCGGCCGTTCCTCGCCTCCGTCGATGTGATGGGCGGCTCGCCCGGGGCGCGGGAAACCGACCTGCTCAACCCGGACAAGCTGGTCGAGGGCGTCGACGCGCTGTTCCTGTCCGGTGGCTCGGCCTTCGGACTCGATGCCGGCTCGGGCGTGATGGACGGGCTCCGGGCCATGGGGCGCGGCTTCCGGGTGGGCGAAGCGACGGTGCCCATCGTGCCGGGCGCGATCCTTTTCGACCTGATCAATGGCGGCGCCAAGGACTGGGCGGAGAATCCCTATCGCGCGCTGGGCGCACGAGCGCTGGCCAATGCCGCGGAGGATTTTGCGCTTGGGACGGCAGGCGCCGGTGTCGGCGCGACCACGGCGAATTTGAAGGGCGGGCTCGGTTCGGCTTCGCTCGTGCTGCCCAACGGCATCACCGTGGGGGCGCTGGTCGGGGCCAATCCGACGGGCAGCGTGACGGTTGGCGACCGGCCGAATTTCTGGGCGGCGCCCTTCGAGATGGCGGGCGAGTTCGGCGGCCTCGGCCCCTATGCCGGCCCGGTCGGCTATGACGAGACCAACCGCACCAAGCGAACCCGTAACATGGAGAT
>DASZUI010000119.1:0-3455 GCA_035547675.1 Devosia sp.
GGCGCCTCGGCGGCGGCTTCGGCTTCCTCGGCCCTGAGGCCCGACGGGGCCACGATGGTGGCGATGGTGAAATCGCGCTCGTGGATCACCGGGGTCGCGCCGGCGGGCAGGGCGACATGCGAAATGTGGATGGTATCGCCCACTTCCTTGCCGGTGAGGTCCACGGTCAGGTGATCGGGGATGGCGTCGGCCGGGCAGGCGAGTTCGACGGTGTGGCGCACGATATTGAGCACGCCGCCGCGCTTGAGGCCGGGCGAGGCTTCCTCATTGATGAAGTGGACGGCCACTTCGACATGCAGGCTCGTGCCGGCGCCGACGCGCAGGAAATCCACATGGATGGGGAAGTCCTTGACGGGATCGAGCTGGTAATCGCGCGGGATCACCTGATGCTTGGTGCCGTCGACGTCGAGGGTGATGACGTGGGACAGGAAACCGCCGGCATAGATGCGCTTATGCGCATCCTTATAGGGGATGGCGATCGGGAGGGGGTCTTTCTTGTCGCCGTAAATGACGGCGGGAACCAAACCTTGACGACGCAGTGCCCGAGCGGCCCCCTTGCCCACTCCGGTCCGCGCCTGAGCCTTGAGCTCGTAAGCGGCAGCAGCCATGGATTTCATCCATTCTGGTTGGTGCGAGCCATGCCGATCATAGCTCGCGCACCCGTCCTCCAGGGGTGACGGGTGCTTCATGGGGGCTGGCTATACTGGAAAGGGAACCGTGGAGCAAGGTGGCTGCGCCCCGCGGGCGTTGGCCGCCGCCGGGTCATTCCCCCGAAAGCGGGAATCTTCGTTTCAATGGCCGAGGCGGTGCAGCAACAGAGATTCCCGCTTTCGCGGGACTGACGGGGGGAGGTGGGTGCGCGCTGCCCATGGTTCGAGGCTTGGCTTTCGCCTCGCACCTCCCATGAGGTCGGTGGAATTTTCCTCTACCTCATCCTGAGGTGCGACCGAAGGCCATGGGGGCTACGCCCGAATGGCTGGGCAGCGCGCTTCACGGTCGTCGCCGGCGTCCTTGGCTGGATTCCGGCCTTCGCCGGAATGACGGCGGGGAGGGGACCTGGCCACCTCGTCCCCTCGCCCCTCTGGGGAGAGGGCCAGGGTGAGGGGTTCGCGCGCTCAGGTGGTGCCGGTGGCGGCCTCTGCCGACGCCTGCGTTGCTCAAATCGCTCTACCGGAGCGATTTGCCCCTTCGGGTCGCTCTGGGCCTCGGAGGGGCAGGAGTTCGTCAGCATTCGTCCCGTCGTGCCAGCAAATAACGCCGTACCGCATCGTCGGTGGACAGGCCAATGGCGAGGGTGAAGGCGTCGTGCGCCTCGGCTTTGCGGTTCGCGGCGAGGAGCAGGGCGGCGCGCGCGGCCCAGTAGGGCTGATAGCCGGCCATGCGCGGGTCGACGGCGAGTGGGGCGATGCTGTCGAGGGCGGCGGCGGGGCCTTTTACCTCGGCCAGCGCGACGGCGCGGTTGAGCAGCACGACGGGCGAGCCGGTCAGCGCCAGCAGATGGTCGTAGAGCGCGAGGACGGCGGGCCAGTTGGCGCGGCCGGCGAGGCGGCGGGCGACATGGGCGGACTGGATCGCCGCCTCGATCTGGCAGCGCCCGGAGGGACCCGCGGCATTGGCTTCATTGAGCAGGGTTTCGGCGGCTTCGATGAGGCCGATGTCCCAGAGGCCGGTATCCTGCTCCTCGAGCGGCACATAGGCGCCGCGGGCGTCGCGACGGGCGGTGCGGCGCGCTTCGGCATAGAGCATCAGGGCGAGCATGCCCTTGGCCTCGGGCTCGCCGGGCAGCAGGCTGACCACGAGGCGGCCGAGCCAGATGGCCTCGTCGGCAATCCGATCGGGTGTGGCCTCCCCCATTTCATTCCAGCCATGCGTATAGACGGCGTAGATCGCCTCCAGCACCGCTTCCAGCCGCTCGGGCAGTTCCTCGCGCTCGGGCACGCGAAAGGGAATGCCGGTTTGCCGGATGCGGGTCTTGGCGCGCACGAGGCGCTGGCCCATGGCCGCGGGCGCGACGAGGAAGGCGGCGGCGATTTCGGCGGCGGTGAAGCCGAGCAGCGTCTGCAGGATCAGCGGCGCCCTGAGCCCGCGTTCGATGGCCGGATGGGCACAGGCGAACATCAGGGCGAGGCGGCGGTCGGGAATGCCGGCATTGTCGTTGGCGCCGCGTTCCTCCCCTATCTCGTCGGCGATGAGGGTCAGGTGCGCCAGGCCCGCGAGCCGGGTCTGGCGGCGGCGCGCCGCATCGGTCAGCCGGTTCCGGGCGGCGGTGAGCAGCCAGGCGTCCGGATTGGCCGGCACGCCCTCGGCCGGCCAGATCCGGAGTGCCGAGGCAAACGCATCGGCCAGCGCGTCCTCGGCGCCGGCGATGTCGCGGTTGCGGGCGGCGAGGAAAGCGAGGAGCCGGCCATAGCTTTGCCGCGCACTGCGCTCGGCCGCCCGGTGGGCCTCCGCATGGATCACCGCCGCCATTTCGAAACTCAGCCGCCCTGGGCTTCCATGACGGGGCGGATTTCGATCGAGCCATATTTGCTGGAGGGGCAGCGCTTGGCCCAGGCGATGGCCTCGTCGAGATCGGGGACGGTGACGAAGAAATAGCCGGCGAGCTGTTCCTTGGTGTCCGCATAGGGGCCGTCGATCACGTCGGCGCGGCCGTTGGACTGCCGGACGGTGGTGGCGGCAGAGGCGGGCTGCAGGCGCACGCCGGCACTGGCATCGGCCTT
This sequence comes from Devosia sp., assembly GCA_035547675.1. GTDB lineage: Bacteria > Pseudomonadota > Alphaproteobacteria > Rhizobiales > Devosiaceae > DASZTU01. The sequence goes on from DASZUI010000119.1 coordinate 2,721, forward strand.
GGCGAGGGCTTCGTTAAAGGCGGCGTATTCGGCCCACAATTCCTGCTGCGGGGCGGCGGCCAGGGCCTGTTCGTCGTGGTGGATCAGCATCATGTAGCGCATCGGTATCTCCGTTTGAGCGATCGGGCTCTATGCTCCGATGCCACTATGACGGCGGGTGGCGGGGGATTTCGACTCTTCGATGCGCGCGGAGGGGGAAATCGCGCGGGTGGCGTGGCGGAGCCTTGAGGGCTGTGCCCGAATGGCTGCCGGAGCGCGCTGCTGGATTCCGGCCTTCGCCGGAATGACGGCGTATATGGGTATGGCCGTGCCTCAACTCCAACGTCATTCCGGCGAAGGCCGGAATCCATTCGCAAGCACTACCCCCGCTCATAATGCGAGTAAGGCCTGATCTCGATATGGCCCCAGATGGCGGCGGGGCACTGGCCGGCCCAGTGCTGGGCGGTGGCCATATCGGGGACGTCGATGATGTAGAAACCGCCGAGCTGCTCCTTGGCCTCGGCATAGGGGCCGTCATGCACCTTGAGCTCGCCATCGGCCAGATTGACCGTCGTCGCCTCCCAGGTGGGCGCCAGGCCGGCATTCTCGACATGGACGCCGGCCTTTTCCAGCGTCGCCTGGTAGGCGTACATCTTGTCCATCCACTTATCCATGTCGGCCTTGGGGATGGCGTTGCCGGCCTTCTCGTCGGCATAGAGCATCAGCATGTAGCGCATCACGGCACCTCGTCTCACC
>DASZUI010000120.1:0-29967 GCA_035547675.1 Devosia sp.
CACCGTCATGCTGCTCGACGGCGATCGGCGGATCATCGCCAGTACCGATCCGGTGCGTCAATTCAGCCGGTTCGATCTGCAGGAGGGCGGACAGGCCCGCGGGTCCTACTACGATCGCGAAGGCAACATCGTCGCCTTCGCGCGAACCCTCGGCTACCAGGAATATGACGGCCTCGGCTGGTGGGGCGTCATCGTGCAGAGGACCGACCGCGACGACGAAATCAAAGCCGCCCTCGGCCTCTAGCCAGGCATTCGCCTGGACCGGATTTTGCGGGGGCGGGGTAGGGTGCCTGCTGCCCATCCTTCGACAGGCTCAGGATGAGGGGGTGTTTGCTTCCACAACCTCATGGTGAGGTGGGAGCGAAGCGACCCTCGAACCATGAGCCACGCGCTCCCTACCCACCCACCGCGAAAAGCCGGTCGAGCCGAATGGCTCGCTAGCGGACGAGGCCCTTGGCGGCGAGCCAGGCGGCGGCATCCTGTACCTGGGTCTGGTCCTTGAGTTCGAGGATGAGGCGCGGATTGGAGCCGTTCCTCTCGATGGCGGCAAAGAGCGCGTTCCAGTTGAGCGTGCCCATGCCGGGCGTCCAGTGCCGGTCGGCATAGCCGTCGGCATCCTGCAGGTGGATATGCGCGAGGAGCGGACCGGCGGCGGTGACGTAATAGTCGACCGGCGGGGCGCCGGTCGAAGCGTGCGCATAATAGGCGTGGCCGGTGTCGATCGAGACGGCGACGGCCCTGGAGTTGAAGGATTTGGCCAGCTCGACGCGGGCGAGCGGGTCCTTGTCCTCGATGTTTTCGATGACGATGGTCACGCCGATGTTTTCGGCACGGCGAACGGCGTCGCCCATCGACAGGTGGACGAGATCGACGACTTCCTGGCGGGCGCCGGGGGTGTTGTCGAGATTGTTGTGGTCCCAGGTCGAATAGGGGCTGTGGACGACCATATGGGTGCCGCCCAGCGCCTCGCAGACGTCGAGGCCCTGCCAGAGCCGGCGCTTCACCACATCGCGGATCAGCGGGTCATAGGCATGCAGCGGCAGGTCCCAGAAGGCGCCGTGAATGCCCATGCGGCCGGTATAGCCGTCGAGCCAGCGCTTCGCCTCGGCGGCGCGGTCCGACCAGTCGCCCTCGATCACCTGCGGATCGCAGAAATCCTGGATTTCGAGGTCGCGCTGGCTTTCGAGCAGCCAGTTGTGGTGGCTTTCGAGCAGGCGGATCGGCAGCGCCGCTCCGACGATTGGCAGGTTCTCGCCCATGCTGGTCTCCGATGTTGTCGCGAGACAGCTAGCCGGGCTCGTTGACAGCACGATTACAGAGCCGCGTCAGGCGCCGCCGCACATATGCTCGGAATTCGGCATCTCCCAGCTCTTATGCGTGCGCAGGTCTGCGGCGCGATAGGTTTTGCCGCGGTCGTCGCCCTTCGGGCAGTTCTTGGGCAGCGAGGTGAGGCAAAGCTTTACCGGGTCGCCCTTGCGGGCGGTCCTCAGCGCCGGGTCCTGTTCGTAGGACATGCCCCAGATGCCATTGGCGTATTCGATGGCGTCCCCACTGTCGGCGACGCCTTCGAGGCGGGTGCCGATCAGCTTGATCCTGGTGGTGACGCATTGGCCGACCCTGGCCAGGGACGGGCTGGCGGGTGCCGCGAGCGCAGGCGTGGCGGGAACGAGAGAAGACAACAGGAAGGCGGCGACAACCGGCAGTCTCATGGCTCTCCTCCATTTCGAAGAATAAACGGCCGGCAGGGTAATGGCCGGGCCCGTGGCCGGCAATGTCATGCCGGCTTCGGCGCTTTCGGCGATTGAAGGGCTCTGCCGCTTCCCTTACATACGGGCGCAATTCCCGAACCGTCGAAGAGGTCCCGGCCGATGGCCCGCCAGTTCATTTATCACATGCACGGAATGTCCAAGGCCTATGCCGGGGGCAAGAAGGTGCTGGATAACATCCATCTGAGCTTCTACCCGGACGCCAAGATCGGCGTGCTTGGCCCGAACGGCTCGGGCAAGTCGACCCTGCTCAGGATCATGGCCGGGCTCGACACCGATTTCACCGGCGAAGCCTGGCTGGCCGAAGGCGCGACCGTGGGCTATCTGCCGCAGGAGCCGCAGCTCGATCCAGCCCTCGACGTGATGGGCAACGTCATGGAGGGCGTCCGCGCCAAGAAGGACATCCTCGATCGCTACAACGAGCTGATGATGAACTACTCGGACGAGACCGCCGAGGAGGCCGCCAAGCTGCAGGACGTGATCGACAGCCAGAACCTCTGGGACCTGGAATCGCAGGTGCAGATGGCGATGGATGCGCTGGGCTGCCCGCCGGGCGATTCCTCGGTCGACAAGCTCTCGGGCGGCGAGAAGCGGCGCGTGGCGCTCTGCCAATTGCTGTTGCGCCAGCCGGATTTGATCCTGCTGGACGAACCCACCAACCATCTCGACGCCGAAACCACCGCCTGGCTCGAAAAGCACCTGCGCGAATTCCCCGGCGCGGTGCTGATCATCACCCACGACCGCTATTTCCTCGACAATGTCACCGGCTGGATCCTCGAGCTCGATCGCGGCCGCGGCGTGCCCTACGAGGGCAATTATTCGGCCTATCTCGAGCAGAAGGCCAAGCGCTTCGCCCAGGAAGCACGCGAGGACGCGGCCCGGCAGAAGGTGCTGGAGCGCGAAAAGGAATGGATGGGGCAGAGTCCGCAGGCCCGGCAATCCAAATCCAAGGCGCGCCTCAGGGCCTATGACGAGCTGGTCAAGATCAACGAGGCGCGCACCCAGTCCTCGACGGCGCAGATCATCATCCCGCCGGGGGAGCGGCTCGGCCACAACGTCATCGACGTGGAGGGCCTCACCAAGTCCTTCGGCGACCGGATCATCATCGACAATCTCAGCTTCAAGCTGCCGCCGGGCGGCATTGTCGGCGTGATCGGACCGAACGGGGTGGGCAAGACGACGCTGTTCCGCATGCTGACGGGGCAGGAAAAGCCGGATGCGGGCACGATCACGGTCGCCGAGAGCGTCCATCTCGGCTATGTCGACCAGAGCCGCGACACGCTCGATCCCAACAAAACGGTGTGGGAGGAAATTTCGGGCGGCAACGAAATCCTGCTGCTGGGCAAGCGCGAGATGAATTCGCGCGCCTATACCTCCGCCTTCAACTTCAAGGGCGCCGACCAGCAGCAGAAAGTGGGCAATCTCTCGGGCGGCCAGCGCAATCGCGTGCACCTCGCCAAGATGCTGAAATCGGGCGCCAATGTGCTGCTGCTCGACGAGCCGACCAACGACCTCGACACCGAAACCCTTGCGGCCCTCGAAGAAGCCCTCGAGGAATTCGCCGGCTGCGCCGTAATCATCAGCCACGACCGCATGTTCCTCGACCGGCTGGCCACCCACATGCTGGCCTATGAGGGCAACAGCCATTTCGAATGGTTCGAGGGCAATTTCGCGGATTACGAGGCGGACAAGATCAGGCGCTTCGGACCGGATGCGGTGAACCCGAAGAAAGTCACGTACAAGCCGCTGACGCGGTAAGGGGCTCCGCTCCAAACTGCAGCCCTGCGTCCCGCACCGGGAGATCGACGCCGATCCCGACCGTGTGCGGGGCCGCTTTCAGGTGGCGCCGGCCTGTCCCCTATGCCGGCTGCGCCGCCGGCAGGAAGCGGCGGATCGCGTAGCGGTCGGTCGCCGCTTCGAAACGCGCCCGGTCGAACGCCAGGGGCGGGTTCGGCGGCGTCACCGAGGCCGTCGGCTCGCCGGCAGCGGCGAAAAACTGTTCGAGCCCGGCGGGGACCGAGAAGATCAGCGCCCGCGCCGGCGTGCTCGAAACGGCCTGGAAGGCATGGCCGAGCCCGGCGGGAATGGAAACCGTGTCGCCTGGGCGGGCGCGGACGGCATGGAGCGCGCCGTCCTGTTCGAGCCGGAACTCGAATTCGCCTTCGAGCACGTAAAAGCTTTCCCGCCATGGGTCGGTGTGGGGGCCCGGGCCGGCGCCCTCCGGGCAGCGCATGTCGATGATGGCCAGTTCACCATCCGTTTCGCTGCCGGCCAGCGCCGTCAGGCAGACCACGCTGCCGAGCATCAGATTGGCCTCGGCCTTGTTTGCCGGGTTGACTGCTGCCTTCTTCATCCGAACCTCCTCTGCTTGGTGAGTGCCAAGAGCAGGCCACATGCAAAACGGCTTGATAATCCGGCGTCTCGCAATAAGATTTTTTCCTCAGCGTTATAGATGAGGGGCAGCATGGACCGGATCACGAGCATGGAGATCTTCGCCAAGGTCGTCGAGACGGGGAGCTTCTCGGCCGCGGCGCGGCACCTGCGGCTGTCGCAGGCGGCGGCGAGCAAGCACGTGCAGCTGCTCGAGGAATGGCTGGGCGCACGACTGCTCAACCGCACCACAAGGCGCATCAGCCTCACCGATTTCGGCGTCGGCTTCCACCAGCGCTGCACGCGGATTCTCGAGGACGTGGACGAGGCGAGGCAGGCGGCGGGCGAGTGGCGCACCGTGCCGCGCGGCGTGCTGAGGGTGACCGCGCCGGCTGCCTTCTGCCAGCATCTCGAGCCGATCATCGCCGATTTTTCCCGGCGCTATCCCGAGACGGGGCTGGAGCTCGATCTCGCCGACAGGCGGGTCGATCTCGTCGAGGAGGGCTACGACGTCGCCATCCGTGTCGGCTACCTGCCGGATTCGACGCTGATGGCGCGGCATCTGGCAACGAGCCCCTATTTTGTCTGCGCCGCGCCGGCTTATGTCGAGCGGCATGGCGCGCCGCGCCATCCGACGGACCTGCTGCAACACAATTGCCTGCAGTTTGCCCATCACACGCACGGACAATGGAAATTCAAGGGACCGGAGGGCGAAATCGCCGTGCCGGTCAAGGGCAGGCTGGTCGCTAACAACGCCGATCTGCTGCTCAACGCGACGCTCGATGGGCAAGGCATCATGTTGGCGCCCGGTTTTCACGTCGGGCGCGAGTTGCGGGCCGGCCGGCTGGTGCCCCTGCTCGGCGACTTCATGCCGGCCGAATCGGTAATCCACGCCGTCTATCCGACGACCCGGCACCTCTCAGCCAAGGTGCGCTGCTTCATCGATTGCCTGGTTCCCTGGTTCCGCGCCCCGCCGTGGACCATGTCGGCGGGATCACAATGATCCGTTTCGGTCATCCACATAGATCGCCTGCGTCATGGCGAAGACCAGCACGGGACACCCGCCAGCGCCGCCGCCCAGAATGCGTGGTTCGAGCTTGTCGAAATGCGTCGTCGAAGCGCCGTACGTCCCCGCGGCCTTGGCGAAGTCGGCGTAGCTGTCACGCAGCCACTGCATCAGGCCGGTCGAGCGCGTCACCACCACGCCGACATCGACCACCCGCAGGTCATAAAGCAGCCGAAAATTGTTGAGGTCGCGGTCGTAGAACGGATCCTTGTTGTTCCACTCGACTTCGAGCGCGATCTTGCCCTTGAAGCAATCGATCAGATGCGTCGGGCTATCACTCTCGACGCCGTCGACCACGATCTTGGTTTCGAATTTCTTCTCCAGCCAGCCGCGCCGGTAGAGCTCGGAATCGAGGGCGGCGGAGGTCCTGGTCTTGCTGCCGCCCTTGGCCGCGAGCTCCGAATGCGGGAGCCGCGCCGCGGTCAGCACGTCAACAATGTCGCGCCATTCACTCGGATGCCCGTGCTCGAGGATGGTCCGCGCGTTCCGCCAGTCGTAGCAGTCCCAACCGGGGATCAGGTCGATCTTCGGCAGGCCGCTCATTCGGCCGCCGAGTTGTAGGCGTAGGTCGCCCAGGTCGGCTCGTAGTCCTCGTGCGCCTGGTTGCCCCAATAGGTCCAGCCGGTACGGGTGCCGCGGGCGAAAAGCTCGAGATAGGGACCTTTCGAGCAGTCCTCGATCAGTTCATATTGCTCGTCCGGCTTGCGCGAGTGCTCGCGCTTGCGGGACGAGATGTAGTTGACCTGGCTGCGGCCGGGCGCTTCGGTGCGGGCGTTCTTGCCGCGCACGCCGAAGAGCAGAAGCTCGGTGACGTTGCGGAAGTAGAAGCCGACGCCCCGCCCGTCGGAGCCGCCGTCCTTACGCACCTTGTGCCAGACGATATTGGCCTTGTACTGGAAGCCCCAGGCTTCCATCACCTTCAGCCCGTCGGGCAGCAGGGCGTTCGGCACCCAGAGATAGAGGTGCGAGGTGGCGTCGGCGCATTCGGCGACCGGCAGCAGGCAGATTTCATCGGTCGCCATGGTGCCGTAGCGCGCAAGCCGGCGGTGTTCGGGCGCCACTTTCCCGGTGCGATTGGTGAAGCGCCATGGCGGATCGGCGAGGATGGTGCGGAACTTACGCCCCTGGGTCGCCGAGGCGAGGTCGAGGATGGTGTCGCTGATGTGGACGTTCATTCGGAGCTCCCAGCGGCACGTTAGTCGTAGAACGAATGTAGAACAAGACGTGTAATTAACTTCTTAACTGAGTCTCCGCCGGGCGGGTATGGTGCGACGCTCTCTGCAACGAGGATCGGACGATGAAACTCTACAATTCCAACGCCTCGCCCAATGCGCTCAGGAGCCGGGCGGTGATCTTCGAGCTCGGGCTCGAACCGGAAATCGTCAATATCGACATTTCCAAGGGCGAGAACCGAACCGCCGAGTATCTGGCGCTCAACCCCAATGGCAAGGTGCCGACGCTGGTCGACGGCGAGCTGGTCGTCTGGGAATCGCGGGCGATCAATGCCTATCTCGCCAGCCGGCACCCGGAGGCGGGGCTCTATCCGGCCGATCCGGCGGCGCGGGCCGCTATCGACCAGTGGTCCTATTGGCAGGCGATCCATCTCGGTCCGGCCATGCAGCGGGTCGCCTTCGAGCGGGTACAGAAGAAGCTGTTCGGCCGCGGCGAGCCGGACGAGGGCGCGATCACGGGCGAATTGAAGACGGTAGCCGAGCTGCTGCCGGTCCTCGAGGACGCGCTCAGCGGCCGGGAGTGGATCGCAGGTACGCTGAGCCTTGCCGATTTCGCCCTCGCCAGCACCTTCATGCTGCGGGTTCCGGGCCGGCTGGGCGTGGAAGCCTTCCCCAACGTGTCGGCCTGGATCGGACGGCTGGAGGCGCGGCCCTCCTGGCAGCGCGCGGTGACGCCCATGCTGGACATGCTCAAGGCACGCGGCCTCGAGCTGGGCTGACGGCAACCGCTCTCGCCCGCCCGACGTTCGACCCGCAGGACGATTGACGGGAGCGGAAGATGGCGGAGCGTTGGGACCAGCGGATTTACGGGCAGGGCGGCGGCTATGGCCAGACCGGGCCGGGATTCAATTTCGGCGACGAGCCGGTGCCGGGCCTCGACTCGGCGCCCTATCGCGTGCCGATTTCCCGCGAGGCCGGCGGCTTCCATGCCGGCCCCTACGAGGCGCGGCACTACCGCGAGTTCAGCGAGCGCGAACCGGGCTCGCAGCACGATCAATATGGTTTCGACAGGGGCGACAGGCCGGTCAATACCGGCCACCGGACGGTCGACCATCGCGGCCGGGGCCCGCGCAATTATCGCCGCGCCGACCGGCGGATCGAGGAAGACGTCAGCGAGGCGCTGATGCAGGACCGCTGGCTCGATGCCACCGCGATCGAGGTGCTGGTTTCGGGCGGGGAGGTGACCCTCAACGGCACGGTCGACAGCCGCGAGGCCAAGCACCGGGCCGAGGAGCTGGCCGAGAAGGTCTCGGGCGTCCGCCATGTGCAGAACAATCTGCGCATCGAGCTGACCAATGTGAATTATCGCCCGCCATCGCCGCTCGAAGGTGCAAGGCGGCCGCATGCGAAGTCGGAGGATACGGCGGAGCAGGGGCGGGTGCCGGGGCAGGGCCTGCGCGATATCGGGCGACACTGAGGCGGCGGGCTCATCTCTCCAGCGGCGTCGCGCCGCACCGCTGAACCTTTCATTTGGCCACAAAGTTCAGGCTCGCTGGAGAGGTTCTTGCCGTGGAGGAAGAGATGTTCCGTATTCTTGCGGTTCTCTTTGTGCTGCTGCCGGGGCTGGCCACGCCGGCGGCGGCGATGGATTTCAGCGTGCTTCAGGCCAAGAGCGGGCAGCGCGTGGTGCTGGCCGCCGGCGAAATCATGCCGGGCGATGCGCGGCTGCTCGCGCAAGCGCTGGCGCTCGCGACCCGGGGGCGCAACGGTACCAAGCAATTGCTGCTCGACAGCCCCGGCGGCACGGTAGGCGACGCGCTTGCCATGGCGGATGTGATGGATGCCGAGCGGGTCTCGACCGAGGTGCCGTCGGGCGCCATCTGCGCCTCGGCATGCGCCAGCGTGCTGTTCGTGTCGGGCAAGTACCGCGCCGTCGACAAGGGCGGGGCGCTGGTGATCCACAGCTGCTACGACGCGCGCAATGGACAGCAGGTGGATTTCTGCAACGCCATGATTTCCGCCCACGCGCAATATGAGGGCGCATCGGGCGCCGTCATGATGGCCATGCAGGAGGCGGCGGGCACCAATGCGGCGCTGGTGCTGGGCAGCAATGGGGCGGCCTGCTTCGGGCTGACCGGACGGGCGGGAAGCGGCGCCCGCGACGGCACGCCGCCCTGCCTGAGGACCGCCAGTCCCAGGCCGGCCGGAGTCAGGCCGCGGGACCGCCGCGGCGCCCGGTGAAAGCCGAGGCGGCGAGCAGCAGCCAGCCGATGATCAGCAGCCCGCCGCCGATCGGCGCCATCGCCGGCAGCGGCGAGGTGCCGTTCAGCGACAGCACCGTCAGGTCGCCGGCGAACAGCACCAGCCCCACGACCAGCACCCAGCCGGCAATGATGGCGAGGCGGCTCGCCAGCAGCGCGATCCCGATGAGCGCGGCGGCATGGAAGAGCAGGAAGTCGGCGGCGATCGTCAGGTTCGGCTGGCCGAGATGGGCGGCGCCCGCGGCAGTTGCGACGCCCAGCGCGCCGGCAATGCCGGCGGCGGCCAGCAGGGCTCTGTCGAAATCGCGCGCCATCCGATCCTCCGTCGTGAAGGGAAGAACCACAATCACCCGAGGTGGGAAAGGGGATTTCTAACCCGGCGCGACTGCGAACGGCCTTCGACGGATGTTTCGGCCGAAGCGGCTGGCCACCTGCGCCGGCCGATGCTATCCCGCCCCCCGCGTCAAGGAGGCTTTGCGATGAACGACTGGTCACCCGCCACTTACCTGAAATTCGAGGACGAGCGGACGCGGCCGGCGCGCGATCTGCTGGCGCAGGTGCCGCTCGAGCGCGTCGGGCGGGCAATCGACATGGGCTGCGGGCCCGGCAATTCCACCGAGCTCATCGCGGCGCGCTTTCCCGAGGCGGACATCATCGGGCTCGATTCGTCGCCGGCCATGCTCGCCGAGGCCCGGCAACGGCTGCCGAAGCTGCGCTTCGAGACGGCGGACGCCGCAAGCTGGGTGCCGGAGGGCGACGTCGACCTGGTTTTCGCCAATGCCATCTACCAATGGGTGCCGGGCCATCTCGAGCAATTGCCGAAGGTGCTCGCGGCGCTGCGGCCGGGTGCGGTGCTCGCCGTGCAGATGCCGGACAATCTCGGCGAGCCGTCGCACCAGATGATGCGGGAGACGGCGGCCGAAGGCCCGTGGGCGGCGCGGCTCAGGGACGCGGCGCGTTCGCCGCTGCCGCCGGTCCGCCGCTATTACGATGCGCTTAAACCCTTCGCGAGCCGGCTCGACATCTGGCACATCGACTACAATCACGCGCTGGCCGACGCCGCCGCCATCGTCGACTGGGTGAAGGGAACGGGCTTGCGGCCCTTCGTCGACCCGCTGTCGCCCGAGGAACGCGAGGCGTTCCTCGGCGCTTATCTCGAAAGGATCGCCGCTGGCTATCCGCCGCTCTCGGACGGCAAGGTGCTGCTGCGCTTTCCGCGCCTGTTCATCGTCGCCCAGCGCTAGAGCATTTCACGTTCTGATTGCATCAGAACGTGAGCTTTAAGTTCTTGAGTTGTCGCGTTTTCGTGGTTCGACAAGCTCACCATGAGGCCGGAAAAGTGGAACCACTTTTCCTGAAAACGCTCTGGAGGTGTTTCATGGCCAGCCGTTTCGAGGTGCCGTTTGACAGTGCCGTGCTCGTGGGCGACACGGATGGCTTCGGCCTGCCGGTGGTGTTCCTGCATGCCGGGGTTGCGGACCGGCGCATGTGGGCCGAGCAGATGCGGTCGGTGGCCGATGCCGGCTTCCACGTCGTCAGCTATGACCGGCGCGGCTTCGGGGAGACGGAATCTCCCGATGAGCCGTTCAGCCACCTCGCCGATCTCGAAGCGGTGCTCGACCAGCTCAGCATCAATGCGGCGATCCTGGTGGGCAACTCGATGGGCGGCGCCTTGGCGATCGATTTCGCGCTCGAGCATCCCGACCGCACCATCGCCCTCGTGCTGATCGGGACGGCCGTGTCGGGCGCGCCGCAGCCCGAGTTCTCGGACAAGATGCTGGAGCTTTTCGGGGCGCGCGGCTACGCCGAGGAGCGCCGGCAATGGGGTACCGTCGCCAATATCGACGCGCAGGTCTGGCTCGACGGGCTCGAAAGCGAAAGGGGGCGCGTGAGCGGGCCGCTGCGGGAGCTTTTCATCGAGATGGACCGCCAGGCGCTGGGCAAGCCGAAACTCACCCAGGAAGAGGAACCGCAGCCGGCCTACGACAATGTCGCGGCGATCACCGCGCCGACGCTGCTGGTGGCCGGCGAACTCGACCTGCCGGCGATACTCGACCGTCACGACGAACTGTCCGAGGAGTTGGAGAACGGCTTCGCCGTGACGCTCGAGGACACGGCGCACCTGCCGAGCTTCGAGCGGCCGGACCTGTTCGATCCGCTGCTGCTCGAATTCCTCGAGGCGGTGGCCGGCGAGGGCGAGGAAGAATAGGGGCCTTACACCGCGAGCATGCCGTCGAAATGCCTGGGCAGGTCGGGGAGCGGCACGTTGGTGAGGTCCTTGGGCACTTCGGCCACGATTGCCTTGTCGAGTTCCGCGTCGAGGGCACCGCGGAGATTGCCGAGCGCGGTGGGATCGGCGGCGATGATCAGCCGGTCGAAGCCGCCTTCCTCGAATCGCTGGCGCAATTGCTGGGCCAGGCGCTTGGCGAACCCCATTTCGCGATAGGCGGCCGGATCGGTCGTCGGCTCGATGGCGCTGCGGCCGCGGCCGACCGACGAAAAGGCCCGGCCGGGCCGGTCGGCTTCGATGTCCTGGTCCCGCAGGCGCTCCTGCTCGAAGGCAAAGCCGTCCACGGGGGCGAGCCCCTTGCCGGGGCCCCGATTTTCAAAGGCGCGGGCGCGCGCGCCGTCGGCGACGACGATCCAGGTGACGACGGGCTTGATCATGCTGTCCTCCGCTTCGCCGGGACAACGTGCGAGCCCGCCCAAAGGTTGAGCGGTCGGTAAATGCAATTTCCGCCGGTCTGCTCCTGCTGTCCAAGCTGCTCGCGGCAGCTTCTCAGGGGCTTAAACATCGGTTGCCGCCGGTAGCCCGGTCCGCCGCGCCGGCTTAACGGACCCGCGCCGATTTCCGTAAAACTTTCAGCAAATCCGATGCTTGGGCTTCAGGGCAAAGCGAGGCTCCTTGCCCAGACTTACCCGGTCAACGGCTGGAAAAATGCCGAAGGGGAAGCAAATGCAGGAATCCGAAGACGGCGCGCGCGCCTTTTCCACCTTCAGGGTGCTGAACGGCGACGCCAATACGGCCGAGCGCGACCAGCTCTTCCGAAATATGGCGCGGCTCTTCTCCTATGTTTCGGATCGCTGCGACGACGAGCAGGTCGCCCAGTATGACGAAGTCCTGTGCCAGCTGGCGGAACTGGTCGAGATCGAGGCGCGGGCGCATGTCGCCAAGCTCTTGGCGCCGCTCGACCGCGCACCGGGCACGGTGGTGGTCAAGCTCGCCAATGACGACATCGAGGTCGCCCGGCCGCTGCTCGAATTCTCCAACGTGCTTTCCGATGACGATCTCATCGACATCATCATGCATCGGACCGAGGCCCATCGCGTGGCCATTGCCGGCCGCACGCCGATGACGCAGCGAGTGGGCGAGGCGCTGATCGAGCATGGCGGCACCAGTTCGGTGTCGCGGCTGGTTCGTAATGCCGAGGCGGAGATCGGGCCGGCCATGCTGGAGCGGCTGGTGGAGCGCGCGGAGCGCGATCCGCAGCTCATGGAAGATTTGCGCGGCCGCAGCGACATCGACTGGTCGAGCCTCAGGGGCGAGATCGACAATGCCGCCGCCAAGGTGCTGGACACGCTGGGCGAAGTGTCGCAGCGCGTCGATCCGGTGGCGGCGGGCAAGGTTCATGCGGTGGTTTACAACCGCATGCGCAACCGGGCGGGCTTTTCCTCCAAGGAGTGGAAGGTCGCCTATAACCAAGTCAAGGCGCTCGAGGATCGCAAGCAGCTCGACGAGCGCGCGCTGCTGCGCTTTGCCCGCTTCGGCTATGGCCACCATACGGCGGCAGCCGTCGCGGTGACGCTGCGCGTGGCGCCCGAAGTGATGGTCAAGTGGCTGGCCATGCAGGATTATGTCGCCATCACCGTCGCGGCCCGCACGCTGGACCTCTCGCCCGACCTGTTCGAGGCGATGGTTGCCTGCATGCCCTGGCGCGACCTGCCGACCGACGCGGACCGGACCAATGTGCGCCTGCGCTACGAGGCGCTGAGCCATGACGAGGCCGTGGGCATTTTCGAGCTGTGGCGCGCCCACGCCTTCCGCAAGCGCGGCCTGCTCGAGGAAAACCCGGCCATCGGCATTGCCTAATCAGCCATTCGGCTGGACCTGTTTTGCGGTGTGGGCAGGTAGGGTGCGCGCTGTCCATCCTTCGACAAGCTCAGGATGAGGCTTCGACAAGCTCAGGATGAGGTTGTGGGGACACAAGCCGGGCGAGGACCGCGCGCGTTAACCATGGTTCGAGGCTCGGCTTCGCCTCGCACCTCACCATGAGGTCGTGGAAATTTCCTCTAACCTCATCCTGAGGTGCGACCGAAGGGAGCCTCGAAGGATGGGCAGCGCGCGCCCACCTTCCACTGGACCTTCCCGCGCTCTACATATAAAGATATCTTTATATGAGGGGCATTGGTCTTGGCTGGACTGGCGATCTGGGTTGAGGTGCTGCGCGCGGCGGGGGAGGCGACCCGGCTGCGGCTTTTGGCGCTTCTGGCGGATGGCGAGCATTCGGTCAAGGACCTGACCGAGATCCTCGGGCAGAGCCAGCCGCGGATTTCCCGACACCTTAAGCTCCTTGCCGATGCGCGGCTGATCGAGCGCAATGCCGAAGGCGCCTGGGCCTATTACCGGCTGGCCGAGGGCGAGGCGGCGGAGGTGGCGCGCTCGCTGGTGGCTCGCATCGACCCCGACGATCCGGACCGGCTGCACGACCGGGCGCGGCTGGCGGCGGTCCGCAATGCGCAGGCGGGACAGGCCGCCGCCTATTTCGCCAAAGTCGCGGACAGCTGGGACGTGCTGCGTCAGCTCCATGTGCCGGAATCCGATGTCGAAGGCGCCATCCTCAAGGCGCTGGAGGGCCGCAAGGCCGACCTGCTGCTGGATGTCGGCACCGGCACCGGCCGCATGCTGGAGCTGCTCAGGGACCATTATCGGCGCGGCATCGGCATCGATCGCAGCCGCGAAATGCTGACCGTGGCTCGGGCCAAGCTGGCGGCGGCGGGCATCGCCCATGCGCAGGTGCGGCTGGGTGATATTTCCAATATCGACCCGTCGATCGGCCTAGCCGACATCGTGGTCGTCCACCAGGTGCTGCACTATTTCGACGATCCGGGCCGGGTCATCGCGGACATGGCCGCGGTGCTGAAACCGGGCGGCGAGATGCTGGTCGTCGATTTCGCGCCGCACGAGCTCGAATTCCTCAGGGCGCATCATGCGCATCGCCGGCTGGGGCTGAGCGAAGCGCAGATGGCGGCCTGGGCCCGGGCGGCGGGGCTGGCCGTCGCTTCGCTGACGAGTTTTCCGAAAACCGATGCCGAAGGGCTGACGGTGTGCCTGTGGCGCCTCGTCGCCGAGGCGGCGACAAGGAGAAATTGATGAATACTGGCGTCGACAGCGAGCGGCTGAGCCGGCTGGAGGCGGGCCGGCGGCCGGAGCTGCAGCTGTCCTTCGAGTTCTTTCCGCCCAAGACCGATGCAATGGAGGAGCGCTTCTGGGAGAGCCTGCACCGGCTCGCTCCGCTGCAGCCGCGCTTCGTGTCGGTGACCTATGGCGCGGGCGGTTCGACGCGCGAGCGGACGCTTCGCATGGTGCGGCAGATCAGGGGCGAGGCGGGCCTCGATGCGGCGGCGCACCTCACCTGCGTCGGCGCCTCGAAGGGCGAGGTCGACGACGTGGTGCGCGGCTACAAGGATGCCGGCATACGCCGCATCGTGGCGCTCCGCGGCGACCCGCCGGGGGGCGTCGGCCAGCCCTTCGTGCAGCACCCGCAAGGGTACCGGAACGCCGCCGACCTCGTAGAAGGTATCCGCAAGCTCGGCGATTTCGACATTTCGGTCGCCGCCTATCCCGACAAGCATCCGCAGAGCCCGAACTGGGATGCCGAAATCGACAATCTGAAGCGCAAGCTCGACGCCGGGGCGAATCGCGCCATCACCCAGATGTTCTTCGACAACCGGAACTATCTGCGCCTGGTCGAGCGGGCGCGGAAGGCGGGCATTACCGCGCCGATCGTGCCGGGCATCCAGCCCATCCACAGCTTCGCCCAGATCGCCGGCTTTGCGGCGCGCTGCGGCGCCGTGATCCCGAGCTGGCTCGCCGAGCGCTTTGCGGGCCTCGAGGAGGATCCCGAAACCCATGCGCTGGTGGCCTCGGCGGTGGCGGCGGAGCAGGTGCTGGAACTGGTGGACGAGGGCGTGACCGAGTTCCATTTCTTCACGCTCAACCGATCGAACCTGGTGCTGGCGCTAGCCCGCGTGCTGGGCCGCCGGCCGGACTGACACGGCGCCATGCCGATTCCCGCGGGCGAGGGAACTCCTTTTCTCGACACCGGCGATCATCTTGCCGGCTGGCGGCGAATCACAAAAGGGCCATGTTGATCGGGTTCTGCTGCCCTTGGCATTGAATACGGATATTGGCCGATCATGAGCATCAGCAGGAAGGTGACCGGCGGCCTCGCCTGGGCGGGGCTGGTCGTTGTCGTTGCGGTTCCGGCCATCGAGGCGGTGCAATCGCGTCTGGCGCCCGCGCCCGAGGCGGCCGTGGCGACACTTGCCCCGCCAGCAGCTGTTGCGCCAGCCAAGCCGGTGGTGAAGCAGGCCGCCACGCCGGCGCCGGCGGCCGCCAGCCCGCAGCTGAAGGCGGCGGTGCCCGCGCCCATGCCACCCAGGCCCGAAGCGCGGGAAGTGGCGGCGGTTGCCCCGTCCAAGCCCGAGGCGAGCGAACCTGCGCCGGCGGCTTCGCCCAAGCCCGAGGTAAAGGAAGTCGCGGCCACCGATGCCGACACGGTGACCCCGCCGACGGCCAAGGCAAGCGCGCTGCAGCAATATCTGGCGACGGGCAAGAAGCTGCCCGACTATGTGGTATCGAGCCCGGCCAAGCCGGCCGCCGACGCGTCGGCCTCGCCCGCGGCGGTACAGGCCGCCCCGCCGGCCGCCGATGCCGCGAAGCCGGCCGCCGCGCCGGAGACCGCCGATGCGGCACCCGTGCCGCAGCCCGCGACGGTCCGTCCCAAGCCGGCGCAGAAGGTGGTGACCGAGGCCGACCTCAAGGAATGGAAGTCCGGCACGCTCGAGGATTTCCTCAAGCAGCGCGGCCTGCTGACGCCGTCGAACTGAGCGCCGCCGAACCCGATATGCCCCATCCCGTTTAGCGGCTATTGTGCCGGCGAATCGGAGAGGGCTCTTGTCGATCTGGACGCGCATCGGCGAAGCGGTTGGCTCGTTCTCGCAGCGTACCGGCGTTGCGGGATCGCTCGCCAATGCGCTCGATCCGGACAATTGGCTGCCGGGCGGGCGCGATGCCGCCTTCACGCTGGCGCTGATCGCGCTTTCCGCCAAGATGGCGGTTTCCGACGGCGTAGTGACGGCGAGCGAAATCGCCGCCTTCAAGAAGACCGTGGTCATTCCGCCCGGGCAGGAGGCGCAGGTCGAGCGCATCTTCGCGCTCGCGCAGCGCGATGTCGCCGGCTACGAAGCCTATGCCAGGAAGATCGGCCGCTTCTTCTTCGATACGCCCGAAACGCTGGAGCATGTGCTCGACGGGCTGTTTTCGATCGCGGCGGCGGACGGCATGATCCATGAGGCGGAACTCGCCTATCTCCGCCGCGTCAGCGACCTGTTCGGCTTCGACGAGGCGCGCTTCGAGCAGATCGCGGCGCAGCACGTCTATCTCGACGAGGGCATTGATCCCTATCTGGTGCTGGGGCTGATGCCCGGCGCCAGCAAGGAGGAGGTCCGGCGCGTCTATCGGCGGCTCGTTGCCGAGCATCATCCGGACCGGCTGATCGCCAAGGGCGTGCCCGAGGAACTGATCGGGGTGGCGACCAGGCGCATGGCGGCGATCAACCATGCCTACCAGCAGATCATGAAGCCCAAGCTCCTCGCCCGCCAGGGAGCGACTTGACGGGCGGCGGGGCCTGTCTTTAGAGCAGGCCCACGCCAGTTGACCGGGTGGCCGCTCCATGGGGGTAACCGCATGGGGAGGAAAGTCCGGGCTCCATCGGAAGACGGTGCCGGCTAACGGCCGGCGGGGGCGACCCCAGGGAAAGTGCCACAGAAAGCAAACCGCCTGTCTTCGGGCAGGCAAGGGTGAAAGGGTGCGGTAAGAGCGCACCGCGGACCCAGCAATGGGGACGGCACGGCAAACCCCACCGGGAGCAAGACCAAATAGGGGCGACGCGGGGAAACCCGGCCTTTCCGAGGCCAGTCGCCCGGGTTGGTTGCATGAGACGGCTGGCAACAGGCGTCCCAGATGAATGGCCGCCGCGCCGAGCGGTCCTCCGGCCTCGTGCCGGCAGGCTGGTCGGCCTTACAGAACCCGGCTTACAGGTCAACTGGCGCCCCAGGCATCCGCCTGGACCGCACTTTCGATGCGGGCACGTAGAGTGCGCGCTGCCCATGGTTCGCCCTTCGACAAGCTCAGGAGGCTCACCATGAGGTCGTGGATTCCGGTGGGCACGACTTTTCCATTCCCACGACTTCATCGTTCGGGACTTCGTCTTCCACCCCCAAAGGCCTCATCCTGATCCACCCGCGCGATCTCATCCTGAGCTTGTCGAAGGATGGGCAGCGCGCGCTCTGGATTCCGGCCTTCGCCGGAATGACAAGGTGAGCGTGGCACGGCCTCGCCCCAACCCCGCCGTCATTCCGGCCAAGTAGGGTGCGCGCTGCCCATGGTTCGAGGCTCGGCTACGCCTCGCACCTCACCATGAGGTGGGGGAAACAAACCCAGCCTCATCCTGGGGTGGGACCCCCGGACTTGATCCGGGGGACCCTCGAAGGATGGGCAGCGCGCGCCGGCCAGCCGCCCTATGGGCAACAGATTCTTAAGTTCCCTTGGTCAAATTGGCCGAGAATATCCGGCTCGCCGGACGGTCGCTCGACCGACGTCCATCCGGGGTGCGACCCACCCCATTCGCCAGCGTCTCGGCCTGAGCGCCGAAGTGGAGATTTGCCCGACTATGCGTCAGCCCCGCGCGCCAGAGGAGATGCCGCCGGCTGGACCGCATCAGCCGGTGCTGCTGGCCGAAGTGCTGGCCGCGCTGGCGCCTCTCGGCGGCGCCACCATTGTCGACGGGACCTTCGGGGCGGGCGGCTATTCGCGGGCGCTGCTCGAGGCCGGCGCCAATGTCATCGCCATCGATCGCGATCCCAGCGTGGCAGGCTTCGCCCAGGCCCTTTCGGCCGAGTTCGGCGGGCGCTTCCGCTTCGTGCCAGGGACGTTTTCCGCGCTCGACCTGCTGGCCGGCGATGCGCCGGTCGAGGGCGTCGTGCTCGACATCGGGGTTTCCTCGATGCAGCTCGACGAGGCGCTGCGGGGCTTTTCGTTCATGCGCGAAGGGCCGCTCGACATGCGCATGTCCGGGGCCGGCGAGAGCGCCGCGGACCTCATCAACGGCCTCGAGGAATCCGAACTGGCCGACCTGCTCTATGCCTATGGCGAGGAGCGGAAATCGCGCCGCATCGCGCATGTGATCGTGGCGGCGCGGGCCGGGGCGCCGATCACCACGACAGGCGAACTGGCGCGGCTCATCGAAAAGGCCGTAGGGCGCAAGCCGGGCGACATCCATCCGGCGACGCGGAGCTTCCAGGCGCTGCGCATCGCGGTGAACGACGAATTGGGGCAATTGGTCGAAGGCCTGTTCGCGGCCGAGCGGCTGCTGCCCGAGGGCGGGCGGCTGGCGGTCGTCGCCTTCCATTCGCTCGAGGACCGGGTGGTCAAGCGCTTCCTCGATTCCAGCAAAGGCGGCCCGATCCAGTCGCGCTACATGCCCGCCGTCGAGGCCGAGGCGCCGCGCTGGGTCGGGGTCTCCAAGGCCATCAAGGCGGGGGCGGCCGAACTCGCCCGCAATCCGCGCGCCCGGTCGGCGGTGCTGCGCAGCGCCCGCCGCTCTGCTGCCCCGGCAAGGCCGGTGAGCCTTGCGGGGCTGGGCGTGCCGACCCTGAGGGGGGCCGCATGATCCGCAAGCTCAATATCATCCTCATGCTGACCAGCAGCATCGCCTTTGTCGCCGTCTATGGCCTCAAATATTCGGTCGAGGACGTGGCCAAGCAGAAGCAGGCGCTGGAGCGGCAGATCGAAAAGCAGAAGGGACAATTGTCGCTGCTCGAGGCTGACTGGAGCTATCTCAACCAGCCCGGCTATATCCAGCCGATCATCGACCGGCATCTCGACCAGCTGAAGCTGCAGCCGATCGCGCAGTCGCAATTCGGCTCCCTCGAGGACATCCCGATGCGCCCGGTGCAGCCCGACACGCAAGCCATGACCGACCTCATCAAATCGCTCGAATCCGGGGTCGACCCGGCCGACAAGCCGATGGGAGGGCAGTAGATGGCCGTCCTCACCGGCGAAGAGACCCCAATCGCGCTCACCGGCGGCCGCCAGCTGCGCGGCAATCTCACGCGCACCCGCATTCGCTGGATGATCGCCGGGCTCGTCGCCATTTTCGCCATCGTCTCGGGGCGCCTGGTGCAGCTCGGCATGGTAACGACCGACAATACCATCGAGGGACGGACGCGCGAGGCGATCAGCGCGGCGCGGCCGGCGATCCTCGACCGCAACGGGCTCGAAATGGCGGTCGATATCCGCGTGCCCTCGCTCTACGCCGAGCCGCGCCGCATCATCGACGTGGACGATGCGGTCGAGAAACTGCGCACCGTGCTGCCGGACCTCGATCCGAAATGGCTGAGGAGCAAGCTTTCGGGCGACAAGGGGTTCGTGTGGATCAAGCGCGACCTGACGCCGGAGATCGAGGACAAGATTTACCAGCTCGGCATTCCGGGCCTCGACTTCCTCACCGAGAGCAAGCGCTTCTACCCCGGCGGACCGGAGGCCTCGCATATCCTGGGCTCGGTCAATGTGGACAATGAGGGCATTGGCGGCATCGAGCAATATATCGACAAGCAGGACCTCGACGTCCTGCAGTCGGTGGGCATCGCCAACGGGCAGAATCTCAAGCCGGTGCAGCTCAGCATCGACATGCGCGTGCAGCACGAGATGCGCCAGCAATTGCTCGACGCGCTCAACCGCTACCACGCCAAGGCCGATGCGGCGGTGATGCTCGACATCAAGACGGGGGAGGTAGTCGCTCTGGTGTCATTGCCGGACTTCGACCCCAATGACCCTTCCTCGATGGTCGCCCCCTATAATGGCGAGCCGGCGATGCGCTTCAACCGCATTACGGCGGGCAAGTACGAGCTCGGCTCGACCTTCAAGACGATCACCATTGCCGGCGCGCTCGACAGCGGCGCGGTGAAGATGACGGATCGGTTCGATGCCCGTTTCGGCGTGCGCTTCGGGCGCTTCACCATCACCGATTTCCACGGCCAGAACCGAATCCTGACGGTGCCCGAGGTCTATAAATACTCCTCGAATGTGGGCGCCATCCACATCATGCAGCAATGGGGCAAGGACAATTACCGCGCCTTCATGACCAAGGTCGGCTTCGACGATCCGCTGCCGATCGAGCTGCCGGAAAAAACCAATTCCTACATCCCGAAGACGTTTTCCGATGTCACGGCGGCGACGGCCTCGTTCGGCCACGGCATCTCGATCACGCCGCTGCACATGGCCGCCGCCATGGCCGCCTTCGTCAATAACGGCATCTATGAGCCGCCGACGCTCTATCCGCGCACGCCCGAGCAGGCGGCGGCCGTCGCCAAGCGCCTCATCTCGCCCCAGACCAGCCTCGAAATCCGTGAATTGATGCGCCTCAACGCGCTCGAAGGCTCCGGCACCGTAATGGACCGGGCGGCGCAGGGCTATCGCGTCGGCGGCAAGACGGGCACGGCCGAAAAGGTCGAGCACGGGGTTTACTCGCGCACCAAGGATTTCAACGTCTTTGCCTCGGCCTTCCCGCTGGACGACCCCAAATATGCAATGGTGGTGATCGTGGACGAGCCGCACCGGGAGAGCCCGACGACCGGCGACACCGCCGGCTGGAACGCCGGGCAGGTGACGGGACGGATCGTCTCCAGCGTCGCGCCCATGCTCGGCATTGCGCCCAAATTCGACAAGCTGGTCGATGATCAGCTTGTTCCGATGGCGATCAGATGAACGGACCGACCAGATGACAGGGATGCGGCAGAGCGGGATTCGCGCGGCGGACGCGGACACGCTATCTAGGGCTGAACGCCCGGCGGTCGGGCGACAGGACGGGGTCCAGGTGTCGTTTCTGCTGAACGACCTGCTGCATGGCGGGTTGAACAAAGCGCCCGAGGGGCAGATCCGGGTTGCCGGCATCAATGCCGACAGCCGGGCGATCCTGCCGGGCGAGGCGTTTTTCGCGCTGCCGGGCGGCAAGGCGCATGGCAACAGCTTCATCGCGGAGGCGGTGGCCCATGGCGCGAGCGTGATCGTGACCGACAAGCGGCCGGCCGCCGATCCGGGCGTGCCGGTGATCGTGGTCAGGGACGTGCGGGCGCGCTACGCCAAGGCGGCGGTCAGGCGCTACGCGCCGCAGCCGGCGGTGGCCGTGGCGGTAACGGGCACCAATGGCAAGACCTCGGTTGCGTCCTTCGTGCGGCAGTTCTGGCAAGCGGCGGGCGTCAGGGCGGCAAGCCTCGGAACGCTGGGCGTCGAGACGGCGGCGGGGATCGTTCCCGGCTCGCTGACGACGCCCGACGCACTGACGCTGCATCGCGAGCTCCACCTGCTCAAGGGGCAGGGGATCGACCATGTGGCGCTCGAGGCATCGAGCCACGGGCTCGACCAGCGCCGGCTCGACGGCATGCGCTTCAAGGCGGTGGCCTTCACCAATCTCAATCGCGACCATCTCGACTATCACGAGACCATGGAGGCCTATGCCGAGGCCAAGCTGCGCCTGTTCAGGAACCTGGCGGCGGAGGGCGGGTCGGCGGTGGTCAATGCCGACGATCCCGAGGGCATGCCGTTCCTGTTCGCGGCGCTCGACCGGGGCCTTTCGCCCATGACCATCGGGCGGGAAGGGGCGTGGTTCGAGATCGGCTCCATCGCCAATGAGGGCTATGGCCAGCGGGTCAAGGGCAGGCTCGTGGGCGAGCCGGTGGATTTCCTGCTGCCGCTCACCGGCGAGTTCCAGGTCTATAATGCGGTCACGGCGCTCGGCCTTGCCATGGCGACGGGCATCGTCAAGGAGCAGGGGCTCGCCGCCATCGAGCACCTCAGGGGCGCGCGCGGCCGGCTGGAACTGGTGGCCGAGCACAATGGCGCGGCGATCTTCGTCGACTATTCGCACAAGCCGGTGGCGCTGGAGAGTGCGCTGGCCTCGCTCCGCCCCTATGCCAGGGGCAAGCTCCATGTCGTGTTCGGTGCCGGCGGCGATCGCGACAGGGGCAAGCGCCCGATGATGGGCGAGGTCGCCGGCCGCATGGCCGATGACGTGATCGTCACCGACGACAATCCGCGCACCGAGGACGCCGCCGCTATCCGCGGCGAAATCATCGCCGCCGTGCCCTCGGCCAGGGAGATCGGCGACCGGCGCGAGGCGATCCGCTCGGCGGTCAAATCGCTCGAGCCGGGAGACGTGCTGCTGGTGGCCGGCAAGGGCCACGAAGACTACCAGATCGTCGGCACCGCCAAGCACCATTTCTCCGACCACGAAGTGATCGCCGAGGCGCTGCGGGGGGTTTAGCCAATCCCGGCGATGTAGGAGCCTGCTGCTGGATTCCGGCCTTCGCCGGAATGACGCAGCGGAATTGGCGAAGCCGGTATTTTACCCCGATGTCGTTCCGGTGGAATTGGGCAAAGCCCGTGCCCCACCCCCGGCGTCATTCCGGCGAAGGCCGGAATCCAGCCGGAGACTCGGCCTCGCAGCTCATGCCGCTGTTGCCTTCCTGTTACGCGCCAGGGACTGGCGCTGTCGGCGGCTTGCGCCGGAGAGTTGAGCGTGATCAAAGAAGCGCAAGGCTGGCAGGCGCTTCGCTCGACGGCCGGATCCGGGCGAGGAACGCGTCGGCAATGCTGTATTTTCTGGGGCAACTGGGTAGCGACCTCAGCGCCCTTAACGTCTTCCGCTACATTACGTTCAGGACGGCCGGCGCGCTCGTGACGGCGCTGTTCTTCGTGTTCCTGTTCGGGCCGGGCATGATCGCCGCGCTGCGCATCCGCCAGGGCAAGGGGGGACCGCCGATCCGCCAGGACGGGCCGGCGAGCCATCTGGTCACCAAGAAGGGCACGCCCATCATGGGCGGCCTGATGATCCTCGCCGGCACGGTGATCTCGACGCTGCTCTGGGCCAACCTCGCCAATGGCTATATCTGGGTGGTGCTGGCGGTCACGATCCTCTTCGGCGCGATCGGCTTTTATGACGACTATCTCAAGGTCACCCGCATGTCCCACAAGGGCTTCGGGGGCCGGCAGCGGCTCATCATCGAGTTCATCATCGCGGGTATCGCGACCTATCTGATGACCACGATGGATGCGACGCATTTCTCGCATTCGCTGCTCTTCCCCTTTGTGAAGGGGCTGGCGCTCAATTTCGGCATCTTCTTCTTCATCGTGGGGGCCTTCGTCATCACGGCGGCGGGCAATTCGGTCAATTTGACCGACGGGCTGGACGGGCTCGCGATCGTGCCGGTGATGATCGCGGCGGGCTCGTTCGGGCTGATCGCGTATCTCGTGGGCAACCAGAATTTCGCCGATTACCTGCTGGTCGATTTCGTGCCGGGCACCGGCGAATTGTCGGTGCTCTGTGGCGCGCTGATCGGGGCGGGGCTCGGATTTCTGTGGTTCAACGCGCCGCCGGCGCAGATTTTCATGGGCGATACGGGCTCGCTCGCCCTGGGCGGCGCGCTGGGCTCGATCGCCGTGGCCACCAAGCACGAGATCGTGCTCGCCATCATCGGCGGGCTGTTCCTCCTGGAGACGGTATCGGTGATCGTGCAGGTGGCCTCGTTCCGCCTGACCGGCAAGCGCGTCTTCAAGATGGCGCCGATCCACCACCATTTCGAGCATATCGGCTGGACGGAAAGCCAGGTGGTGATCCGCTTCTGGATCATCGCCTTCGTGCTGGCGCTGATCGGGCTGAGCTCGCTGAAATTGCGGTGACCAGCCATTCGGCTGGACCTGATTTCCGCTGTGGGCAGGTGGGGTGGGTGCTGCTCATGGTTCGACAGGCTCACCATGAGGTCGTGGAAGTGTGGGGCTATCGCCATTCAACCCCAACCTCATCCTGAGCCTGTCGAAGGATGGGCAGCGCGCGCCGACACCGCTCCCATTTCACTCCAGCACCTTGATCCGCATATTGCGGTAGCTCACCGGAAAGCCGTGGTCCTGCAGGTCGATACCGCCTTTGGGCGAGGCGCCGTAGGTGGGGGTGTGGGCGAACTTGCTCGCCGCGACGCGCCGCTTCCAGTCGGGTGAACCGAGTTCGTAGCTCAGCACTTGGACGCCGTTGAGCCAATGCTCGACATGGTTGCCGCGCGCGATGATGCGGGCGGAATTCCAGTCGCCGACGGGCTTCGTCATGTCCCGCGACGGGGCATAGATCGCGTAGGCGCTGGCGGCGCTGGTCAGCGGGTCCTTGCCGTCGCTGTGTCCGTGATTGTCGAGGATCTGGTATTCGAGGCCGCTGTCCGAGGGTGCCGCCTTCGGATTTTCGATGACGCGATACATGACGCCGGAATTGCCGCCGGGCGAAATCTTCCAGTCGAAGTCGAGCTCGAAATCGGCGAAGCTCTCATTGCTGACGATGTCGCCGCCGCCCGGCGTGTGCATGATCGTGTCGCCCTCGATCCGCCAATTGGGCGGCGGCGGCGCCCCGGTAGCATAGGAGTGAAAGGCGGTGAGCGGGCGGAAGCCGTCATCGGCCAGCGCCGGGCCGGCGAGCACGGCGAGGCCCAGGGCGGGGCCGAAAAGCGCGCTCAAGGCGAAGGCGGGCAGGGCGTTCGGCATGATTTCCTCCCTCCGATGCGCGGGTCTCGCACGCCGGCTTGTCAGAACGGCGGCGGACGGTCGGAAAATGGTAACCAACACGGCGCTAAACTCGATACCGAGTATTAAGTATCCGGGAGGCCGCCTCTGGAGGCGGCGCGAGCCATGTTCGCACGCGACAGGAAGACGCCGATCGCCGAATGGTGGTGGACGGTGGACCGGGAATTGCTCGTGGCGCTGGTCCTGCTCATCGGCTGCGGCGTGGTGCTGAGCTTCGCGGCCAGCCCTTCGGTCGCCGAGCGGCTGCACCTGCCCTATTACTATTTCATCATCCGCCAGTGCGGCTTCGCCATCCCCTCCATCCTGGTCATGGTGGGGGCCTCGCTGCTGACGCCCCGGCAGGCCCGCTTCGCCGCCCTGATCACGCTCGTCGTCAGCATCGTCGCGCTCTGGGCGACGCTGAAATATGGCGCGGAGGTGAAGGGCGCGCGACGCTGGATCAGCATTGCCGGCCAATCCATCCAGCCGTCCGAATTCGTCAAGCCGGCCTTCGCCGTCATCGGGGCGTGGCTCTTCTCCGAGTCCATGATGAAGAAGGGCATGCCGGGCAAGATCATCGCCACCATCCTGCTGCTGCCGATCATCGGGGCGCTGGTGCTGCAGCCGGACGTGGGGCAGACCGCGCTGATGCTCTCCACCTGGGCGGCGCTGCTGTTCATGGCGGGGATTTCCTGGCTGCTGATCTTTGCCCTGCTCGCCGGCGGCGTGGCGCTCGGCTATGGCGCCTATCTGGCGTTCCCGCACGTCTCGAACCGCATCGACAGCTTCCTCAACCCGGAGGGGGGCGGCAACACCTATCAGGTGGACAAGGCGCTGCATTCGCTGCTCGAGGGCGGCTGGTTCGGGCGAGGGCCGGGGGAATCCATCGCCAAGAAGTTCATTCCGGACGCCCATGCCGATTATGTGTTCTCGGCGGCGGCGGGTGAATACGGGCTGCTCTTCTGTCTCGTGCTGGTGGGGCTGATCTGCTTCATCGTCGTTCGTGCGCTGCTCACGGCGCAGGCGCAGCCCAGCCTTTTCAACCGGCTCGCGGCCTCGACCGTCGCCATCCAATTTGGGCTGCAATCGGCCATTAATCTCTGCGTCAACCTCAACCTGATTCCCCCCAAGGGCATGACGCTTCCCTTCGTTTCCTATGGCGGCACCTCGATGATCGCCATCGCCTTCGGCATGGGCCTGATGCTGGCCCTGACCCGCACGAAGCCGGAGGCGCGCATGGCCTCGGGCCTGCCTGCCTATCGCTCCGCCGTCATGGCTCCCGCCGAATAGGGCAATCCACATGAGCACTTTCGTGCTGATGGCCGGCGGCACCGGCGGCCATCTCTTCCCGGCGATGGCGCTGGCGCAGGAATTGCGCCGGCGCGGCCATGTCATCCATCTGATGACGGACGAGCGGGTGGCGAGCTATGGCGAGAATTTCCCGGCGCGCGAGACGCATATCGTGCCGGCGGCGACGCCCTCGATCCACAATCCGGTCAAATTCGTGGCGGCCGGGGCGACGATCCTCTGGGGCACCGGCATCGCCTGGGGCGTGCTCGGGCGGGTCCGGCCCGATGCGGTGGTCGGGTTCGGCGGCTATCCAACCTTTCCGCCCTTCCTCGCGGCGAAGCTGCGCGGCATTCCGGGCATATTGCACGATGCCAACGCCATTATCGGCCGGGCGAATCATGCGCTGGCCGGTCTTGCCGACGTGCTGGCGCTGAGTTTCGAGCAGACGGCGCGGACGGAGGGTTTCGAGGGCAAGATCGTGGTCACCGGCAATCCGGTGCGCGACCGGGTGCGGGAGGTAGCGGCGCGGCCCTATCCGGTGCCGGGCCCCGATGGTGCGCTCAGGCTCCTGGTGTTCGGCGGCAGCCAGGGGGCGCGGGCCTTCGCGGAGCTGCTGCCGCCGGCCATTGCGCTGCTGCCGGCCGAGCTGCGGGCGCGGCTCAGGCTCACCCAGCAATGCCGCGCCGAGGACCTGGACCGGGTGGCGGAGAGCTACCGGCAGAGCAAGGTCAATGTCGAATTGGCGTCCTTCTTCAGCGATTTGCCGGAGCGCATGGCGGACAGCCATCTGATCGTTTCGCGCTCGGGGGCGAGCACGGTCGCGGAGCTCTGCGTCATCGGCCGGCCGGCGTTGCTGATCCCGCTGCCGGGCTCGATCGATGCCGACCAGAAGAACAATGCGCTGGTGCTCGACCGGGCCGGCGGCGGCTGGATCGCGGAGCAGGCGAGCCTCACGCCGCAGGTGCTGGCCGGCCGATTGCAGGGCCTGCTCGCCGATCCGGCGGGGCTTGCGAGAGCGGCGGCAACCGCCAAGTCGCTGGGGCGGCCGGATGCCGTTGCGCTGCTCGCCGATTTGGCGGAAAAGCTCGCCTCGAAGCGAAACATGCGCCACAGGAGTGAACCAAAGTGAAGATGCCGCGCAATATCGGGCCGGTGCATTTCATCGGTATCGGCGGCATCGGCATGAGCGGCATCGCCGAAATCCTGCACGACCAGAACTATACCGTGCGCGGTTCGGATTCGGCGCTCAACCCGAATGTGCAGCGGCTCAGGGACATGGGCATTCCCGTCGAGGTCGGGCAGAAGCCGGAGAACCTCAGGGACGCGGCGGTCGTCGTCGTGTCCTCGGCGATCAGGCGCGACAATCCCGAGCTGGTGGCGGCGCGGGCGCGCGGGCTGCCCATCGTGCGGCGGGCCGAGATGCTGGCCGAGATCATGCGCTTCAAGAACGCCATCGCCATCGGCGGCACGCATGGCAAGACGACCACGACGACGCTGGTCGCGACGCTGCTGGACGCGGCCAATTTCGACCCGACCGTCATCAATGGCGGCATCATCAACGCCTATGGCACCAATGCGCGGCTCGGCGGCGGCGACTGGATGGTGGTGGAGGCGGACGAAAGCGACGGCACCTTCGTCAAGCTGCCGGCCGATGTGGTGATCGTCACCAATATCGATCCCGAGCATCTCGACCATTACCGCAATTTCGATGCCGTGAAGCAGGCCTTCCATACCTTCGTGGAGAACGTGCCGTTCTACGGCTTCGCCGTGATGTGCATCGACCATCCGGTGGTGCAGGAAATGGTGGGGCAGGTGCGGGACCGGCGCGTCATCACCTATGGGCGCAATCCGCAGGCGGATGTGCGGCTCTGCGACCTCGAGATCGCGGAGGGGCAGAGCCATTTCTCGGTCGAAATCCGCGACCGCATCCGCATGACGCAGCTTCGGATCGACGGGCTGACCCTGCCGATGCCGGGCGAGCACAATGCGCTCAACGCCACGGCGGCCATCGCCGTGGCCGACCAATTGCACATTCCGGCCGAGGCGATCCGCAAGGGGCTCAAGGGGTTTTCGGGGGTCAAGCGGCGCTTCACCAAAACGGGCACGGTGGGCGGCGTGACGGTGATCGACGATTACGGCCACCATCCGGTCGAGATCGCCTCCGTGCTCAGGGCGGCGCGGCAATCGACGCGGCGCGACGTCATCGCCGTGGTGCAGCCGCATCGCTATACGCGCCTGCACGACCTGTTCGACGATTTCTCGGTCGCTTTCAACGATGCCGATACGGTGATCGTCGCGCCGGTCTATGCGGCGGGCGAGCAGCCGATCCCGGGCGTGACGCATGACGAGCTGGTGGCGCGCATCCGCGCCCGCGGGCATCGCGACGCGCGGGTGGTCGACCGCCCGGAAATGCTGGCGCCGCTGCTCGCGAGCCGCGTGGAGGACGGCGATTATGTCGTCATGCTGGGCGCCGGCAATATCACGCAATGGGCCGCGGCGCTGCCGGCCGAGCTCGGCGCGCTGATGGGCAAGGAGGTCGAGGCATGACCACCGACACGATCGAAGCGCCGCTCTGGCCGGACCTGATCCCGGCGCTGCAACCCTGGATCGGCGAGGTGCGGGGCCGGCTCATAGCCAACCAGCCGCTCTCGGAGGTCACCTGGTTCCGGGTCGGCGGGCCGGCGCAGCTCTTCTTCCAGCCGGCCGACGAGGCCGACCTGGCTTTCTTCCTCAAGCACCTGCCGGCCGAAATCCGGGTGACGGTGATCGGGCTCGGCTCGAACCTGCTGGTCCGCGACGGCGGCATCGATGGCGTCGTCATCAAGCTCAGTGCCAAGGGGTTCGGCGCGATCGAGGTGCTGGAGGGGCACCGGCTCAGGGTCGGCGCGGCGCTGCCGGACGTGAAGGTTGCGACCGCGGCGGCGGAAGCCGGCATCGACGGGCTCAGCTTTTATCGCGGCATTCCGGGTGGCATCGGCGGGGCGCTTTACATGAATGCCGGCTGCTATGGCAGCGAGACGCGGGAGCGCGTGGCGGAGCTTCGCGCGGTGCTCAGGTCGGGCGAGATCGTGACGCTCTCCAATGCCGATATGGGCTACCATTACCGCAAGTCGAACGGGCCACGCGGGGCGGTGTTCACTTCGGCCGTCTATCAGGGCGTGCCCGGCGAGCGCGAGGATATCCTCGCCCGCATGCGCGAGATCACCGAAAAGCGCGAATCCAGCCAGCCGACGCGGGCGAGGACGGGCGGCTCGACCTTCAAGAACCCGGAAGGCCATTCGAGCTGGAAGCTGATCGACGAGGCCGGCTGCCGGGGCCTCACCATCGGCGGCGCGCAGATGAGCGAGCTGCACGCCAATTTCCTGCTCAATCTCGGCGATGCCGACGCCCATGCCATCGAGACGCTGGGCGAGACGGTGCGCAACCGCGTGCGGGCCAAATCCGGCATCGAACTCAAGTGGGAAATCCGGCGGATGGGCCATTTCATCCCCGGACATGAGGTGCGGGAGTTTCTGGACGGCGAGGTGTTTACCGGGGCGGTGTGAGGCTGCTTAGGCCCTCACCCGGCGCTTCGCGCCACCCTCTCCCGCAAGCGGGCGAGGGGAGAAGAGGCGCTACGCATCAACGGTTTCTTCCCCTCTCCCGCGAGCGGGAGAGGGTGCCGGCAGGCGGGTGAGGGGGCGGAGCGAACACGACCTCGTCCTGAGCTTGTCGAAGGACGGGCAGCGCGCGCTGCCCATGGTTCGAGGCTCCCTCCGGTGGAGATAGCTGATGGGAAAGTCGGTCGCGCTCCTGGGTAACGAGCCACAATTGGAACTGGCGGACGTCTTGGCGGAGCGGGGCTACGCCGTCACCCAGATCACCCCCGCCGACCTCCCCGCCCAACTCACCGTCGACCGCCCCGACGTGGTCTTCAACGCCCTGACCTCGGCCGCGGGGCGCGACGGCAGCGTGCAGGGGTTCTGCGAACTCCTCGGCATCGCCTATACCCATTCGGGCGTCCTCGCTTCGGCGCTGGCGGCGAACCGGCATCAGGCGAAGATCGTGCTGCGGGCGGCCGGGCTGCCGGTGACCGATCACCTCATCGTCGGGCGGGCCGAAGCGGCGCGGGTGCATCAGATGCAGCCGTCCTATGTGGTCAAGCCGGTGCCATCAGGCA
>DASZUI010000121.1:0-13073 GCA_035547675.1 Devosia sp.
CCGATATGCAACGGTCTACTGCAGATACACTCCCACCGAATCCGAGCGCCCCTCGCCGTCGATGACGGAGAGTGTCACAAATCCGGGTCCGTCCGGCGTCCAGCTGTCCTGGCGTGCGAAATCCTCGCGGCCGAAGGGCGCACCATTGGCAAGGAAGGTGAAGGGCGGCTGCCCGTTCCTGACCTTCACCACCAACGGTGCGCCGCTGCCGCCGGCGACGCCGAGATCGATGTCGACGCCGTCGCCCGGATAGGCGATCTGCGGCGCGGGATCCGCGGCGACCATCTGGCTGTCGGGGTTGCGGAAGCGGCGGAGAGGCGCCGGCAATTCCGCATTGGTCGCGACCAGCACACCGGGCGGGGCGGCGGGCAGCGGCACGGCCTTGCCGCCCAGCCGGTCGAACGCCTCGAACAGGATCGGGGCCGCCGAGCCGATGCCGGACAGGCCCGGCACCGGCGCGCCGTCCGGCCGGCCCACCCAGACGCCGATCACCGTCTTGCCGTCATAGCCGACCGACCAGCCGTCACGATAGCCATAGGAGGTGCCGGTCTTGAAGGCGATGCGCCCGAACGAGCCATTGGTGGGCGGCGCGACCCCGCTCAATATATCCGACACATACCAGGCCGCGACCGGGTCGAGCACCGGGGCAGGGGCGCCGGCCTCCGCAGGCGCCGCGCTGCCGTCGCCGATGCCGTCATGCAATACGACCGGCATGCCGCCCCGCGCGATGGCGGCATAGAGCGAGACGAGCTGCCTGAGCGTCACCCCCACCCCGCCCAGCCCCATGGCCAGCCCCGGCGCCGTATCGTTGGGCAGCACCGGCGCGGCGCCGGCCCGCTCCATGCGCTGCACCAGCCGGGCCGTCCCCACCGCGTCGAGCACGATGATCGCCGGAATGTTGAGCGACTGCTCCAGCGCCTGCCGCATCGTCACCGTGCCGCGCGTTTCGCCGTCGAAATTGCCCGGAATATAGCCGCCGAACGCCGTCGGTCGGTCCTCGATCAGGCTTTCGGGATGGGCCAGGCCGAGCTCGAAGGCAAGCCCATAGATCAGGGGCTTCAGCGTCGAGCCCGGCGAGCGCACCGCCTGGGTCATGTCGACATAGCCATGGCGTTCGGCATCGAACAGATCGCCCGAGCCCACCGAGGCGAGAATGTCGCCGCTTGCCTCGTCCGCCGCCAGGATCGCGACCGTCGCCTTGGGCCCGATCTGCCCGGCCCGGGCATGGGCGAGGTCTTCGAGCGATTGCTGCAGGCGCGAGTCGATGGTGAGCTGGATGCGCCGCGCACCGCGCTGGGCGCTCAGTGCCGCCTGCGTCAGATGCGCCGCAAGCATCGGGAAATCCTGCCGCGCCCTGGGGATCGGCTCGCGCTTGGCCGCCGCCGCATCGTCCGCCGCGATGGCGCCGTCGCCGGCCAGCCGGTCGAGCACCATGTCGCGCGCCGCCTTGGCCGCCGCCGGATGGAGGTCCGGCCGCCGCGCTTCCGGCGATTGCGGCAGGGCGACCAGCAAGGCCGCCTCGGCGGTCGTCAGCCGCGCCGGCTCCTTGCCGAAATAGGCGAGGCTCGCCGCCCTTATGCCCTCGATATTGCCGCCATAGGGGGCGAGCGTCAGATAGAGCTTCAGGATGTCGGCCTTGGAAAGCTGCTGCTCGATCCGCTGCGCATGGAGGATTTGCCTGAACTTGGCATAGGCGTTGTGGGTCGAGTCCCCTTCGATCAGCCGCGCCACCTGCATGGTGAGCGTAGAGCCGCCGGAGACGATGTGCCCGCCGGCGAGCATGAATTGTCCCGCCGCCCGCAAAAGGCTCGTCCAGTCGATCCCATGATGTTCATAGAAATGCTTGTCCTCATAGGCGAACAGCATCTTGAGGAAGTTGGGGTCGACCTCGGCCGGCGTGACCGGCAGGCGCCAGCGCCCGTCCGTCGTGAAGGGGCGGAGCATCTGCCCGTTGCGGTCCACCACCTCCACCGATACCGGCAGGCTCGCGACCGCGGGCGTCGGCGGCAGGCCGGCCTCGATGGTTTCGATCGCCGTCCGGCCCCACCGGCCGCCCAGGGCCGCAAGGCACACCGCCGCCGTGGCGAGGCTCGCCACCAGCAGCCGGCGCCTTCTTTCCTGCCGCGCCGTCCGCGCCATTCTACTGGCCCGGCGGGCTGATGGTGATGCGCGCCGCATCGGTATTGGCCCTGAGCTCCGGCCGGTACATGTCCTCCACCGTCGCCCCGGGCAGGGTGAAGCTGCCGGGCGAGGTGGCGCGGACCATATAGGCGGCCGAGAATTTCGGCGTCGCCGTGTCGTAGCGGAAGGCCGCGACGAACTGGTCGGTCCGGGCCTCGCTATGCGACGGCGTATCCACCGTGAGCCAGGAATAATCCGAGGTGTCGCCCTGCCCGGAGAGATCGGGGTTCTCGATTTCGAAGCCCGCGGGCAGCGGATCGGCCACCACATATTGGCCCGAGCCGAGATCCGTCGCCGTGAGGTTCAGCACCACGATGAAGCGGTCGTTCTGGTGGATGGCCGCGGTCGTCGGATCGACCTCCGTCCCGTCCGGCAGGTAATAGCGCCGCTCGATGGTGAAGCCGCTGCTTGCGGCCGGCGGCGGGGTCGTCGGGATGCCGGTGACCGAAACCTTCATTTCGGTCGGCTGGTCGCCGGTATTGGCAACCGTGACGGAAGCAGTGTCGAAATGCTCCTGGTCGTAGCGGCGATAGGCCGAGCCGGTCGCCGCAACGCCGTCCACGCTGACCGCACCCCCGGTTGCCTGCCGCTCGAGCGCGGCCGCTGCCAGCAGCGTCCAGGCATCCTCCTGCGTCGTCGTCCATTTGGCGAGGTCGCGCAGATCGGCGAGCCGCCCGCTCAGCGCCGACAGGTCGACGCCCGTCGGGGTGAACTCGGCCGCGAGCGTCAGCACTCCCGCCGCATCGCGCATCTGGCTGCCATAGTCGGTGCGGTAGCGCTTGCGGTCCTCCGGCGCCTTGAGCCCGTCGACCGCCGCGGCGAAGGCCGTCCCCGAGCGCGTCCGGTCGCCATAGAGGGCGAGCGCCGCGCCGAGCTGCGCCTTGGCGAGCGGCGAGCCGAAATTGTTGAGCCGCGCCTCGAAATAATAGCGCAAATCGCCGATCGCCGCCCGGCCCGCCCGGGCCAGGTCGTAAAGGGCATAGGCGATGTCCTCGCCACCCTTGTCGAAATCGGTGGCCGCCGAGACCTTGTTGCCCAGATTGTCGAGCGCGCTGGCCAGCGCCTGCGCCGGCACGTCATAGCCCTCCTTCTGCGCCCGGAGCAGGAAATCGGTCACGTAGGAATCGAGCCACAGATCGTCGTCGTCCTCGTCGTCCGGTCCCCAGAGGCCGAAGGCGCCGCTCGTCTCCTGCTTCGAGAGAAGGTTGGCGATGGCATCCTTCACCCGCTGGCGCAGCGCCTCGTCATTGCCCTCGCCGAGCGATTTGGCGACCTCGTTCAAATAGATGAGCGGCAGCGCCCGGCTGGTAATCTGCTCGGCACAGCCATAGGGGTAGCGGTCGAGTTCCGCCAGCAGCTCCGGCACGTCGAGCCGGGCGATCGGGCCGATGGCGAGGCTCATCCCTGCCGAATGGGCGAGATAGGCCGAGAAGCGATCCTTGCCGAGCGTCACCGACTGCCCCGCGGGGATCGGCACCAGCGCGCTCACCGTCTGCGGCGCGGCAGGCGCCCGGACCCCGAGCGTCAGCGTTTTCACCTGCGCGGTGCCGTCCGGCCCGGTTACCGTCAGGGTCAGCTTCTGGTCGCCGGTCGCAAGGCCGGTGAGACCCGGCTGCAGCGAGGCCCGCGCCCCCGCCGCCAGCGTCACCTCGTCGGCGGCCTTGTCGGTCGAAATGGCGCTGCCCGGATCGAGCGCGACCTTATAGGTGCCCGCCGGCCCCGAGACATTGTTGATCTCGACCAGGAGCCTCGATGTGTCGCCTACCCGCAGGAAGCGCGGCGGGCTGAGATTGACCACGACGGGATCGTGCACGATCACGTCGGCCGAGGCATGGCCTACGGCCTTGTCCGTCCAGGCGATCGCCATCAGTCGCACCGTGCCGTTGAAATCCGGCATGGCGAAGCTGACATCGGCCGTCCCGTCCGCGCCGACCGTCACGACGCCCGAATCCAGCGCCACGAGAACCGAGGTGGCGGGGGGCGTGCCGAGCCGCGCCGCACCCGCATCGCCGCCCGAGCGCAGCGCGCCCATCACGCCCTGCGTCGGATCGATGAGCTGGCCATAGAGGTCGCGGAATTCCACCCCGAGCTGGCGCTGGCCGAAATACCAGCCGTCCGGGTCGGGCACCTTGAAATTGGTGAGGTTGAGAATGCCGACATCGACGGCGGCGACCGCGACATAGGCCTTTTCGCCCGCCGCCACATTGCCGAGCTTGATATGGGCCGTGAAATTCTGCCGCGGCGCCGCCTCCTTCGGCGCATCGAGCCCGACATTCAGCTTCATGTCGCCCGGATCGACGCCGGCAAAGGCGAGGCCCAGCGCCCGCGCCGGCATGCGCTTCTGCGCGGCGTCCGCCGGACGGTAGAGCGTTGCGGTGACATAGGCGCCCGGGCTCCAGTCCGTGGTGACCGGCAGGTCGACGGTCGTGCCATTGGCCGGCACGTCCACCGCCTTCATGGAGATCACCTTGTCGGCCACCACCATCACCAGCGCCGTGCCGGCGAATTGCGGGTCGAGCCGCAGATGCGCGGTATCGCCGGCCTTATAGGCCTTGGCGTCGAGCGCCACCGTCAGCCGGTCGGGCGTATCGGACCCGGCTGTCGGATAATAATAGCCGGCATAGAACTGGTAGGTGGTCGAGGTCGGGTTGTCGCCCGTGCTGTCGACCTCGAGCTCATATTCGCCATACTGCACCGGCGCGGAAACGGTGGCCGGGCCGGCGGCCTTGGCGTCGATGGTGCCGTCGGCGACCTTGTGCGAGGTCTTGACCTCCTCCCACTTCCACTTGTCGCCGTCCTTGTACCACTGATAGCTGGAATCGATCTGGCTGAGCTTCCAGTTGAGCCCCGCCTTGTCGATCTGTGCCCCGTCCGGCGACACCGCGATGATGTCGAATGCCGCGCTGCTGCCCGACGGCAGCCCCGCATCCGGGTCGAATTGCGGCTTGACGCCCAGCCGGTCGCCGTCGGCCCTGACCGGCAGCGTCACCGTATGGTCGACCGTCCGGCCATTGGTATCGACGAGGCTCAGAATGATGTCGGCCATGAGCGGCCGCGTCGTCGCCTCGGGCTGCGGCAGCGAGATCGTCGCCGTCGCATTGCCGCTGTCGTCGGTCGTCCCGACATTGCCGATGGATTCGCGGTCGGTTTCGAAGCTGTCGTCCTCGCGCCCGAAAGTATAGCCTGGGAAGGCATCGAGTCCGGTTGTGGGTCGCACCACCGAATCCGCCGTGACGGCAAGGCCCGGCGCCGTCGCGCCATAGAGATATTTCGCTGCGATGGTGAAGTCCGTGTCCTCGCCCGGCGCGATCGGCCCCTTGGGCGCGGTCACGTCGAAGGCCAGCCGGTCGGGCTCGAAATCCTCGACCAGGAAATTGACATTGGCCAATGGCGCCGCCTTGGGGTCGGCATAGAGTTTTATGTGCCAGGAGCCGCGCATCGCCGCGGCATTGAGCGGCAGCGCTTGGAAATAGCCGCCGGCGCCGGCCTCCTTGATCACCTCATGGGTTGCGATCACCCCGTCCGGCCGCTCCATGTCGAGCGTCAACGGTATGCCACCCACCGCCTTGGCATGGGCGTCGCGCAGCAGCGCCGTGAGATAGACCGTCTCGCCGGGCCGGTAGACGCCGCGCTCCGTCGTCGCGAACAGATCGAGCGGCCCCGGCGAGGCGCGGCCGTCGACGCCACGATCGGTGAGGTCGAAGGCGTCTTTCGAGATATCGAGGAAGGCGTAATCGCCCGCATCCGTCTCGGCCACCAATATCTGCGGCGCCCGGCCGCCCTTGCCGCGCGACAGCCCCGGGGCGAACACCGCCTCGCCGCTGGCATCGCTCTTCATCTCGCCGAGGATTTCGTTGTTCGTCGCGACTAGCCGCAGCGTTACGCCGGCGACCGGCTGGGCCGAGGTCAGCGAGCGCACGAAGGCGTGCACGCCGTCATCGCCGGAAACCGTGCTGAGCCCGAGATCGGTGACGACGAACCACTGCGTGGCGAGGTCTTCGTAACTGTCCTGGTTGACCCCCGAAACCTTGGCGGTAGCCACATAGGCGCCCGGCTGCAGCTTGCCCTTGAGCGCATCTGCGACCGGAATGGCCGTGGTCACGGTGGCGTTGAGCGCGCCCTGCGCCAGATCGACCTGCCCCTTCCACTCCTCCTCGCCATACTCGTTGGCGACGCTTTCCGCCGAGTCGCCATCGAGCGTGCCGCGGAAGACGTCGTTATGGATGGCCTCCGAAATGCCGCGATCCCCGATCCGGTAGATCACCACGTCAGCGCTCTTTGCATTGACCGAGGTCAGCGGCAGCCCGCCGCCCAGCCCCGCGGGCATGACATAGGCATTGTTGGCGAAGCCGACGAAGGGCTTGCGGTCGGGGACGAAGACGTGCAGGTCGACATTGTTCCTGAGGCTGTCGCCGCTTTGCGCGGGCAGCCCGGCGCGCAGCGTGATGTGGTAGCGCTTGCCGTGCTCGAGCCCGGTCACGCAGATCTGGCTCTGCTGGGCCGATACGGCCGCCTGCGGGGCGTCTTCCACCACCACATAGCTCGACAGGTCCGTGTTGCC
The DNA here is from genome assembly GCA_035547675.1 of Devosia sp. Taxonomy (GTDB): domain Bacteria; phylum Pseudomonadota; class Alphaproteobacteria; order Rhizobiales; family Devosiaceae; genus DASZTU01. Next base: position 6,743 of record DASZUI010000121.1, read on the forward strand.
GGCCGGCAGCGGATCCGAAAGAGTGATGCAGATCGAAGGCGTCGCCGTATCCGCCTCGACCGTATTGCCCGTCACGTGGAAACCGTGCTGGGCGATCAGCGTGTCGAGCGTCTTTGCGAGATCGGCATTGGCGGCTAGGTCCAGGCTCGCCTTGTAGGTGCCGATCGCCTCCTGCCACATCTGCCGGAGCGCCAGCCCGCGCGCCAGGCTCGCCAGCGCCGTGGCCCGGTCGGCCGGCGTTTCGGATTGCAGGAAGGCCTCGAGCGCGGCATCGGTGCCGATGGTGGCGAAGCCCTGGGCATCCGAATCATTGTTGTTCGCCGCCTCGCGGTCGGCCCGCTTGTCGGCCACATCGGCGAGCTTCAGCCAGACCGCCGGGTCGTTGCCCACGATCCCCAGCGCCTGCCGGTAGGAGGCGAGGACCACGTCCGAATTGTCGTTGCCCGCCGCCGCGTCGCCGGCCTTGACGAGGTCGGCATAGGTCGAACCCTTGGGGGCGGGATCGCTCTTGGAAAGGCCCGAGGCAAAATCGGTCGCCTCATTGACGAGGCTGTCGGGTGGAAAGGGGAGCTCCGCCTGCCGCGCCGCCGCGATCGTCATCGGGTCCGGCGACATCGCCACCTTGCCCGAAACGGCGCCGGCGAACGGCGTCTGCGTTCCCGCATTGCCCTTGAGGAAGCACCACTTGGCCTTCTGGTTATAGGTGAAGGCGCGGCAGATATTGTCGTCGGCGCAGGCCTTGGAGCAATTGTCCAGCGTCACGCCCTTGAGGGTGGCGTAATCGCCGCCCGGCAGGTCCATGCCCGGCAATTGCGTCATGCTGCGCTCGGCAGCCGGCGCCAGCGAAACTCCCAGGATCAGAAACGCGACAGAAAACAACGCGGCACAAAAGGCCGACCGGAAAAGCCGCGGCATCCCCCAACCCCTGCTTTGTCGCGCCCCCTGCGCAGGCGCGAGTGTCTGAGTCCATTCGCGGCTGAATTGTGGCAGGAAACGGCGATTTCGCCGCGCCTAATTCGATTGCCGGCTTGCGCGAGATTGCGTAGAGCCGAGCAGAGGTGGATGCCAGCTTCCGTTGGGCTATCGCTCGGCCCGCGGCTTCAGGAAGGGCCGGCTCGGTCTCGAATAGACGGCCTTGGCCGGCACGCTCACCAGCTCGCGCTCCGGCCAACGCAGCGCCGTCAGCCTGCCGCCCGCCACGCAGCCGGTATCGAGGCAAAGGGTGTTGTTGAACCATTCGGCGATCTGGCTCGGCGTGTGTCCATAGACCACCGCCGGCGATCCCGCATAGTTTGCGGCCCAGTCGCCGGCGGTTTGCCCCAGCACGGTGAAGTTGCGGATCGCCGGCGAATCCGCGCCGATCATCTCGGCCTTGATGCCCGCATGGGCGACGACCAGCCTGCCGCCGTCGAGCCAGCAATAATCCGGCAGCGCCTCGAGAAAATGCTGCACCGCGCGGCGAAAACCTTCATCCTCCCGCGCCAGCTCGTCCAGCGACTTCCTGAGCCCCGCCGTTTCCTCGACCGCCCGGCCGGCGAGCCTCCGCGCCAGCATGTCGTCGTGATTGCCCTTCACCGCCAGGGCGCGTCCCTCCGCCACGGCAGGCATGACGCGCCGCAGCACCGCCACGGTTTTCGGACCCCGGTTGACCAGGTCGCCGACAAAAACCAGCCGCCGCCCCAGGGGATGCGCCAGCTTCGCCGGGTCGTAGCCGAGCGTCGCGGCCAGGCTCTCGAGCTCCTCGGCGCAGCCATGCACATCCCCGACGATATCGAAGGGGCCGTTCTCGTTCCTGTGGTCGAAGGACTGGTGTGGCACGGTGGTCTCTGGCTATGGGCGCTGTTCCCGAACGCCGCGACAGCTGCACCGATCCCTGCCGCGCGCGCAAGCCCGCGTCCTTCCGTCGCAGGCTGTCGCGAGACTGTCACATACCGCCAATAGGGAGGAAGTCTCGCTTCCAGCCGGGCCGCGGCGCCGATGAACGTAACGACAGGCCAGCCGGCCCAGAATGCCTTGACGTCCGCCGTGGTGGTGGCGGATGTCGCCCTCGCCTACGGCAGGACCGTGGTGCTGGGCGGCGTCGATTTCAGCCTGCCCCGTGGCCGCACCCTGGCGCTGCTCGGGCCCTCGGGCTGCGGCAAGACCACCCTGCTCAGGATCGTCGCCGGGCTCCTCGCGCCCGATAGAGGCACCGTGGCGCTCAACGGGCGCGTGGTCGCGGGCGCCGGCACCTTCCTACCGCCGGAACGGCGCGGCCTGGGCATGGTGTTTCAGGATTACGCGCTGTGGCCGCATCTGAGCGTGGCGCACAACGTGGCCTTCCCCTTGGAAATGCGCGGCGTGCCGGCGGCCGAGCGCGGCCCGCGCGTCGAGCGGGCCCTGGCCCGTGTCGGGCTTGCCGGTTTCGGCGGGCGCGGGCCGGGCGAGCTGTCGGGCGGTCAGCAGCAGCGCGTCGCCATCGCCCGCGCCCTGGTCGCCGAGCCACCGCTGGTCCTGTTCGACGAGCCGCTCTCCAATCTCGACCGCGAATTGCGCGAGGCGATGGTCGGCGAGCTCGCCGAACTCCTCGATGGCCTCGACCTCACCGCGATCTATGTGACGCATGACCAGGCCGAGGCCTTTACCCTCGCCGACGAGGTCGCCGTGATGCGCCAGGGCCGCATCGTCCAGCTCGCCGCGCCCGAGACGCTGGTGGACAATCCCGCCGACCGCGGTGTCGCCGAATTCCTCAAGCTGGGGGCCGTCGCCCCGGTCGAGCGGCGCGACGGCGCCGTGTTCATCGCCGGCACCGGCATCCGCCTCGCCGATGCGGCGGCGGTACGTCCCGAAGCCGCCGAAGTGCTGCTCGGCAGCCGTGCCGCGGCGCTCGCGCCGCCGGGCGAAGGGTCCATTGCCGGGAAGGTGCTGCGGTCGCAGTTCCATGGCGATGCCCATGCCGTGCGCATCGCCATCGGCAATCTCGAATCGCCGCTTGAGCTGACGCTCTCGAGCGAAGTCCGCCTCAGGGCGGGAGAACAGGTGGGGGTAAGGATCGAGCCCACTCGCCTGCGCTGGTTTCCAGCCGAGCCACATCGATCCGAACGGAGGTAGATATGCTGAAATCCATAATTGGCGCCGGCCTGATTGCGGCCGCGACCCTGCTTGCCAGCTCGGCCGCCTATGCCGACATTACCGTCTATACGGCGGGTCCGCAGGACCTGATCGATGCCCTCTCCAAGGGTTTCACCGCCAAGACCGGCATCAAGGTCAATGTGTACCAGGCGACCACGGGCAAGGTCATGGCGCGCATCGAGGCCGAAGCCGCCAATCCCAAGGTGGACGTGCTGGTTTCCGCCTCCTGGGATACCGCGACCGATTTCGCCAATCGCGGCTGGCTTGTGCCCTATACCAGCCCCAATGCGGCCAAGGTGCCGGATTTCCTCAAGACCGATACCGCCGTCGCGCAGGGCGTCTCCGCCCTCGGCATCGTCTGGAATCCCAAATCCGGCACGCCGGAGCCGTCCGAGTGGGCGGATCTGACCAAGCCCGAATACAAGGACCTCGTCACCATCCCCGATCCGGCCCAGTCCGGCTCGAGTTTCGAGCTCACGGCGGCGCTGGTCGGCATGGATGGCTGGGACCTGTTCAAGAACCTCAAGGCCAATGGCGCCGTCGTCGCCGGTGCCAATGCCGATGCCCTGAACCCGGTGATGCAGGGCGCCAAGGCCGCCGTGTTCGGCGCCGTCGACTACATCGCCATGGCCGCCGCGGCCAAGGGTGAATCCGTCAAGGTGATCTTCCCCAAGTCCGGCACGGTCATTGCGCCGCGTCCGGCCATGATCCTCAAATGGAGCCAGCACCAGGACGAGGCCAAGCAGTTCATCGATTACATGCTCTCCGATGAAGGCCAGAAAGCCGTCGCCGGCGACTATCTGATGCCGGCCCGCACGGATGTTTCGGCCAACCGCCCGCTCATCGCCGACCTGCCGCTGCTCAAATACGACGTCAAGGCCGTCTACGGCAGCCGCAAGCAGACGCTGGCGACCTTCGCCGATACGTTCAAGTAAGCGGTTTCGGGGCACGGCTGCGCCGCCTCTTTCTCCCTCCCCTTGTGGGGAGGGTGGCCCCGAAGGGGTCGGGTGGGGGTCTCGCCACAAACGCCGGCGCGCGTGGGTACCCCCACCCGGCTGCCGCCACCCTCCCCGCAGGGGGAGGGAAGCTGTGGCAGGGCACCGTCACCTCGTCTCCCTCCCCCCTCTGCGGGGAGGGGACAGGGGTGGGGGGCGGCCCAGGGGACCGCCAAGGGAATGAGACCGCTGATGAGCACGACAAAATCCACCTCCGGCTTCACGCCCGCCGTCTGGATCGCGGCGGTGGGGCTTGTCCTCATCGTCGCGGTGCCGTTCGCGGCCATCGTCCTGCAGGCGATCTTCCCCGATGTCGGCAGCCTCGATTTCGCCGCGCCCTTCGCGCAATGGCCGGCGACGCTCGGCGATTCCGGCCTGCTGCACCAGGCCTTCAACACCATCGTCCTCGGCCTCGGCGTCGCGCTGCTGACCGCCGTCATCGCCCTGCCGCTGGCCACGGCGCGCGCGCTGTTCCGCGTGCCGCTGGCCTGGCTCTGGGACGCGCTCCTCCTCGTGCCGTTCATGATCCCGCCCTATATCGCCGTGCTCGGCTGGATCATGACGCTGCAGCCGCGCGGCTATCTCCAGCAATTGGCGGGCTTCAACCTCGCCCCGGCGCTGTTCTCGGTGGGCGGGGTGATCTTCGTCATCGCCTTCAATACGCTGCCGGTCGTCTATTTCGCGCTCTCGCGCACCATCGCGGCGGTCGGTCCGCGCTATGCCGATGCGGCGCGCGTCTTCGGGGCGAGCCCGGCGCGCGCCTTCTGGCGTATCGTGCTGCCGCTCGCGACCCCGGGCCTGGCCGGCAGCCTGCTGCTCGTCTTCGCCATGGCGATCGAGGAATACGGCACGCCCGCGGCGCTCGGCCGCCGCGCCGGCTTCGACGTGCTGGTGACCGGCATCGACCTGCGGATTTCCGATTGGCCGATCGATCTGCCCGGCGCCGCCATCATGTCGCTGCTGCTGGTCACGCTCTCCTTCGCGGCGTTCCTGCTGCAGCGCCATGTCCTCGCGCGCCGCTCCTACGTGACGACCGGGGGCAAGCCCGTCGCCAATGACAGGCGCCCGCTCGGCCCCTATGCCGTCCCCGTGGTCGCCGCCTTCGCCCTGGTCGCATTTCTCGCGACCGGCGTGCCGCTGCTGGCGATCCTCGCGACCGCCCTGTCCAAGACGCTCTCGGGCGGCCTGGCCTGGAGCAATTTCGGTCCCGACAATTTTCTCGCCATCGGCCGGGACGGCGCAGGCGCCCTCGGCGCGCTGGCCAATTCGCTGCTGCTCGGCGTCGCCACGGCGCTGATCACCGGCCTGCTGGGCGCCGTCGCCGCCTATGCCATGCTCAAGACCCGCACGCGCGGCCGTTTCCTGCTCGACGTCCTGACGGTGTTGCCCAACGCCCTGCCGGGTATCGTGGTGGCCGTCGGGCTGATCCTGGCCTGGAATTTCCCCGGCCTGCCCGTCACGCCCTACAACACGCCCTTTATCCTGCTGCTCGCCTATTGCTGCATCCTGCTGCCGCAGCCGGTCCGCTATACCACTGCCGCGCTGTCGCAGATCGGCGACAATCTCGAAGCCGCCGCGCGCGTCTCCGGCGCTTCGGCGGCCTGGGCCTTCCGGCGCATCCTGCTGCCGCTGATCATGCCCAGCCTCGCCGCCGCCATGCTGCTGACCTTCGCCGTCGCCGCGCGCGAGCTGGTGGCCTCGATCGTCATCGCGCCGGTCGGCATGCAGACGATCTCGACCTTCGTCTGGAAGCAGTTCGAGCAGGGCTCGGTCGGGCTCGGCATGGCCATGGCCTTCCTCGCCATCCTCGTCACCACGCTGCTGCCCCTGGGTATCCTCGCCATACTGGGCCGGACCGGAAAGTTTCGCGCGCTTTGATCCGGCGGCTGGCAGGTCGCGGGCCCGGTGCGCGCTGCCCATCTTTCGAGGCTCCCTGCGGTCGCACCTCAGGGTCGTGAGAAATTCCACGACCTCATGGTGAGGCGGGAGCGAAGCGACCCTCGAACCATGAGCCACGCGCGCCCGACCTGCCCGCCTCGAAGTCCAGCCGAATGGCTGGTCAGGCGATCCGTCCGAACCAGAGCAGCGACAGTCCCGCCGCCGCCATGGCGAGCAGGGCGCCGATCCCGGCAAAGATGAAGGAAATCTCCGTCAGCTTGCGCTCGCTGGTCAGCTTGGCCGAGAGCGATTTGTAGACCTGCGTGAGGTCGTCGGCCGATTGGGCG
>DASZUI010000122.1:0-12806 GCA_035547675.1 Devosia sp.
GCCGGCAGCCAATGGGCGGCGAAAACCCTCCCCGGCACCCCGAACAGGCCGGCGACCGGCGCGCCGAAGCAGAGCAGCAGCAGCGTCGTCACCGCCACATGGCCATAGGCGCGGCGCAGGAAGCCGAAGAGCAGCCGGCCCTCGCCCCTGGCGCGGTATTCGGCGGCGAAATAGGTGCCGGTCGTCTCGAAGCCGAGCGGCATGACCACGGCGATGAGGTTCACGGTGGCCATGACCAGGAGGTAATTGCCGAGCACCGCCGAGCCGAACGCCCGGGCAATGGCCGCCTGTGCCACGAAGGTGAGGCCGGCCCCGCAAAGCCGGGCGGCGAACAGGATGGCCGATTGCGATGCCAGCCTTTTCCAGACCGCCATCAAGCCTCTCCCGCCGCGGAACGATCGATCTCCGAGGCCTTCTGCCCCGATCGCTTCTGATCCGGGCGGGCCTTGCCGCCGAACCGGCTCTCGATCGCGCGGCGGAGATGGTGATAGCCGTCGCGGGCCGCGCACGCCGTGGTGCCGATGATGAGCGGCAGCGGCCGCGCGGCGGTATTGGCCGCCGGCGGCACCTGGCTGATGACGCCGGCGGAACCCACCATGCCCTTCTTGAACTGATGCAGGCCCTGGAACCCGTCCGTGCCGCCCAGATCATACCATTTGGCATCGGTGTTCTCGGTCAGCCAGCGGATGATCCGGTCATGCATGAAATAGCCGGCGCGCAGCGGCAAGGCGCAGTCATTGGTCGCTCCGAACAGGTAAACCGCCGTATCGCCCGCCTTGAAGACCACCGCGCCGGCGACGATTTCGCCCCCGTGGCGGACGAAGAACAGCTCCGGTCTGAGCCTGCCGCATTCGGCGGCGAGCAGCGGATCGATGGTTTCATAGGCCGAGTGATCGGGGAAGTTCTTGCGGTCGCTCATGGCCGCGTAGAGCGCATCGAATTCCCTGATCTGGCTCGGCTCGCCGCGCTCGAAGGTCAGGCCCGCCTTTTCCGCCTTGCCGAGATGGTAGCGCCATTTCTGGCCGAAGCTCTTGCGCTGCGCCGTCTCGTCCAGGCCGAGCCGCACGATATAGCGGTTGGGAAACAGCAGCCCCGAGCCGCGCCGGAAGCCCCGCGCCATCAGGTGCTCGAACTGCCAGTTGGCCGGCCCTGGAAACGCCCGGGGCAGCACCGACAGCATCATGCCGCGCCGGACGGCATATTCGCGCACCAGCGCGTCGATCATGCCGCCATAGATGAGTTCGGCGTCCGGGCGGCCATTGTCCTTGAGCACCGGCCCCCATTTGCAGACGGCGATGGCCGCCAGCCGGAGCGGCAGCCGCTGGATCAGAATAAGCGTGCCGCCCACGACCTCCTCGCCGCAGCGGAAGACCAGCGCTTCGGCCTCCGTGGAAGGCCAGCGCGTCTCGGCGTAGAGATAGAGCTGCTCCTGCACCACCCCGTCGAAATCGGCGGCCATGGCGTCCCAGGCGAGCGGCTCCACCCGTTCGACGGTGAGTTCGGCCCGCGCCGCGCCGCGCCGCTCGACGCCGAGCCAGGCGCGTGCGGGCGCAACCTCCTCGATGGTTTGGTTATCCGCGGCCAGCGACATGGCCCCCGCCCTGCTGAAACTACGTAGGCGAAAGCTAGTCCCTGGCGGTCGGCAAATCATTATCGCCGGCCGTCAAACTGCGGATTTGGTTAAGATATCAGCCTATCCGGAGACATGCGGAATGTCGGGCATGGCGCCGCCCACGACGTCGTCGAGGCCGGCATAGATCATCCTCAGCGCAACCACGAAAATGATGGCAAGGCCCAGATAGGCGATCCAGCGGTGCCGGTCGAGCAGGTGCGCGATGAAGGCCGACGCGAAGCCCATCAAGGCCACCGAGAGCGCCAGCCCGAACACCAGCGCGGCCGGATGCTTCTGCGCAGCGCCGGCCACCGCGAGCACATTGTCGAGCGACATGGAAATGTCGGCGATCACGATCTGCATCACCGCCTGCCCGAGCGTCTTCGGCGGCGGCAGCTTGTGGCCGGCGATCTCGATGCTCTGGTTGCCCGTGGCCATGGCGTGCTGCGCCCGGAGTGCCGCCGCGTGGGCCCGCGTCTCCTGCCACATCTTCCAGCACACCCAGAGCAGCAATATTCCGCCGGCAAGCAGCAGGCCGGTGATGGCGAGGATCTGCATCGCCGCGAAGGCGAACGCGATGCGCAGCGCCGTGGCCGAGCCGATGCCGACGATAATCGCCTTGTTGCGCATGCGGGGCGGCAGGCCCGCCGCGGCCAGGCCGATCACCACGGCGTTGTCGCCGGCCAGCACCAAGTCGATCATGATCACCTGGAAGAGCGCGCCGAACGCGCCTGGATCGGCGAAAAGATGCAAGACCAACTGCCCCGATGACACGCGATCGGGGCCGGCCATCCGATCCCGCCTCCAGCCTATGTAGGCGGCGCGCCAGCCGCTTCCAGAGCCGGACTGCAATTTTCTTGACGGCGCCGAATTTGACCCGACAACGCTGGACAGGCCCGGCTGCCTTTGCTAGAGACCCGCCCGGACCTCGGGTGCGTAGCTCAGATGGTAGAGCAGCTGACTCTTAATCAGCGGGTCCACGGTTCGAGTCCGTGCGCACCCACCAAGCCTCTTTTTCGAAATCGGCGAATTTTGACCGCTGCCGCCCTGTGTCGGGCGGTGGTGCGCGCTGCCCATCCTTCGACAGGCTCAGGATGAGGTCGCGCGGGCTGGGAGGGCACCTAGAGCGCTTTCTGGAAAAGTGGTTCCATTTTTCCGGTTCGAAAACGCAATAACTCATTCCACCAACCTCATGGTGAGCCTGTCGAACCATGGGCAGCGCGCTCTACCCGGCCCCATCGAAAATCCAATGCCATTCGGGCATAGCCCTCATGGCCTTCGCCGCTCAAATCGCTCCACTGGAGCGATTTGTCCCTTCGGGCCGCAGCGAAGTCCAGCCGAATGGCTGGTGGCTATTCGTGGCCGGTGAGGCCTTCGAAGGCCTTGTCGCCCCAGAGGGCTTCGACCTTGGCGTTCTTGCCGCAGCCGGCGCGGTACATCTTGTACCATTCGGCGCGGGTATAGCCCATCTGGAACGGGTCGGTGCCTTTCCAGAACTCCTGGTGATAGGCTTCGGCCGGCCAGAAGATGGTGGCTTTGTCGCCGGGCGTCACCTTGTCGATGGTGGTCACTACGGGCTTGCCGAGCTCCTTGGCGATCTCGTCCTTGCTGGCGACGGCGAGCTTCATCTGGTCGTCGTCGAGCGGATAAAGCCCGGTGTGGTAGCTCGGCGCGAAGTCGCAGAACTGGCCATTGGGATCGGTCGGATCGGTGAGGTGCCAATAAGCGTCGAGGAGCTTGGCATAGCTCGTCACGGAAGGATCGTACTCGACCTTGACGGCCTCGCGATAGCCGAGCGTTTCGGTGCCCACCTGCTCATAGGTCGGGTTCGGCTGCGTGCCGCCGATATAGCCGGTCGTGGTCTTGATGACGCCGGGCGCATGGTCCATGTCGGACTGTACGCTCCAGAAGCAGCCGCCCGCGAAAATCGCTTCCGCCGTGTCCTTGGCGAGCGCCGCCGCGTCGCCCAGGAAGCCCGAGCCGGCGAGGATCAGCGCCGTCGTTCCCGCAAGTCTCAAACCCCGCTGCAGCATGATCTATTCTCCAGATTCCGCTGCACCATAGATGTGCGCGGCCTCCTTCACGCGCAACACAAAGAAACGTGCGGAAAAGCGCCGCACTATTCTCGCGTCAGCGCCTCGACCGGATCGAGCTGGGCCGCCGAGCGCGCCGGCATGAAGCCGAAGACGATGCCGATCAGCGTCGAGGAAATGAACGCCGCCACGATCGAGGCCGTCGAATAGGAGAGCCGGAGCTGGTCGAAGAAATGCGTGGCAAGCCCGCCGCCCACCAGCGACAGCGTTACCCCCGCCGCGCCGCCCACGATGCACACCAGCACCGCCTCGATCAGGAACTGCCGCATGATGTCGGCCGGCCGGGCGCCGACCGCCATGCGAACCCCGATCTCGCGCGTCCGCTCGGTGACCGACACCAGCATGATGTTCATCACTCCGATGCCACCCACGATGAGCGAGATGACCGCAATCAGCGCCACCAGCAGGGTCAGCGTCTGCGCGCTGCTCTCGATCGTCGAGCGGATCGTGTCGGTGTTCTGCAGGTGGAAATCGGCCGCGTTGTGCCGCTGCTGCAGCAGATTGGTGATCTGCTGCGCGGCGGTATCCATGTCGTAGCTGTCGGCCACCCGCACCGAAATGCTGCTCAGGAAATCCTGCCCGGTGATGCGGCCCATCGCCGTCGTATAGGGGGTCCAGATGTTGAGGGTATCCGCCGGGCCGAAACCCGTGGCGCTCGCCTGGGCCACGCCAACGACCCTCAGCGGCACGCGGTTGACCATGATCACCTGCCCCAGCGGCTCTCCGCCATCGGGAAAGAGCGTGTCGCGGGCATTGGTATCGATCACCGCTTCCTGCGCCTGGGACGCGACATCCTCGTCCGAAAAGCCGATGCCCTCGATCAATGTCGCGCCCGAAACGCGGAAATACTGGCTCGAAACCCCGGTGAGCCGCGCATTGGCGGTGACATCGCGATAGACCACTGTCCCATTGGCCGAAATGGTCGGGCTGACGCTGTCCGCGTAGGGCTGCTGGCTGATGGCCGTGGCGTCGGCCGGCACCAGCGTATGGACGCGCGCCTGCCTGATGTCGCCGAAGCCGGTCCCCGGCAGCACGTTGATCGTATTGGTGCCGATCGCCGAAATGCTTTCCAGCACCTTCTCCTGGCTGCCCTGCCCCAGCGCCACCACCGACACGACCGACGCGATGCCGATGATGATGCCGAGCATGGTGAGGAAGGTCCTGAGCCGGTGCGAATTCATCGCCCGGAGCGCCATGCTGAGCGCCTCCCCGAGGCGATCCAGCCCCTCGCGCCAGCGCGGCGCCTGCCGAATCTGCTCCTTGGCCAGCACCGCCATGGGCTCGTCGCTGCGCCGCTTGTCGGAAATGATCTGCCCGTCGCTGATCTCGACCACGCGCGGCGCCTTGGCCGCGATCTCGGGATCGTGCGTCACGATGATAACCGTGTGCCCCTCGCCATTGAGCTCGGCCAGCAGCGCCATGAGCTCGGCGCCGCTGCGCCGGTCGAGCGCGCCGGTCGGTTCGTCGGCGAGGATCACGTCGCCGCCATTCATCAGCGCCCGGGCCACGCTCACCCGCTGCTGCTGCCCGCCGGAAAGCTCGTTGGGACGATGGTCGAGCCGATCGGCGAGCCCGAGCCGCGTCAGCAGCGCTTCAGCCCGCCGCCGCCGCGCCGACACCGCCGCCCCGGCATAGACCGAAGGCACCTCGACATTTTCGACCGCGTCGAGATCGGGCAGCAATTGATAGCGCTGGAAGATGAAGCCGAAATTCTCGCGCCTGAGCTGCGCCACCTCGTCCGGCGCGAGCGCCGCTACGTCCTCGCCCTTGAAGCGGTAGGTGCCCGTCCATTCCCGGTCGAGACAGCCGATGACGTTCATCAGGGTCGACTTGCCGGAGCCCGACTGGCCGATGATGGCGACCATCTCGCCGGCATAGACCGTGAGGTCGACGCTCTTGAGGGCGAGGAAGGCCTCGTCGCCGGCCTGGAACTGCCGGCTCAGTCCGTGGATTTCGATGATCGGGTCGCTCATTTCAGAGCCCCAGCGGACCGCCGCCGCGCACGAACCGGCCGAACCCGCCGGCTCCCGGACCTCGCGCGCCCGGCTGGCCGCCATTGCCGCCCGCCTGCCCGTTGCCCTGCCGCGCGCCCCCGCCCTGCCCGCGGAACGCCCCGAACGCCACCCCCGTCGCGACCACCCGGTCGCCTTCATTGAGGCCGTCGGTGATCTCGGCGGTGACATTGTTGTTGATGCCGACGCTCACGCGCTTGGGCTCGGTCTTGCCGGTCGCCGGATCGTAAACGGCAGCGAGATAGTCGCCGCGCGGCGTCTTGGTCAGCGCCGAGGAGGGCACGATCAGAGCGTCCTTGGACTCGTTGAGCACGATCGTCACCTGCGCCGTCATGTCGATGCGGAGCTTGCCGTCCGTGTTCGGCACCTGGAACAGCCCGTTGTAGTAGATCGCCGTATTGGTCGAAGGCGTGGTGTTGTCGCTGTCCGTCGCCACCGAATCCGGGGCCGGATTGACCGAGAGCAGCGTCGCGCCGATCTTGTTGTCCGGCTCGCCCAGAATGGTGAAATAGACCTTCTGGCCGGGCTTCACCCGCGGCACGTCGGCCTCGGAAATCTGCGCCTTGATCACCATGGTCGAGAGGTCCGCGAGCTTGGCGATGGTGGGGCTGGTCTGCACCGCATTGACCGATTGGCCGGCATCCACCAGCACCGCCACGATCGTGCCGTCCGACGGCGCCGTGATCTTGGTGCGGCTGAGATTGAGATTGGCGTTGTCGACCGCGAGATTGGCCTGCTGCAACTGCGCCTTGAGCACCTCGACCTGGGCGTTCGCCGTTTCGACGGCCGCTTCCGCGGTTTCCTGGTCGGATTGCGCGACAAGGCCCTGGCTGTTGAGCTTGGTGGAGCGGTCGAGCGCCGCCTGGGCCGTCTTGACGGCGGCCTCGGCCGAATGAAGCTGCGCGGTGACGCTCGCCTGCGCCGCCTGGGCGATCTTGACGCTGTTTTCCATGTCCGATGGATCGATTTCGGCGATGAGGTCGCCCTTCTTGACCGTATCGCCGACCTTGACGTCGAGCTTTTCGATGCGGCCGGAAACCTGCGCGCCGACCGAGACCAGCGAATTGGCCTGCAATATGCCATTGGCGAGCACCGTCTGCTGGATGTCGCCGCGCGTCACCGGCACCGTCTGCGGCGCCAGCACCGGCCTGGGCGAAAGATAATGGGTCCAGCCATACCAGCCCGCGCCGGCAAGCACGATGAGCGCCAGCAGCACCCACCATCCGCCGCGGCGCGCCCGGCGCCGGCGAACCGGCTTGCCGGCCGTCTTGTCCTCCGCCACCCCGGGCTGTGCTGTCGTCTCGGTCATGGCCTGCCGTCCGCCTTGAAGGTTATATCTTTGTAATGAAACATAACGCGCTGTAATGTTTGGCGAGTTTCTGCCGCGACGTCACATTTACAGGGCCAATCTGGCCCATGATTTTGTTTTTTCAAGATCGGAGCGCGGCCAAAGCTGAGTCTTATTTCCATCCGGCGCAATCCCGTCCGTTGCATCCATCCCTTAGCAGCGGGCACCTGAACGGCACCCCAACGGGCCGGAAGCATCGAGAAACAAAGACGTGGGAACAGGCCCAAGCCTCCGGGCACGACCCGGATGGCTCTGCTGGCGTGCGAATGCGGGACGTCGTCCCGAGGGCGGGTCAAGCCCGGCCATGATGTGGGAAGGTCGCGCCCCTGCTGCTGGATTCCGGCCTTCGCCGGAATGACATCGTGGACGTGGCGGGGCCATGCCGCAAAACAACCCTCGCCCGTCTGGGGAGAGGTGCCCGGCAGGGCGGTGAGGGGAGCAGCCGGCACGACCTTAGCGCGTGAACCCCTCACCCTAACCCTCTCCCCAGAGGGGCGAGGGGACAAGGCGGCGAGGCGGCGCCGAATTCCACAACGTCGTACCCGCGGAATCCGTCTCTGCGCCGCGTTGCCCATCCTTCGACAGGCTCAGGATGAGGCCGAATTTGTTTCCCCGACCTCATGGTGAGCTTGTCGAACCATGGGCCACGCGCGCCCTACCCCGCCACATCGAGAATTAGGTCCAGCCGAATGGCTGGGCCGAATGCCTGGTCAGGCGGAATGGCTTGCCGCGAGCGCGCCTTGCGCGGCGGCGCCGCGCTGCATGAGGAGGCGGTTATAGGCGTTGATGTAGGCGCGGGCCGAGGCGACGAGCGTGTCGGGCTCGGCGGCATTGCCCGAGACGATGCGGCCATTCTGCTCGAGCCGCACATGCACGCTCGCCTGCGCATCGGTGCCGCCGGTGACCCCATCCACGGCATAGAGCACCAGATGCGGATCGGCGCCGACGGCCTGCTTGATGGCATTGAAGATCGCGTCGACCGACCCGGTCCCCTCAAAGGCGACCGACACCGGCGCGCCGTCGATCGAAACCGTCATGGCGCAGTGATGCACGCCGCCGGTCTTCGAGACCACTTCCATATCGACCAGCTTGATCCGGTCGTCCGCCGAGCCGGCCTCGTCATCCACCAGCGCGATGATGTCGGCGTCATAGATGTGCTTCTTGCGGTCGGCGAGGTCCTTGAACCGCACGAACGCCTCCTGGAAGGCATTGTCGCCCAGCTCGTACCCCAGTTCCTTCAACTTGTCCTTGAAGGCGGCACGGCCCGAATGCTTGCCCATGACCAGCGTGGTTTCCTTGATGCCCACGCTTGATGGCGTCATGATTTCATAGGTTTCGGCATTCTTCAGCATGCCGTCCTGGTGGATGCCGCTCTCATGGGCGAAGGCGTTCTTGCCTACGATCGCCTTGTTGAACTGCACCGGGAAGTTGGAGGCCGCCGAGACGATCTTGCTCGCCCGGCTGAGGTGGGTCGAGTCGATGCCGGTATGATAGGGCATGGCGTCGCCGCGCACCTTGAGCGCCATGACGACCTCTTCGAGCGCCGCATTGCCGGCGCGCTCGCCCAGCCCGTTGATCGTGCACTCGACCTGCCGCGCCCCGCCGCGCACGCCGGCCAGCGAATTGGCGACGGCCATGCCGAGGTCGTTATGGCAATGGGTCGAGAAGATCACCTTGTCGGCGCCCGGCACGCGCTCGATCAGCGATTTGATCAGCCCGTAATATTCCTCCGGCACCGAATAGCCCACCGTATCGGGAATGTTGATGGTGGTGGCGCCGCATTTGATGGCGAGCTCGCAGCAGCGTGCCAGATAGTCGATCGGCGTGCGCGTCGCGTCCATCGCGCTCCATTCGACGTCGTCGATGAGGTTGCGCGCCTGTGTTACGGTTGCCGAGATGATCTCGAGCACCTGCTCTTCGGTCTTGCGCATCTGGTGCGCCAGATGGATGGGCGAGGTCGATACGAAAGTGTGGATGCGGCCGCGCCGGGCATGGCGCACCGCCTGCCCGGCCCGGTCGATATCGGCGGGAATGGCGCGGGCGAGGCCGGCGATCACCGCATTCTTGGCCCGCCGGGCCACCTCGGAAACCGCCTCGAAATCGCCGTTGGAGGCGATCGGGAAGCCCGCCTCGATGATGTCCACGCCCATGTCGTCGAGGATCTCGGCGACCTGGAGCTTTTCCTCCAGCGTCATCGTGGCGCCCGGCGACTGTTCGCCGTCGCGCAGCGTGGTGTCGAAGATGTAGACGCGGTCCTTGCTGGCAGCCTCTTGCGTCGAGGGGGCAATTGCTTCGGTCATGGTCGTTTTCCTATCAAGCGGCGCGGGAGCAAGGCTCCACCGGCCGGACGTTGGTGTTCGGCTTCAAGTCGCTATCCCCTGACCACCCGCTCGCTTGCCGAGCTGCCGGTACTCAGGGGCTGATAAGAAGGAGAAGCAGCGCCGCCGGAAGCAGCAGCAGGCTCGCAAGCACCATCAGGCGGACCCTGTCCGCCCGCTGCTGGGCTGCGATGGCAATGGCGCGATTGCGCGACATGACGTGACCTGTGCCGATGCACTTGAGGCAGAATGCGCGAATTCGCCCGCGAGCGCAAGTGCGGGCGAAGCGGGGCGGCCGGCAGCCGCCCCGTTTCGATCAATTGAAGGCGAAGACCGCGCTGACGATGACGCCCAGCAGCAGCACGATATCGATCACGGCCAGCCGCGGCAGTAGCGGCAGCACGGATTCGTCGCCCTTCTCCAGCCGCTTCTCGAACACGCCGCCGGTGATGATCACCGCCAGAAGCAGCACGAACAGCACCATTTTCAGCCAGAACCAGCCATTGAGGCCGGCCGTGCCGCCGAACTTGAGCCAGACCAGCAGCGGGCCGGTGATGATCAGCAGGCCCATGGCGACCTGCCCGACCCGGGTGATCGTATGGCCCAGCGAAAACAGCAGGGGCCGGGTCTCGGCATTTGCCGTCGCCAGCCGGCTGCCCACGATCGGCATGCCGAACGCCGCCACGCCGCCGGCCGCAAGGCCGGTCAGATGCAACCAGAACAACAGATTATTGATAACGTCCAATTTTCCCCCCATCAGATCGAACGAAGACGCCCGAGGCGCCTCGCCAGTCGGCGCTCCCAGCAGGCCGACCTGCGAACAGACTGGATTCCGATCACGGGGAAGTCAATTGAGGCGCTCCCGCCCGGATATTTCAGCTGGGAGGAAGTGCAAACTCGTCCAAGTTGCGCCCCAGCACCTTGCACAGCCCGCCGACCACGAAATAATGGTCTTCGCGCTCCGGTAACGCCGAGCCGACCACCGCGCCGATAATTCCGACCCCCTCGACATGGATGGGAAAGCCGCCGCCGGCGATGGCATAGTCCTTGGCGTCGAGCCCCCAGTCCGGCTCGAACAGGCGCGGCCTGTCGCCCCGCTCCAGCACCACCCTGTAGGTGCTCTTGCCGGTCAGCTTGACCGTGTTGGCCTTGCGCTCGATCCAGTGGACATTCGTCGCATTGGTGCCGGCGATCGCCGCGAAGAACAGCGGCCGGTCCCAGAGCCGCACGCTGATGGCGAGGGTCTTGCCGGCCGCCCTGACCGCATCGCGGATCGCCGAGCCCAGCTCGAAGGCGATCTCCTCATTGAATTCGCGAAAGCGCAGCGCCTGTTCCTGCGCGATGACCCTTTCGAGATCGCTCGACATTTTTCCTCCGATTCAAGCAGAGATTCCCGCTTTCGCGGGAATGACCGCCTGCCTGTGGCACAACCTTGCCACCCCTGCCAGTGTCGTTCCCGCGAAAGCGGGAATTTCCGTTAGCCTACGCAATCCCCACCCGCTCGCGCCACGCCGCGAACAGCGGCTCGCGCGAGCCCGGCTGGCCGGGAAAGCTCGGCTCCGCCGGATCGATCTCCGACCAGGGCAATTTGCTGTCCGTCCAGATGGCGCCCACCGGCACCGCCCATGAGCGGTCGTCGAGCGTGCCCGGCTTGATGACCACGACATCCGGGCTCGCCAGCGGTTCGTTATAGAGCCGCGTATGGCAGACCGGGCAGGCATATTGCCGGACGATCCGGCCGCTGTCCGCCCGTTTGTCGAAGACCAGCGGATTTCCGGCGACGACCGCAAAGTCCTGCCGCCGGACCAGCATCGAGGCCGAATAATCGGCTCCCGATTGCCGCTGGCAGTCCTTGCAGTGGCAATTATAGACGCCCATCGGCGGCGCGCTCACCCGATAGCGCACCGCCCCGCAGATGCAGCCGCCCTCGACGGGAAACTGCGGCAGCTTTGACATGCTTCTCTCCCCGGCTGCGTTGGCTGGAGCGTTTTCAGGAAAAGTGGTTCCACTTTTCCGGTTCGAAAACGCGATAACTCAAGCCGGTACGGCCAGCCGCGTCCGGCTGCCATCTATGCTCCAGGCGCCCGGCCCGGCAAAGAAGATATAGAGGAAGATGAAGCAGAACAGCACGGCGGATTCGCCGCCATTGAGCAGCGGGTAGATGCCGCCATGCGGCACATGCGCAATCCAGTAGATGACCGCGCATTCACCCGCCAGGATGAAGGCGATCGGCCGCGTCAAAAGACCGACCAGCATGCCCAGGCCCCCGATGGTTTCGAGCGGTCCGGCGATCTTCATCAGCGTGAACATCAGCGGGTCCGGGCCGCCGGGAGGACCGCCGCCACCTGGACGCGCCGGGAAGGCCGGGAAGTCGAACAGCTTCTGCGTGCCATGCTCGAGAAACACCAGCGCGGTCACGATGCGCAGCACCGCGAGCGCGACCGGCGCGTATTTGGCCAGATTGTCGAGATTCATCAGGGGAACTCCGCCTATCCACGATGGACGCCTACCTCTGCTGGCAAGCCCCTGCCCGATCAAGGCGTTAGCGGTAAATTCCGTTCGACCTCGCGAACTTGTGTGCGGAGGAGCAGCGCGCGGCAAAACTGGATTCCCGCCTTCGCGGGAATGACGCCGAGCTTTTTGCGGGGGCCTCGCCCAACCCCAGCGTCATTCCCGCGAAGGCGGGAATCCAGTTGGCAGCCCGCCAAGACCCGCGAAAGCCCACCCGAGCCGCCCTACTCCGCCACATCGGAAAGCTGGTCAAGCCGAATGGCTTGCCCATGCCGCGCCGCCTCGAGCCGCTGCTCCTGTTTGAGATAGGCAACGGCGTCCTTGGATTTGAACATCTCGAATGCCTGGTCCTCGTCCGAGACCGGGGTCAAGGCGAGGTCGGTATACTCGAAGCGGTGCGGGTCGCGCTCGATTTTGAGATATTGCCAACCATATCGGCCATAGAGCAGCCCCCAGCGGAAGAGCTTGCCGACAGTCTCCGCCCAATAACGCGGATAAAACAGCAGCGGCGATTCGAGGCCCAGCTCCGGCCGCCGCGCGTGGCGGAATTTCCGCCTGAGCGCCCCGCATTCCAGGGGATGCACGCCCTCGATATTGATGCCGCCCGCGAACCAAGTGGAAAGAAAAAGGATATTCGCCGTATGGAGCCCGGTCGCCGCCGAGCGTTTCATCAGCGTGGTGACGTGCTCGACCGTGTAATAGCGCTGCCAGGCGGCGCGATAGCAGCGCTCCCACTCCTCCTTGCTCATCTTGCCGCCCACCGGCCGCGTAGCGTGGTTGAGGTCGTATTTGTTGAGGTCCGGATCCATCGGCTCGCCCGCGCGGAAGAGCTTCTGGTGATCCTCCGAACCCGGCAGCGGCGTCAGGTAGAAGAACTCGAGGATGTCGATCGGCAGCTCGCGCTTGATGACG
>DASZUI010000123.1:0-12915 GCA_035547675.1 Devosia sp.
CGCGCCTCGCGGACGGTGTCGCCGTCGAGGTGGAGCGCGATCGCCGCCGAGGCGAGGGCAAAGGCGTAGGACTGGCGGTCGCGGACCTTCAAATAATGCGAGCGTCGCGTCCAGGGCCCGGCGGGCACGTGGATGGCGGTAACGATGTCGCCGGGCTTGAGCACGGTTTCGATCTGGGGCGCGTCGCCGGGCGGACGATGGAGCCGGGCGAAGGGCAGCGAGCGCTCGCCATCGGGGCCGAGCACATCGATTGTCGCGTCGAGTGCGATCAGCGCCTGGGCGAAATCGCCATGATAGGTGGCGATGCATTTATCGGAGGTGCCGAGCACGGCGTGCTGGCGGTTGAAGCCTTCCATGGCGTCGCAGCCGGAGCCGGGGTCGCGCTTGTTGCAGCGCCAGGAGGTTTCGCGGAAATATTCGCAGCGCGTGCGCTGCAGGATATTGCCGCCAAGCGTCGCCATGTTGCGGATCTGCTGGCTGGCGGCGAGCTGCAGGGCCTCGGCGATCAGGGGGTAGTTCGCCCGGATGTCGGCATGGTCCTGCGCCTCGCCCATATGCACCAGCGCGCCCAGGGTCAGGCCGTCGGCGGCAAGCTCGATGCGGCGCAGCGCCCGATCCGAAAGGCCGTTGAGGTCGACCAGCGTGTCGGGCCGCATGACGTCGAGCTTCATATAATCGAGCATGCTGGTGCCGCCGGCGATGAACTGGGCGGGCGCGAGCACGGGGGGCGCCTGGCCGCCGGCGGCCAGCGTGGCTGCATCGGCGAGGCTTTCCGGCCGCCGATAGACGAAGGGACGCATGGCTTACGCCTTTCCGGTTGCGGCTTTGGCCTGCCGGACAGCGGCGACGATATTGGGATAGGCGGCGCAGCGGCAGAGATTGCCGCTCATATATTCGCGGATGTCGCCGTCCGTCTCGGCATGCCCTTCCCGGACGCAGGCGATGGCCGACATGATCTGGCCCGGCGTGCAATAGCCGCACTGGAAGGCGTCGTTATCGATGAAGGCCTGCTGCATGGGGTGGAGTTCGCCGCCGGGGCCGGCGAGGCCTTCGATGGTGGTGATGGCGCGGCCCTCGTTCATCACCGCAAAGCTCATGCAGGAGAGCTGGCGAACGCCGTCCACATGCACCGTGCAGGCGCCGCACTGGCCATGGTCGCAGCCCTTCTTGGTGCCGGAGAGCCCGGCATGGTCGCGCAGCAGGTCGAGCAGCGTCGTGCGGACATCGACGGCGAACTGGTGGGGCTGGCCGTTGATGGTGAGTTTGACGGTCGCCGGATCGCGCGGGTTGGCCTTTTGCGCCGGCGCGGACCGTTGCGGCCGCTGCTCGGCCGTGGCCGGCATGGCGGCGACGGAACTGGCCGAAGCGGCAATGAAGCTGCGGCGGCTCAGGCGGCCGCCCTCGGGCGAATTGGGTGACAGGGACATCGGCCTTCCTCCTGGGATGACGGTCGAACGTCACGCGGCGGAAGGCTGTTCCATCACACCCGGCGCGGCGGGCGGCGCCGGGGAGGTAAATATTTATTGCCTGGGGGACGGGTTTTTGCGATCCCTTAGCGTCCCTACCGCTCGGATATCCATGGTTACCCTAAAGGAAATCGCCCAGGCCGTCGGCGTCTCGACCGCCACGGTGAGCCGGGTGCTCAACTTCGACCAGACGCTGTCGGTGACTGCCCGCAAACGGCAGGCGATCATCGAGACCGCCGAGGCGATGAACTACGCGACCCCGCGGGCGCGCAACCGCGCCAACAGCCAAGGCCTCAACAAGGTGGCGCTGGTGCATTTCCTCAAGCCCGAGCACGAGTTGATCGACCCCTATTATGTGGGCCTCAGGCTCGGCATCGAGAGCCGCTGCCAGGCGCTCAGGATCGAGACGGTCAAGGTCTACCACAACCATGTGCTGCCCGAGGCGACCCTGCTGGCGGGCGCCTCGGGCGTCATCGCCATCGGGCATCATACGGAGGACGAGATCGCCTGGCTGAAGCGGCACAGCCGGCATGTGGTATTCGCCGATTTCACGCCGCCGGACGACGAGTTCGACAGCGTGGCGAGCGACCTGGCGGCAGCGACCGAAAAGCTGCTCGATGCACTGGCCCGGCGCGGCTACCGGCGGATCGGCTTTGCCGGCTGGGCCGAGGAGCGCAACAGCGATCCCTATAACGAATTGCGCTGCGCGACCTATGTCGGCTGGATGCGGCGGCGCGGCCAGTTCGATGCCGGCATCTGCGCCACCGCGCAGGCGGTGGAGCGCAATACCGAGCAGACCGGCTACGAGCTTGCCATGCGGCTGATGTCGCAGCCCGAGCCCCCCGATGCGATCGTCACCTGCAACGACAATATCGCGGTGGGCGCCTATCGCGCGCTGCACGAACTCGGCCTCACCATCCCCGGCGACGTCGCGGTGGCGAGCTTCAACGACATCTCGGTGGCGCAATTCCTGAACCCGCCGCTGTCGACGATCCGCCTGCCCTCCGAGGAAATCGGCGAAACGGCGGTGGAATTGCTGCTCGAGCGCGTGGCCGGGCGGGAGCTCGCCAAACGCGTCCACCTCGCGTCGCGCATCATCTGGCGCGACAGCACGGCGGCGCCGCAAGCGCCTGACATGTCCGCCTAAATATTTACTGAAAGATTGCGCCGGCCCGCGGCTGCGGCTAACCTCCCCGGCACGAGGCAGGGAGGAACGCCTCGCATTGGGAGGAACACATGCATCACCCGTCCAAGGGCTGGCGGCACCTGCTCGGCCTTGCCGTCGCCGGCATCGGCATGATGACCGCGTCCGCGGCCTTTGCCGCCACCACCGTCACCGTCTGGTGCTGGGATACCAATTTCAACGGCGCCGCCATGCGCGAGGCCGCGGCCCGCTACAACAAGGCGCACCCGGACGTCACCATCAAGGTCGACGATTCGATGTCGCAGGACGACATCCGCGCCAAGCTGCAGACGCAGCTGCTCGCCAACAATACCGAAGGCCTGCCCGACATCGTGCTGATCCAGGACGACGTGGCGCAGAAATATCTGCAGGCTTTCCCCAATGCCTTCGTGCCGCTGGGCGACAGCATCGATGAATCGGCGTTCGCGCAATACAAGGTCGCGGCCGCAACCCTCAACGGCAAGGCCTATTCGCTGCCCTTCGATTCGGGCGTCACGGGGCTGTTCTACCGCTCCGACTATCTCGACCAGGCCGGGCACAAGGCTGCCGACCTCCAGAACATCACCTGGGACCAGCTCATCCAGGTCGGCAAGGACGTGAAGGCCAAGACCGGCCACAACCTGCTCGGCCTCGATCTCAATGGCGACGGCTTGATCCGCATCATGATGCAGTCGGCCGGCAAGTGGTATTTCACGCCGGACGGCAAGCTCGACATCGTCGACAACGCCCCGCTCAAGGCGGCGCTCACCACCTATGGCAAGATCTGGCAGGCGGACATCGTCAAGCCGGTTTCCGGCTGGACCGATTTTACCGGCGCCTTCACCTCGGGCGACGTGGCGGCCGATATCGACGGCGTGTGGATGGTCGGCACGATCAAGTCCAAGCCGGAGCAGTCGGGCAAGTGGGGCGTTGCGCCGCTGCCCAGGCTCGAAGGCGTGGACGGGGCCACCAATTACTCCAATGAAGGCGGCTCGAGCTGGTATGTGCTCTCCTCGGCCCCGGCCAAGGACGCCGCAATCGACTTCCTGAAGACGATCTGGGCGGGCGACAAGGATTTCTACCAGAAGATCCTGGTCGGCCAAGGCGCCTTCAGCACCTGGCTCGCGGCCAGCCAGGGCGACGCCTACAAATCGTCTGATGCCTTCTTCGGCGGCGCGCCGGTGTGGCAGAACTTCTCCGAATGGCAGGCCAAGATCCCGAGCGTGAGCTACGGCACCTATACCGCCGAGGTCGATTCCGCCGTGGTGGCGCAGCTTCCCGCCATCGCCAAGGGCGGCAGCGTCGACGACGCGCTGAAGGCGATCAACGACCAGGCTCAGCAGCAGATCCAGTAAGGATCAAGGGAGGCGCAGCTTTCGGTAGCTGCGCCTCCGTCCTGGGGCGGAAGCGGCAATGGCACAGATACCGGCAGGCGAAGCCGTTCAGCAGCGCAGGTTGCGGCTGGGCGCGCCGGCGCGGCTTGCCCGCGGCGAGCAGCTCAATGGCTGGCTGTTCATCGCGCCGGCGCTGATCCTGCTCGGCATCTTCATGATCTATCCGATCATCTGGTCGCTCTGGATGAGCTTCCAGGTCGGCAAGGGCATGAACATGAGCTTCGGCGGCTGGGCCAATATCGAGCGGCTGGCCAAGGACCCGGTCTTCATCCGGGCGCTCACCAATACCTGCATCTTCTTCGTCGTGCAGGTGCCGATCATGATCGCGATGGCGCTGCTCTTCGCGGTGGCGCTGAACGATTCGACGCTGCGCTTTCGCGGGCTGTTCCGCACCGCGATCTTCCTGCCCTGCGTCACCTCGCTCATCGCCTATTCGACGCTGTTCAAATCGATGTTCGCGACCGACGGCGTCATCAACAACACGCTGGTGGGGCTGCACCTGGCGGGCGGGCCGATTCCCTGGCTGCAGGACCCGTTCTGGGCCAAGGTGCTGATCATCCTCGCCATTACCTGGCGCTGGACGGGGTACAATATGGTGTTCTACCTCGCGGCCCTGCAGAACATCGACCGATCGATCTACGAGGCCTCGCGCATCGACGGCGTACCCGCCTGGGCGCGCTTCACGCATCTCACCATACCGATGCTGCGCCCGGTGATCCTCTTTACCACGGTCATTTCGACCATCGGCACGCTGCAGCTCTTCGACGAGGTCAACAACATCACCCAGGGCGGGCCGTCCGACGCGACGCTGACCCTCTCGCTCTACATCTACAATCTGACCTTCAAGTTCATGCCGAGCTTCGGCTATTCGGCGACCGTCTCCTGGGTGATCGTCATCGTGGTGGCGATCCTCAGTCTCATCCAGTTCCGCGTGCTGCGCGAGAGGCGGACGGCATGAGCCTGCGGTTCCTCTCGCGCGGCGCGGTCTACCTGCTGCTGAGCATTGCCGCGTTCGTCTCGGTTTTCCCGTTCTACTGGATGGTGATCGGGGCCACGAACAAATCGGCCGACGTGGTGACCGGCAAGCCGACGCCGGGCGCCGCGCTCCTCGCCAATCTCGCGACCTTCTTCCATACCGTCGACGTGCCGCGGGTGTTCTGGAACTCGGCCCTCATCGCGGTCGTCGGCACGGCGCTGACGCTCGCCGTCTCCTCGCTTGCCGGCTACGGCTTCGAGATGTTCCGCTCGCGCTTCCGCGAGCGGATTTTCGCGCTCATGCTGCTGCTGCTGTCGATCCCGTTCGCGGCGCTGATGGTGCCGCTGTTCGTGATGATCTCGTCGGCGCACCTCACCAATACCTGGATCGCGGTGATCCTGCCGGCGATCGCTTCGATCTTCATCATCTTCTATTTCCGCCAGGCGACGAAGGCGTTTCCCGGCGAGCTGCGCGATGCGGCCCGGGTCGACGGGCTCAAGGAGTGGCAGATCTTCCTCTTCATCTACGTGCCGGTGATGCGCTCGACCTATGCGGCGGCGACGATCATCGTCTTCATGGCCAATTGGAATAATTATCTCTGGCCGCTGATCGTGCTGAACACGGCCGAGAACAAGACCGCGACGCTGGTCATTTCGGCGCTCACCGCCTCCTACACGCCGGATTACGGCATGATCCTCGTCGGCACGGTGCTCGCCACGCTTCCCACCCTCATCATTTTCTTCGTGCTGCAGCGGCAATTCGTCGAAGGCCTGCTGGGCTCCGTCAAATAGGGCAAAACATGCGTTCCATTTCTTCCTTCAACGAGGGCTGGCTGTTCGAGGGCAAGGAGCAGGTCAGCCTGCCCCACACGGCGGTCGAGCTGCCCTTCTCCTATTTCGACGAGAGCCAATATTGGCGGCTGTTCCGCTACGAAAAACGCTTTACGGCGGACCCGGCCTGGGCCGGCAAGGAAGTATCGCTGGTTTTCGACGGCGCCATGGCCAACAGCGCCGTCCGGCTCAACGGGGCGCCGGTCGGGGTGCATAAGGACGGCTATACGCCCTTCGAGGTGCGCCTCACCGGCCGTCTCAATGCCGGCGAGAACACCATCGAGGTCACAGTCGACGGCTCGGAAAATCGGGGCATTCCGCCCTTTGGCGGGCGCATCGACTATCTCACCTATGCCGGCATTTATCGCGATGTCTGGCTCAAGGTGACGGCGCCGGTCTCGATCGGCAGCGTCAAGATCGAAACGCCCGATGCGCTGGCCGAAAGGAAATCGGTGCGGGTGCAGGTGGGCCTCCATAATCCGGCCAATCTGCCGATCAGCGGCACGCTCGATGCGGCGCTCAAGGATGCCGAAGGGCGGACCATCGCCACCACCTCCGTGCCGGCCACCGCCCGGATGGCGCTGCAGTTCGACGGGCTCGAGGGATTGTCGCTATGGGATCTCAAGACGCCGGTGCTCTACAGCCTGGAGCTCACGCTCGGCGAGGACAGCCTGACGCAGCGCTTCGGCTTCCGCACGGCGGAATTCACCACTGAAGGCTTCAAGCTCAACGGACGGGTGGTGAAGCTGCATGGGCTCAACCGGCACCAGTCCTTCCCCTATTCCGGCTATGCGCTCGGGCGGGCGGCGCAGGAGCGGGACGCCGAAATCCTCAAGCACCAGCTGCACGTCAACATCGTCCGCACCTCGCATTATCCGCAATCGACCTGGTTTCTCGACCATTGCGACCGCATCGGGCTGCTCGTCTTCGAGGAAATTCCGGGCTGGCAGCATATCGGGGACGCGGCCTGGAAGGCGCAGGCCGTCGACAATGTGCGGGCGATGGTCACGCGCGACTGGAACCATCCCTCGATCGTGCTCTGGGGCGTGCGCATCAACGAATCCCAGGACGACCACGATTTCTACGCCGAAACGAACCGGGTGGCGCATGAACTCGACCCGACCCGCCAGACGGGCGGGGTGCGCTACATCACCGAGAGCGAGCTGCTCGAGGACGTCTATACGATGAACGATTTCGTGCTCGGCAATGAGGAGCTGGGCGGCAACCGGCCGCGCACGCCGCTCCGGCCGATGGCCGAGACGACGGGGCTCGACGGCCCCGTCCCCTATCTCATCACCGAGTTCGGCGGGCACATGTACCCCACCAAGAGCTTCGACCAGGAGCAGCGGCAGGCCGAGCACGTCATCCGGCACCTCGAAGTGCTGAACGCCGCCTTCGGCCAGCCGGGCGTGGCCGGGGCCATCGGCTGGTGCGCCTTCGACTACAATACGCACAAGGATTTCGGCTCGGGCGACCGCATCTGCCACCATGGCGTGATGGACATGTTCCGCGAGCCGAAATTCGCCGCCTATGCCTATGCCAGCCAATGCGCGCCGGACGAGGAGGTGATCCTCGAGCCGGTGACCTTCTGGGCGCGGGGCGAGCGCAATATCGGCGGCGTGCTGCCCTTGATCGTGCTCACCAATTGCGAGGAGATCGAGCTGCGCTATGGCGACAACCCGCCCAAGCGCTTCACCCCCGACCGCGAGCGCTTCCCGCATCTGCCGCATGCGCCAGTGATCATCGAGCGGCGGCATTTTTCCAATGAGGAGCTGGGGCTCTGGGGCATGAAGTGGGAGGATGGGGTGGTCACCGGGCTGATCGGCGGCAAGCCGGTCAAACAGGTGCGCTTCGTCGCCGATCCGGTGGCGACGACGCTCGAGGTCGTGGCGGACCGCGACACGATCTCGGCCGCAGGCAAGGACAGCGTGCGGGTGATGATCCGGGCGCTCGACCAGGCGGGGCACAAGCTGCCTTTCCTGATGGAGCCGGTCGCAATCGAGGTGACCGGCGCCGGCCGCCGGATCGGGCCGGGGCTGGTGCCGCTCAGGGGCGGCTCGACGGGTTTCTGGCTGGAATCGGTGGGCGCGCCGGGGCCGATAGAGATCAGCGTGACGAGCCCTCGCTTCGGCACCGCCACGCTCGCGCTTCAGGCGTGCTGAGGACGTTCCGATGAGCGGGCTGAAGCTCAGGGGGGTGCGCAAGTCCTTCGGCGCGGTCGAGGTCATCAAGGGGATCGACCTCGATATCGCCAGCAAGGAATTCGTGGTGTTCGTCGGCCCCTCGGGCTGCGGCAAATCCACGCTGCTGCGCATGATCGCGGGACTGGAGACGATCACGGCGGGCGAGCTCGAGATCGGCAATCAGCGGATGAACGACGTCGATCCGAGCCGGCGCGGCATCGCCATGGTGTTCCAGTCCTATGCGCTTTATCCGCATATGACGGTGCGGGAGAACATGGGCTTCGCGCTGCGCTTCGCCGGGGTGCCGAAGCCGGAGATCGAAAAGCAGGTCGCCGAGGCCGCGCGCATCCTCGAGCTCGAGCCGCTGCTCGAGAGGCGGCCGCGCGAACTTTCGGGCGGGCAGCGGCAGCGCGTCGCCATCGGGCGCGCCATCGTGCGGCATCCGCAGGTCTTCCTGTTCGACGAGCCGCTGAGCAATCTCGACGCGGAGCTGCGCGTCCATATGCGGATCGAAATCGCGCGGCTGCACAAGGAACTCGCCACCACCATCATCTATGTGACGCATGACCAGGTCGAGGCGATGACGCTGGCGGACAAGATCGTGGTGCTGCGCGATGGCGAGGTGGCGCAGGCCGGTACGCCGCTCGACCTCTATGACGACCCGGACAATCTGTTCGTGGCCGGCTTCATCGGCTCGCCCAAGATGAATTTCCTCAGGGGCGTGGTGGAGGCCGGGATGGTACGGCTGCCCGACCACGGCAATCAGGCGATCCCGCTCACAGTGCAGGCCGCGCCGGGCAGCGAAGTGACGGTCGGCATCAGGCCGGAGCACTTCCGGCCGGAGGGGGCGGCGCAGCTCGAACTCGATGTCGAAATGATCGAGCATCTGGGGGCCGAGACCTATGCCTATGCGCGCCATGGCGCGGGGGAGCTGGTCACCATCGCCACGCAGAACGACCGCAGCATCAAATCCGGCGACCGAATTTCGGCGTGCTTCGATCCGGCACGCGCGCTGGTGTTCGACGGGACGGGGGAGCGGGTAAGATAGCGTCGGCATCGAAGAAGGCCCCCTCACCCGACGCTTGGCGTCGACCTCTCCCCCAGAGGGAGAGGTGAGCTGCAGCATTGGTACGGCCCTCTTTCACCTCTCCCTTGGGGGAGAGGTCCGGCCGAAGGCCGGGATGAGGGGGCCTTCCGCCCGCGCTCAGACCTCCTCCAGCATCCCCCGATCCGCCAGTTCCATGCCGAAGCCCGGGCGGTCGCTCAGTTTCAGCCGGCCGCCCACGGGCAATTCCTCGCCGGTGAACAGCTCGCCGAAGACCGGCTGGATGGATTTGCCGTCGGGGCTCGCCGCGACATATTCGCAGAAGGCGCTGCCGGTCTGGCTGGCGATGAAGTGGTAGGAATAGGGCCCGCTGCCATGCGGCACGACGAGCTGGTCATAGGCCGCGGCATGGGCGGCGATGTGCAGCAGTTCGGTGAGGCCGCCGACCCACATGACGTCCGGCTGCAGGATGTCGAGCGTGCGCTCTTCGATGAGGCGGCGGAAGCCATAGCGCGAATATTCGTGCTCGCCGGTCGTCCATTTCAGGGTCGGATGCGCCTGCCTGATCTGGCGATAGCCCTCGACATCGTCGGGCGAGAGCACCTCCTCCCACCAGTAGATGTCGAGGTCGCGGCAAGCCTCGGCGAGCCGGATCGCGTAGGGGACGGTGAGCGACATGTAGCAATCGACCATCAGCGGGAAGCCGGGGCCGACCGCTTCGCGATGTGCCGTCAGGAAGGCGACATTCTCCTGCAGTCCCGGCTCGCCGTAGAAATGCGAATGGGGCAACGGCACCTTGGCGCCCCAAAAACCCATGGATTTGATGGCGCCGGCATCGGGGCCCGTGCAGTAGAAGGCGATCTCGTCGCGGCTGAGCCCGCCGATGAGATTATAGACCGGCTCGTTGCGCAATCTGCCGAGCAGGTCCCAGAGCGCCAGGTCAACGGCGCTGATCGCCATCAGCGGCAGGCCCTTGCGGCCATAGGGCAGCGAGGCGCGGTACATCTCGTCCCAGATGCGATTGATGTTGCGCGCATCCTCGCCGACGAGGAAGCGGGCGAAGTGCCGCTTGATGAGCCAGGCCGCGGGGGCACCGCCCGAGCCCGCGGCGACGCCGATCGTGCCGTCCTCGGCCTCGATCTCCACGACGAGCGAGCCGAGCACGGAAATGCCCCATGAGCTGCGGCGGGCCTTGAACGCCTCATAGCCCGACATGGGGTTGGAGATGAGGCTGTCGACCAGCCAGTGCTCGCGCTCTCCTTGCGAAAAATAATCGCCCCCGCGCGCCGTCGATCTGACGGTAAAGACGCGGACGGCGGCGATGCGGAAGGGATGGCTCACGGCAGGTAGAAGACGCGCTTCATATTGATCTGCACCGGCACATTGTCGGCATCGGTCGCCATGATGTCGGCCATATGCGCCCACCAGCGCTTCATGATCTCGGTATCCGGCAATGCATCCATCTTGTGGTCGTCGGTGCGGGTCAAAATGCCGAACAGATGTCCGCTCTCCGGGTCGAGCCAGATCGAATAATCGGAGACGCCGGCGTCCTTCAGCGCCGTCACCAGCTCGGGGAAAATCTCGTCGTGGCGTTTGCGATACTCGGCGGCCTGGCCGGGAAACAAATTCATGCGGAAGGCGATCTGCTCGGACATCTTCTCCCCTGAAGCGCTCTCAAGAAATGGCGCGGGCCATGGCCTCGATGGTGGTGTCGCGGACATGCTCGAGGTGGCGGCGATAGGCGGCGACGGCGGCGGCCGGATCATTGGCCATGACGGCCTCGGCAACCTCGATATGCTGGCCGACGCTCTTTTCGATATTGCCCTCCATCGCGCTCGCGATCCGGCGCACGTCGAGCGCAATATCGTAGAGCCCCTGCGAGAGGGCGGCGAGCAGCCGGTTGCCGGCCGCCTCATTCAGCGATTGGTGGAACTCGATATCGAGCAGGCGGAAGCCGACCGGATCGAGGAAGAAAGCCTTGCCGTCTATGGCGTGCTGCATGATGCGCTGGCGCTGCTCGGGCGTGGCGCGGATCGTGCAGAGGCGCACCAGCTCGCAATCGACCACCGTGCGCGCCTCGAAATGCTCGTTGACGTCGTAGTCGCCCACCGAAAGCATGACGTTGAAGGGGGCGACCAGCCGGCTGGGCGACAGGTCCGTCACGGTGTAGCGGCCGCCCTGGCGGCTTTCGAGCACGCCCATCAGGGTCAGCGCCTTCAGCGCCTCGCGTAGCGGCGGCCGGGAAATGCCGAAGGCGATGCCCATCTGCTGCTCGGTGGGGAGCCGTTCGCCGGGGCGCAGATTGCCCGATTTGATCATGGCGAGGATGCGGTTGGCGACCTGCTCGGAAATCGAGCGCCGCTCCAATGCACCGCCGGCGAACTCCGTGCCGGCCAGATCGCTGCCGGCCTTGCCGCGACGGGCGGATTCGACCAGGTCGGAGAAGGCGTCGGGCTCGCCGCCGCTTCCCTCAACGATGTCGCTTTCCGCCTTGCTCGCCACCGGCATGCCTCAGAGCTCGAGTTTGTAGAAGGCGATGGCGTTGTCGCGGTAAATCCGGCGCGTCTCGGCCTCCGAGAGGCCGAGATCGGCGAACGCCTCGTCCAGCACCTCGACCCAGCGCGTCAGGGTCGTCGCCTGCAGGCAGATGGGGTAGTCGCCGGCGTAGATGGTGCGCTCCGGACCGAAGGCATCGAGGGTGGCCTCGATATAGGGGCGCAAATCCGCCGGCGTCCAGCACTCGAGATCGGCTTCCACCGGCAGGTCGGAGAGCTTCATCACGAAATTCGGATATTGGCGCAGCTCCTTCACATCGGCGCGGAACTGCTCGATGGCGCCTTCCTTGATGCCGGGCTTGCCGCAATGATCGAGGATCAACGGCACGCCCGAGGAGATGCGCGGCACGAATTCGCGCACGATATCCATCTGCGTGTGATTGACGTTGATCTCGAAGTGCCAGCCGAACTTTTCGAGCAGGTTCACGCCTTCGACGAAACTGTCGGAGAGCGTCAGGGCGCGCGGGTCGGCATCGAACTCGACGATGCGGCGGATGCCGCGCACCAGCGGGTGCTCGTCGCGCATCTTTTCGAGTATGGGCTCGACGCCCCTGCCCCATTCTAGGGGCGCCATGGGCACAATGCGCCTGATGCGGGGGTCGCGCCTCGCCTCGTCCTCGACGAACTCGATCTCCTCGATATATTGCCCGCCGCCTTCCCAGAAATCGGCATAGCATTCGAGGAAGACCATGGCCTCGACCTCGAGGCTGCCGCAGTCGCGCCGGTAGTCCTCGACGTGATAGGGATGGCCGAAAAGCGGGCTGCCCTCGAAGGCGGAATATCTGAGCCGCGTCTGGTCCCAGATGTGCAGATGCGTGTCGATGATCGGGAAGTTCGGCATTATACCGCCCTCTCCGTCTTGCACTGTGTCATTCCCGCGAAAGCGGGAATCCCTGTTTCAAAACGTGCTGGGTTCGTCGAAACGGAGATTCCCGCTTTCGCGGGAATGACGGGGTGGGGGGCGGGAATGACGCCGTGCAGATCGGGAATGATGCAGTGGAGGGGAAACGCCGCCGACATCGTCACCTCGTCAGCTTGAAGTTTTCGTCCGCCGGCTTCAGCGTCAGGCCGAAGCCGGGCTTGTCGTCCGCCAAGTCGATGAAGCCGTTCTCGGCGACCGGCTCGCCATCGAAAATGTACCAGAAGAGCTCATTGCCCACCTCGACCGGCACCTTGGGGAAGAATTCCGAGATCGGGGCGGCGTAGCTCGACATGGTGACGTGGTAATTGTGCATCTGCCCGGCATGGGGGATGACCAGCACGTCATAGGCCTCGCAGAGATCGGCGATCTTCTTGGCGGCGGT
>DASZUI010000124.1:0-1985 GCA_035547675.1 Devosia sp.
CCGATACCGCCGCCAATCAGTTGAACGATGAGTGGAATAAGCTGGTCCATGTGTTTTGCCTTCCTTCCCTCTCGGCCCCTTGGGACCAAAGTCGCAAGACCATATTAATCCTTCAAAGCTTCCTTCAAAAGCGCAGACGACCATTGGAACAACAAAAAACCAAAGCAACTACAGACGGTTACCATCGGAGGGGAATTTCCGCACCGGGATTTTGGCTGCTGTTTTGTCTTGTCGCGTGCTTCCCGGGCCCGACTCAGGCAGCAGCACAACAGTCGACAACCCCGCCCGGCAGGCCTGACGACTGGCGGATCGCCTGTGCCGGCGACGGCTATTGCTTTGCCGCATCGCGCGATCCGGAATCGGGCGCCCTGTTGCGCATCGGGCGCGCGGCGGAGGGCGTCTATTGGGAGATTTCCTTCCAAACCGCAGGCCCGCCGCCCGATCCCGCCCGGCCGCTTACCGCCACGGTAGACGGCCGGGCGCTCACCTTCCAAATCCCCGCCTCGCTCGCGCCGTTCGGCCGGCGCGACGACTTCTTCTTCCTCGGC
This sequence comes from Devosia sp., assembly GCA_035547675.1. Taxonomy (GTDB): domain Bacteria; phylum Pseudomonadota; class Alphaproteobacteria; order Rhizobiales; family Devosiaceae; genus DASZTU01. Next base: position 549 of record DASZUI010000124.1, read on the forward strand.
AAACCGGCCCAGGCGCTGCTCGATCGGCTCGTGCCCGGCCACCGGCTCGAGATCGGCTTCAACGGCACCGATGGCAGGCCGGCGAAACTCGTCTTCGCGCTCGACGGGCTTGCCCGGGGGCTCATCGCCATCGATGCCGCCCAGCACCGGCTCGGCTCCGAACGCGTCGCAGAGGCGCCGCCCCATGGCCTCTTCCGCGCCGACGTCCTCGGCGCCGGCTGGATGGAGCCCGCCCTGGCCCATTATCTCTGACCATTGCGGCGCGCGGCGAAACGCGCCAAGCATCGGGCCAAGCATCGGGCAGAGATCGATGACATGATGAGTCCAGCTTCCGAACATCGCGGCGTGGCGCTGGTGACGGGCGCCGCCGACCGCATCGGCGCCGCCATCGCCCGCGCGCTGGCGCAAGATGGCTATGCCGTGCTGGTCAATTATCGCAGCCAGCGCGACAAGGCCGAGGCGACCGTCGCCGCGATCCGGGAGGCGGGCGGCGCCGCGCTGGCCATTCAGGCCGACCTCGCCGACCGCGTCGGGCGCGCCGCGCTCATCGCCGATGCCGCGGCCCCCTTCGGCCCGATCACCCTGTTGGTGAACAATGCCTCGGTCTTCCTCCGCGACTCTGCGCTCGATCTTGCCGAGCCGGTCTGGGATGCCCATTTCGCGGTGCATGTGGAGGCGCCCGCCTTTCTCGCCCGCGACTTTGCCGCCCAGCTCCCGAAGGGCGTCACCGGCAACATCGTCAACATCATCGATGCGCGGGTACTGGATTTCTCGCCCGCCCATTTCAGCTATACGCTGTCGAAGTCGGCGCTCTGGACGATGACGCGGACGCTGGCGCAGTCGCTGGCGCCGCGCATCCGCGTCAACGCCATCGCCCCGGGTCCCACAATCCCGCCATCCGGTGTCAGTAGGGAGCGCTATCTTCAGCGGCAGTCGGAACTGCCGCTCGGACGCGGCGCCAGTCCCGAGGAAATCGCCGAGGGCGTGCTAATGGTGCTGGCCGCCCGCAGCATGACCGGACAGATGATCGCGCTCGACGGCGGCGAGCACCTGGAATGGCCCCTGCGCCGCGGCCCGACGCCGCGCGAGAACCCCTAGTGGCGCCGCCTCACGGGAAGCGCCCGAGACGAGAATGAACGAGACCAATTCGCCAAGCGGCGCCGACATCATCCGCGCCTTCGTGAAAACCCTCCCCGCCGCGCCCGGCGTCTATCGCATGCTCGATGCCGAGGGCGAGGTCATGTATGTGGGCAAGGCCCGCAACCTCAAGGCGCGTGTCACCAATTACACGCGTCCCGAGGCGCTGGAGCTGCGCCTGCGCCGCATGGTCGCGGCCACGCGCTCCATGGAATTCGTCCGCACCGAGACCGAGGGCGAGGCCCTGCTGCTCGAGGCCAACCTCATCAAGCGCCTCAAGCCGCGCTTCAACGTGCTGCT
>DASZUI010000125.1:0-8031 GCA_035547675.1 Devosia sp.
CGGCGCCGCCTTTGTTGCGGCCGAGACGCAGGCTGTCGCGGTGCTGAACCACAACCGGGTGGTGGGCTACATCATTTCGCCGCCGGCATGGGAAGGGATGCTGGAGGCGCTTGACGATCTCAACATCCTCGACATGCTGAGCAAACAGGAGCCGGAGGCCGGGATCGAGGTGTCGTTGGATGAGCTATCGGCTGATATTCACCCCAGACGCCACAAGAAGTTGGAACAAGCTCGGGATGACCGTCCGCAGCCAGTTCGAAAAAGTGCTGCGGCGACGCGTGGAAAACCCGCACGTTCCAGCGGCAAAGCTGCGCGGCCGGCAGTAAACATACAAGATTAAGCTGCGCGGCGCCGGTTATCGGCTGGTCTATGAAGTCCGCAACGACGTGCTGACGGTGCTCGTCATCGGCATTGGCCGCCGCGACGAGGGATATGAGCAATTCCTGGTCATAGGGCGGCAAAGCCTGAGCGGCGATGAAGATTGACGTTCCGCGCCCCCGCTCCTAGAGCAACGGCCGTCGCCAGGCGCCGTTAGTCAGTTCGAGCACCCCCCATGAGCTTCAACACCTTTGGCCACATGTTCCGCTTCACCACCTGGGGCGAGAGCCACGGGCCTGCCATTGGCGTGGTGGTCGACGGTTGCCCGCCCGGCATCCCGATCAGTGCCGACCTGATCCAGCGCGATCTCGAGCGGCGCAAGCCGGGCCAGTCGCGCTTCACCACGCAGCGGCGCGAGGACGACATCGTCCGCATTCTTTCCGGCACCTTCGAGGATGAGGCGGATGGCGTGCTCAAGACCACCGGCACGCCGATCTCGCTGATCATCGAGAACACCGACCAGCGCTCCAAGGACTATTCCGACATCAAGGACAAATACCGGCCCGGCCACGCCGATTTCACCTACCAGCAGAAATACGGCATCCGCGACTACAAGGGCTCAGGGCGCGCTTCGGCGCGCGAAACGGCGGCCCGGGTCGCGGCGGGCGCCATTGCACGGCTGGTGATCCCCGGGGTCAAGGTGCGGGCGAGCCTGGTGCAAATGGGGCCGCACAAGATCGACTATGCCAATTTCGATTGGGCCCAAGTCGACCAGAACCCCTTCTTCTGCGCCGACGCCAAGGCCGCGGCGTTCTGGGCCGATTATCTCGACGGCATCCGCAAGGACGGCAATTCGGTGGGCGCGGTGATCGAAGTGGTGGCCGAGGGCGTGCCGCCAGGCTGGGGCGCGCCGATCTATGGCAAGCTTTCCGCCGACATCGCCTCCGCCTTCATGTCGATCAACGCCGTCAAGGGCGTCGAGATCGGCGAGGGCATGGGCGCGGCGGCCCTTACCGGCACGGAGAATGCCGACGAGATGCGGGCCGGCAATAACGGGCCCTATTTCCTCTCCAACCACGCCGGCGGCATTCTTGGCGGCATTTCCAATGGCGATCCGATCGTCGCGCGCTTCGCCGTCAAGCCGACCTCCTCGATCATCACGCCACGGCGGACGGTGACCACCGCCAACGAAGACACCGAAGTCGTCACCAAGGGCCGGCACGATCCCTGCGTCGGCATCCGCGCCGTGCCCATCGGGGAAGCCATGATGGCCGTGGTCCTCGCCGACCATTTCCTGCGCCATCGCGGCCAGACGGGCCGCGAGGGGCCAGCCATTCGGCTGGACCGGCCTTTCGCGACGGACAGGTAGAGCGCGCGCGGCCCATGGTTCGACAAGCTCACCATGAGGACGTGAAAGCGGATACCACTTCATCCTGAGGTGGGAGCGAAGCGACCCTCGAAGGATGGGCCAAGCGCGCAGCGTGGACTTTAAGCTCCACGGTTGGTGAATGTGGCTGGATTACGGCCTTCGCCGGAATGACATGGCGGAATTTGGTACGGCGATGCCCCACCCCGGCGTCAGTCCGGCGAAGGCCGGAATCCATGGCGCGCGCGGCCCATGGTTCGACAGGCTCACCATGAGGTCGTGGAATTTGGCACCGGCGGGTCAAGCAACCCCCCACCTCATCCTGAGCCTGTCGAAGGATGGGCAGCGCGCGCCGTCCCTACGCCGCGTTCTTGAACTTGTAGAAGATGTGCATGCCGATCTTGGTTACCCGCTTCAGCTGCGGGGCCCAGTCGGGATAGACATAGGTGGCGTGGTAGTGCGTGGCGTCGCCGACTTCGGGCAGGTAGAGTTCGCCCGAGGCGACTTTCTGGGCGATTTCCTGCGCCTGTTTCCAGGGCTCCGGCTCGGTGATCGTCTCGGGCCGGCCGTCGCAGGCGAAGGAGAACTGGCAGGCGTCGTGATGCGTCGAATCCTGGAAGACGACGCCGCAAATGGTCTTGGGATAGAGCGGATGGGCCAGCCGGTTCATCACCACCTGGGCCACGGCGACCTGGCCGCGATAGCTTTCGCCGCGCGCCTCGAAATAGACCGCCTGGGCGAGGCAGTTCAAATCCTTCTCGGCGTATTTGGTTTCCGGCTTGTCGGGGAACACGGTGACCGGCGCATCTTCGCGGGCATAGGCGAGCTGCTGGGACAGCGTGCCGGGCACCGGGGCATTGGGATCGCCGGGCGTCGCCGCCGTGATGGCGTTGAGCGCGGCGCTGTCGGGCGCAGGCTTCGCCGCTGCGGAGGGATCGACGGCGGCGAGCGCGATGCGGGCGCTGATTGCGGTGGGGCTCACCGGGCGGCTGGCGTCGGCAACCACGGCGCTCGCCGGCACCGGCAGGGCGTTGGCGTTGTTGCTGTTGGCGAGGCTGGCGATGCGGGTGCGCGCCTCCTCGAAGCTCCTGGTGATGGAAAGCGCATCGACGGCGGGACGGAGCCGGTCCTGCTTCATCCCCTCATTGGGGCCGACAAAGGTGCCCACGGTCTGGAACAGATCGGCGACGGACCCCGTTATGACAGGCTTGCCGCCCTCGAAATGCAGGGCGGCAGGAGCTGCTGCAGCCGCGGCCGCCACGACCTTGGCGGGCAGCGCCACCGGGCCCGCGCCCGGACCATATACGCCCACCGTCAACGCCGCATAGCCGAGCATGGCGAAGAGGCAGGCGATGATGGATCGGAGAGACAGGAGATCGGCGCGAACCCTTGCGGGGCCGGTCGACCAAGTCTGCTGGGCTCTCAAACGCGGTACTCGCTACTGACAACAGGGGTACGCGCCGGCAGTTGCTAAAATGCCGGCAAACCCCATGATGCTTGGTTAGGGTTATCGTCTCGTAAACAGGCAGATTCGGGCGGGTTTGGCTCCCTCCGGTGGTTAATTCCCGGCGCGATCGGGGCTATAGCGTGGCTGTTCCGCAGGCAGCGCGCCTTGGTGGATTCCGGCCTTCGCCGGAATGACGGCGCGCGCGAGGCATGGCCTCACCCCAGAACCCGAGGTCATTCCAGCGAAGGGCGGAGTCCCACCCGAACGGCTGGTCAGCCCGCCGCCTGCGCGAGCGCCAGCCGTGCGACGGGCACGCGATAGGGCGAGGAGCTGACATAGTCGACGCCGAGCCGGGCGAAGAATTCGAGCGAGGCGGGGTCGCCCGCGTGCTCGCCGCAGATGCCGATCTTGAGGCGCGGATTGGCCTTGCGGCCGCGCTCGATGGCCATCGAAATGATCTCGCCCACGCCCTTCTGGTCGAGCGTCACGAAGGGATCGGCATCGTAGAGGCCCTTGCGCTGATAGGCGGCGAGGAAGGCGGGCGCGTCGTCGCGCGAAATGCCGAAGGTGGTCTGCGTCAGGTCATTGGTGCCGAAGGAGAAGAAATCGACCGACTGGGCGATCTCCCCTGCCCTGAGCGCGGCGCGCGGCAGTTCGATCATGGTGCCGAAGGCGAAGCGCGCCCGCGCCTCGGGTTCGAGCCCGGCGCCATCGACCAGCGCCAGCACGCGCTCGCGCACCCAGGCGACCTCGCGTGCCGTCGACACGAAGGGCACCATGACCTCGAGCGCCACCGGCTCGTTCTGCCGGCGCGAGGCGGCGCGGACGCCGGCCATGAGCGCGGCGATCTGCATTTCGAGGATTTCGGGATAGGTGATGGCGAGCCGCACGCCGCGATGGCCCAGCATGGGGTTGATCTCGGCCAGCCGCTCGAGCCTCAGCCGCAGGGCCCGCACCGGCAGGCCGAGGGAAGAGGCCGCCTCGTCGATATCCTCGTCGCTGCGCGGCAGGAATTCGTGCAGCGGCGGATCGAAGAGGCGCACGGTGACCGGCCGGCCGGCCATGGTGGTGAAGAGCGCCGAATAATCCTCGGTCTGGTAATCCACCAGGCCGTTTACCGCCGCGGCGCGGTCGGCCTCGTCCTCCGACAGGATCATGCGGCGGAGCGCCACCATGCGCTCGGGGGAGAAGAACATATGTTCGGAGCGGGCGAGCCCGATGCCCTCGGCGCCGAAGCTCAGCGCCGTCGTCGCCGCCTCGATGGTTTCGGCATTGGTGCGGACGGCGATTTTGCGGGCGGCATCGGACCAGCCGAGCAGCTTTTCCATGGCGCCGCCGATATGGGGCTGGCTCAGCGGCAGATTGCCGGCATAGACCGAGCCGTCCGAGCCGTCGATGGTGAGCCGGTCGCCGGCGTGATATTCGCGCTTGTCGATGAAGCAGCGCATCTCGGCGGCATCCACCGAGAGCGTACGGACCGCCGCGACGCAGGGCTTGCCGGTGATGCGGGCGACCACCGCCGCATGGCTGGTCATGCCGCCGCGCGCGGTCAAGATGCCGGTTGCCGCCTTCATGCCCTCGATGTCGCCCGGCCCTGTTTCGGGCACGACCAGGATGCAGGGCCGGCCGCGGGCGCGCATGCGCGCCGCGTCCTCGGGGCTGAAGACGATGATGCCGCTGGCGGCGCCGGGCGAGACGCCGAGGCCTTGGGCAATGGGCTTGGCGCCGAGGCCCGACTTCAGCCTCGGGTGCAGCAATTGCGGCAGGCGGGCGGGATCGATGCCGGCCACCGCCTCGCGCTGCGTCCAGGCGCCGCGATTGACGCGATCCACCGCCGCCTCGACTTCGGCCGCTGCGGCGGGCTGGATCGGCCGCGCCGAAACCAGCCGCACCCCGCCGATTTCGGCCGAAACGACGCAGGCCATGTGCTGGCCCGAGGCGCGGTCGAGAATATCGATGAGCGGCCCCGCCGCGCCGAGCCTGGTATCGAGCGCGCTGCCATTGCTGGGCGCGGGGCCGATTTCGCCGGTCTGCGGATCGCGGGTGAAGAAGGAGATGAGATCGCCCTCGGCCATCGCCTGCACGATGACGATCTCGGCCCCGCTCCAGGGCCCGGGCGGCCCGTAGGATTCGAAGGCGTGGCGGATGGCGCGGCCGAGCGGCTTGCCGGGATCGACCGATTCGGCCTCGTTGCGCGGCGCGGGAATGCCCATCACGGCCGGCATCAGCCCCGCCGTGTGGCGCGGCGCCGAGGTCCTGACCGTGAGGTCGGGCGGCGCGCCGTTGCGGTCGACGAGGCGGAAGAGCGTCGCCACCCAATGGCGGCGCAGCCGGTCGTCCTGCTGGCGCCGCTCGGCCTGCAGGCCTTCCCAGGCCGCGCGGGTCAGCACGATGGTCGGCAGCACCGGAAAGCCCGCTTCGGCGGCCGCATAGAGCCAGCGCGCCTTGCCGGCAAGCAGGCCTTCCTGCTGCGCCGAAAGACTCGCCGAGCCATAGGCCGGCGCGATGGCGAACATTTCCGAGGCGAGACTCACGATTTATCCAGATCCGCCAAATGCAATGCCATATTGCCCAGCTAGCTCGTGTGGGCAACGCACTTGACTTGCCCCCTGCCAGAAAGCATCTCGTCCGACATGGAAACAAGACCGCAACTCGACATTCTGCTGTGCGCGCCGCGCGGCTTTTGCGCCGGCGTGGACCGGGCCATCCAGATCGTCGAGCTGGCGCTCGAGAAATATGGCGCGCCGGTCTATGTGCGGCACGAGATCGTGCACAACAAATATGTCGTGGATGGGCTCCGGGCCAAGGGCGCCGTCTTCGTCGAGGAGCTCGACGAAATCCCCGCCTCCACGCAATCGCCCGTGGTGTTCTCGGCGCATGGCGTACCGAAATCGGTGCCGGCGGATGCCGCGTCGCGCGGCATGTTCTTCCTCGATGCCACCTGCCCGCTCGTCTCCAAGGTGCATGTGGAGGCGCAGCGGCATTTCAACGAGGGGCACGAGGTGGTGCTGATCGGGCACCGCGGGCACCCGGAAGTGGTGGGCACGATGGGGCAATTGCCCGCAGGCGCCATCAGCCTCATCGAAACGGTGGCCGACGCGGAGGTTTTCGAGCCGCGCGATCCGGCACGCCTCGCCTTCGTGACGCAGACGACGCTGTCGGTGGACGATACCAGCGCCATCGTGGCCGTGCTGAAGCGGCGCTTCCCCGAAATCGGCGGGCCGCACAAGGAAGACATCTGCTACGCCACGACCAATCGGCAGGAAGCGGTCAAGCGCGTGGCGCCCGAGGTCGATGCGATGATCGTCGTCGGCTCGCCCAATTCCTCCAATTCGGTGCGGCTGGTCGAGGTGGCCAAACGCGCCGGCTGCGCCAAGGCCATGCTGGTCGAGCGGGCGGACTGCATCGAGTGGGACAGGTTCGAGGGCGTGCGCCGGCTGGGCATCACGGCGGGCGCCTCGGCGCCGGAAAAGCTGGTCGACGAAATCGTCGAGGCCTTCGCCGGCCGCTTCGACATCAGGGTGTCGGCGAGCGGCACGCAGCGCGAATCCATCGTCTTCAACCTGCCGCGCGAATTGCGCGTGGCCGTCGGTTGATGATCGGGGTCGAAACGGCGCGCCGCACGCTGGCCGGCGGGGGCGAGGACGTGTCCGGCAATGCAGGCTCTCGGCGGGTGCCCGGCGCGCCGCGCCGGTGCAACGTGCTGGAGCGCGCATAGTGTCGGAAAAGGTCATCATCCACACCGATGGCGCCTGCTCCGGCAATCCGGGCCCGGGCGGCTGGGGCGCGGTGCTGCAATATGGCGGCCACGTCAAGGAGCTGAAGGGCGGCGAGGCGCTGACCACGAACAACCGCATGGAGCTCACCGCTGCCATCCAAGCGCTCAACGCGCTGAAACGCCCCTGCCAGATCGAGCTCCACACCGACAGCCAATATGTCAAGGACGGGCTGACCAAATGGATACACGGCTGGAAGCGGAACGGCTGGAAGACCGCCGACAAGAAGCCGGTCAAGAACGCCGAACTCTGGCAGGCGCTGGACGAAGCCGTGTCGCGCCATTCGATCGACTGGCACTGGGTCAAGGGCCACAATGGCGACGAGTTCAACGAGCGGGCCGATCAGCTGGCCAACGAGGGCATGGCGCCGTTCAAGCTGAAAAGAGGAGCCAGCCATTCGGCTGGACCGGACTTCTAATGCTGAGCGGTAGAGAGCGCGCTGCCCATGGTTCGAGGCTCGGCTACGCCTCGCACCTCACCATGAGGTCGGCGTAAGTTCCACGGGGCAGCGCGCGCCATGGATTCCGGCCTTCGCCGGAATGACACAGTGGAATTTGGTACGGCGATGCCCCACCCCGGCGTCATTCCGGCGAAGGCCGGAATCCACTAACGCGCGCTGCCCTCTCCCGCTTAGCGGCCTACCCCTCGATTTTCGAGAAATCCGCGACCAGGTGCATGGTGTCCCTCAGCCGGGCGAGCAGGTTCAGCCGGTTGGTGCGCAGCTTGGGGTCGGGGTCGTTGACCAGCACGGTTTCGAAGAAATCGTCCACCGGCTTGCGGAGCTGGGCCAGCGAGGTCATGGCGCCGGCGTAATTGCCGGCCTGCACGCGGTGCTGGGCGCCGGCGGCGGCGATCTCGACGGCGCGGGCGAGCGCCTGCTCCTCGGGACTGCGGAGCGACGCCAGCGTCACCACGCCGCCATAGCTGGTGCCGTCCTTCTTTTCCTCGGCGACGACGATGTTGACGGCGCGGCGATAGCCGGAAAGCAGGTTCTTTCCGTCCTCGCTGGCAAGGAAGGCCGACAGCGCCTCGACGCGCTGGGTGATCTGCAGCACGTCGTCGGAGCGCGGCGTAATCACCGCATCGACCAGGTCGTGCCGGGCGCCGGCATCGCGCAGCATCAC
>DASZUI010000126.1:0-13966 GCA_035547675.1 Devosia sp.
CCCGGCGCGAGCCAGCCGCCGGCCTTGGCTGAAACCAGCGCCCGCTCACCCAGCCCCTTGCCATAGGGCGGATCGAGGAAGACGAGGTCGAAGGGCTTCATGCTGCCCACGGGGCCGAGCTCGGTAGCGTCGCGGCGGAGCAGCTTGGTGACGCCGCCGGCGCCGAAGGCTTCGATGTGGTCGCGGATCAGGCCGCGCGCCTCGGCGCCGTTGTCGACGAACACGACATTGGCGGCGCCGCGCGACAGCGCCTCGAGCCCAAGCGCGCCGGTGCCCGCAAACAGGTCGAGCACCCGGCGGCCGTCGAGAACGGGACCCATGCGGCTCGAAAGGATATTGAAGATGGCCTCGCGCGCCCGGTCGGCGGTCGGGCGGATGGAGTCGTCGCGCGGCGACAGCAGCGTCTTGCCGCGGAATTTGCCGGCAACGATGCGCATCTAGGCTTTCGGCGTGGGCTTTCGGGGGCCACGGGCGGGGCGCGGTCCGGCGCCGCCGGGCTTGCCGGAGAAAGGCCTGCCCGAGGGCTTGCCGGAAAACGACTTGCCGGGGGCGGATTTGCCGGCGAAGGCCTTGCCGCCCGCGCCGCCGCGCGCCGGACGGAAGCCGCCGGCAGGCCGTTCGGTATCCGTGCCCCCGAAGCCGCCCTTTGGCGGGCCGCTGCGGCGTGGTGCGCCCGTGCCGCGGGGCGGCCGCGCATCGCCCTCGGGACGCGGGCCGCGGAAGGGGCGCTTTTCGCCGTCGGGCCTCGCGCCTCGCGCCGGGCGGGCATCGCCGTCGGGACGCGGCGCCCGGGCAGGACGTGCGCCGGTCTCGGCGCGCGGTGCCCTGGCGGGGCGGTCGCCGCCCTCGGGGCGCGGGCCGCGGGCTGGACGGGCGCCGCGGAAACCGCGCGCCTCGCCGGCTTCGGCGCGCTTGGGCTTGCCGCCATAGGTTTTTTCTTCATAGGCGACGGGCTCGCGGCCATCGTCGAAGAGGATGCGGGGCGCTCCGGGCCGGGGGCGGCGCGGTGCGTCCTGCCCAGAACCGAAGGCGCGCCGTTCGGGGCGATCGCCCAGGCGGCCGCGGCGCGGTGCGGCGCCACTGCGTTCCTCGCGCGGGGCACGCTCGGGGCGGCCGGCGGGCTTGCGCGAAGGCCGCGGCGTGTCGGCGGCGGCGACTTCCGGCATGTCGGAGGCGAAATCGACTTCGGCCTGGTCGGCCAGCTTCTTGCCGAGCTGGTCCTTGAGCACGCGCGCCTTGACCACCTCCACCGCGCCCACCGGAATGTCGCCGAGCTGGAACGGGCCATAGCTGACGCGGATCAGCCGGTTGACTTCGAGCCCGAGCGCGGCGAGGACGTTCTTGACCTCGCGGTTCTTGCCCTCGCGCAAGGACAGTTCCAGCCAGACATTGGCCCCCTGCTCGCGTTCGAGCTTCGCGTCGACGGGGCCATATTTGACGCCCTCGACCTCGATGCCGGCCTTGAGCGCGTCCAGCTGCGCCTGGGTGATCGCGCCATGCGCCCGCACCCGGTATTTGCGCAGCCAGCCGGTTGCCGGCAGCTCCAGGACGCGCTTCAGGCCCCCGTCATTGGTGAGGAGGAGCAGGCCTTCGGTGTTGATGTCGAGGCGGCCGACGCTGACGACGCGCGGCAGGCCCTGCTGGGCCAGCGTCTCGAAAATGGTGGGCCGGCCTTCGGGGTCCTTTTCGGTCACCACCAGCCCCCTGGGCTTGTGGTAGAGCCAGACGCGCGTGCCGGCGCGGGCCCGGAGCGGCGTGCCGTCGACGGCGATCTCGTCCTTTTCGGTGACGTTATAGGCAGGTGTGACGATCTTGCTGCCGTTGACCGTCACCCGGCCCGCCCTGATCCATTCCTCGGCATCGCGGCGCGAGCAGAGTCCGGCCCGCGCCATCACCTTGGCGAGGCGGTCACCGGCCATGGTCGGCGCGGGGCTGTCGGACATCAGATTGACTCCCGATGAAAAAGGGCCCGGCATCGGCCGGGCCCGCCTGAAGGACGATAACGTAAAGAGCCTCTGCCCGTTTACTTCGGCTCGTTGGGATCGATGCCGTTCGCCATGTCGTAGGTCTCGGTGTTGATCTGCTGATCGACGCCCTGCGTCGGCGTCAGGTCTCGCGCCAGGGCCTTGCGGATCTGGGCGGGGCAGCGGCTGTCGCTGAGGCTGACCAGGGTGCCGTCGCTGGCGCGGCAGACGGCGTCCTTGCCCTTGTAGCTCGAGAAATAGGAGGTCGGCGGCAGGGTCAGCGGGCGGCTGGCGCTGCTTGCCACCTGGGTCGCCGCGGCCATGCGCGCGGTCAGCTGGCGGCGCTCGGCATCGGTGAGCGGACGGCCGTCCAGCGACTGCAGGTCGACCACGCGGGCGTTGCGCAGCTTGGCGAGATCGGCCTGCGAAAGACCGGCGGTGCTGACCTGCGGACTGTCGGAATCCTTCGGCAGGCCGGCGACGTCGTCCTTGGTGGGCGGCGGCAGCTCGGCGACCTGCTTGGGCATGACCAAGGGCGCGCGCGGCGTCGGATCGGGCTTGGGCGGGTCCGGCGGCAGGATGTCGAGGCCCTGCAGGGTCGAATCCATCACTTCGTGCTCGAAGGTCGCCGGCGTCGCAAACGCATTGGTGCCCTCGGCCGTAGTGCAGGCGGCAAGCGCGGGCAGCAGCAGGACCACCGCCAAACCGAGGACCGGCTTCACCAATGCCGTCCAACGGGCGGCGAGCCGCCCCTTATCGTCGCGCGTCATCAAGATTCCCTGTGCTTCACGCCGCCAAACCGGCACCGTATATCCCATTGGCGGGGGTAAGACCAGATTCGGGCAGCATTAGGTTGGGCTGTTGCGCCGGTGCCCCAGTCCGGCGAAATCCAAGAGCAGCAGGATCACGCCCAGGGTGATGGCGGCATCGGCCAGGTTGAAGATGTAGAAAGACCAGCGGCCGTAGTGGAAATGGAAGAAATCCGCCACGCCGCCATAGACCCAGCGGTCAAGCGCATTGGATAGCGCCCCGCCTATGCAGAGCGCCAGTCCCATGCGCAATAGCGGCTCCCGGGCGCGCCACCACCAGGCTGCGAGGCCCCCGCTCGCCACCAGCATCAGTACGCCCAGCAGCACCACCGGGAGCGTGGCGAAAAGACCGTAGGAAATGCCGGTATTCCAGACCAGCACATAGTCGAAGAAATCCGTGACCGGCACATATTCGCCGCCCTTCCAGCCGAGCAGCGACAATTGGATGAATTTGTGCAGCCGGTCGGCGCCGAAAGCGACGAGGAAGAGGATGAGGCTGGGCCAGAAGGCGGGGCCCAATCCCCAAGCAGTGGCAGTAACCCCCCTCCCATCCTCCCCCGCAAGGGGGGAGGAGCCCGGTGACACAGGCTCGGCCGGCCTCCCTCCCCCTTGCGGGGAGGGGCTGGGGGTGGGGGTTACTTCCTCACTCACGCGTCGAGTCCCGCGGCCTTGCGCTCGCGCATGGCCTGCGCGTCGCGGAGCGACAGGTCGGGATAATCGGGGTCGGACCCCACTTCGGGCAGGATCTTCCACGAGCGGGCGCAGCGGCGGCCTTCGGCCAGCGCCGGCACCACCGCGACGCCGGAGATTTCGGCGAGGCGGAACGCCTCGGCGGGGCCGTTGCCGGGGATCACCTCGATGCCCGAAGTGATGCAGACCTCGGCGAAATCGATACCCTCGAGCGCCGCCAGCAGATCGCCGTCGCCGATATAGACCTTGGGCGCCGCCTCGAGCGAAGACCCGATGCGCTTCTCGCGCCGTTCGATCTCGAGCGCGCCGGTCACGACGCGGCGGACCCGCGCGATCCTCTCCCAGCGCGCCTCCAGCGCCTCGTCGAACCAGGCATCCGGCAAGGTCGGGAACAGCTCGAGATGGACCGAAACGGCATCCCCGTGCCGGCTGAGCCAGGTTTCCTCGGCGGTGAAGGCGAGGATGGGGGCCATCCATTTGACCAGCGCGTCGAAGATATATTCCACCGCCGTCAGCGCGCCCTTGCGCTTCACCGAGGAGATCGGATCGCAGTAGAGCGCGTCCTTGCGGATGTCGAAATAGAAGGCCGAGAGGTCGTTGGCGGCGAAATTGGAAATCGCCGCGACCACACGCTTGTAATCATAGCCGCGATAGGCGCCGACGACGGTCTTCTCCAGCGCCTTGAGGCGGGAAAGCATCAGCCGGTCGAGTTCGGCCATCTGCTCCACGGGGGTGACCGTTTCGGGCGTGAAATGGGCGAGATTGCCGAGCATCCAGCGCAGCGTGTTCCTGAGCTTGCGATAGGCATCGACGGTGGTCTGAAGGATTTCCTTGCCGATGCGCTGATCCTCCGAATAGTCGGTGGAGGCGGCCCAGAGGCGCAGGATATCGGCGCCATACTGCTTGATGACGTCCTGCGGGGCGATGGTATTGCCCAGCGATTTCGACATTTTGCGGCCTTCGCCGTCGAGCGTGAAGCCGTGCGTCAGCACCGACCTGTAGGGCGCGAAGCCGTTGGTGGCGCAGCTCTCGAGCAGCGAGGAATGAAACCAGCCGCGATGCTGGTCCGAACCTTCCAGATACATGTCGGCCGGAAAGTTCAGCCAGGGCCATTTCTGCTTGTTGCGCAGCACCCAGGAATGGGTCGTGCCGCTCTCGAACCAGACGTCGAGAATGTCGTCGACCTTCTCCCAGTCGGCGGCATTATAGGCCGCGCCCAGGAAGCGCTCGGCGGCGCCGGGCTTGAACCAGGCGTCGGCGCCCTCCTCCTCGAAGGCCTGGCCGATGCGGTGATTGACCTGCTCGTCGAGCAGGATTTCCCCGGTCTCGCGATGGACGAAGACGGCGATCGGCACGCCCCAGGCGCGCTGGCGGCTGAGCACCCAATCCGGGCGCTCGGCGATCATGGAGCGCAGGCGGTTCTGCCCGGCGGGAGGGTAGAATTTGGTGACGTCGATGGCGTGGAGGGCGCGGTTGCGCAGGGTGTCGGGTAACGCGGCGGAGAAGGCCCCCTCACCCGGATTGCTGCGCAATCCGACCTCTCCCCCCAGGGAGAGGTGACCAGCGCCCTCTTTCACCTCTCCCTCTGGGGGAGAGGTCGGCGCGTCAGCGCCGGAGGAGGGGGCCGTCGCAATCGGCCGGTCCATATAGACGAACCATTGCGGCGTGTTGCGGAAGATGACCGGCTTCTTGGAGCGCCAGGAATGCGGATATTGGTGCTTCACCCGCGAGCGGGCGACCATCATGCCGCGCTCGGCGAGCGCCGCGATGACGCGCTGGTTGGCGTCGCCCTTCTTGCCATTGTCGTCGATGATGCGGGCGCCTTCGAAGCCCGGCGCGGCGCTGGTGTAGAAACCGGCATCGTCCACCACGAAGGGGATGGACGTGTCGATCCCCAGCGACTGCAGCAGGCGCGACGAATTCATCCAGATTTCGAAGTCGTCGAGGCCGTGGCCGGGGGCGGTGTGGACGAAGCCGGTGCCGGCGTCGTCGGTCACATGCTCGCCATCGAGCAGCGGCACCTCGAACTCATAGCCGCCGCCGAGCCCGCGCAACGGATGCGCGCAGGAGACGATCTTCGAAACGTCCACGTCGGCGAGGCGGGTGAATTCCTCGACCTTGGCCTTGGCGAAGGTTTCGGCGGCGAGCTTGTCGGCCAGCACATATTTCTCGCCGATGGCCGCCCAATTGCCCTCGGGCGCCCTGGTGACCTCGTAGAGGCCGTAGGCGATCCGGCTCGAATAGGAGATCGCCCGGTTGGCGGGGATGGTCCAGGGCGTCGTCGTCCAGATAACGACGAAGGCATTCAAGTCCTCGAAATCGGGCGTGCCGAAGGCGCCGTTGCCCGAATGGATCGGGAACTTCACCCAGATCGTGTCGCTCTCGTAATCCTGATATTCGATCTCGGCTTCCGCCAGCGCGGTGCGCTCGACCACCGACCACATGACCGGCTTGGAGCCGCGATAGAGCTGCCCGGTCACCGCGAACTTCATCAGCTCGCGCGCGATCTGCGCCTCGGCCGCGAAGCTCATGGTCAGATAGGGGTTATTCCAGTCGCCGATGACGCCGAGGCGCTTGAATTCCTCGCGCTGCACATCGATCCAGTGCTGGGCGAAGCTGCGGCACTCGGCGCGGAATTCGACGATTTCGACTTCGTCCTTGTTCTTGCCTTTGGCGCGGTATTCCTCCTCGACCTTCCACTCGATGGGCAGGCCGTGGCAATCCCAGCCCGGCACATAGGCCGAGTTGTAGCCCAGCATCTGCATGGAGCGGGAAACGAGGTCCTTCAGCGTCTTGTTGAGCGCGTGGCCGATATGGATGTTGCCATTGGCGTAGGGCGGGCCGTCATGGAGCGTGAAAAGCGGGCGCGCCGCCGCCTGCTCGCGCTGGCGGGCGTAGAGGTCGAGCTCTTCCCAGCGCTGGAGCCAGATCGGCTCACGCTCGGGCAGCCCGGCGCGCATCGGGAAATCGGTCTCGGGCAGGAACAGGGTCGCCGAGTAGTCGGTCCCGGCCTTTTCGCCCACAGCGGTGTCGTTCATCGGCGTCATACCGGCTATCGCAGGGAAATCAGGGGCGGCTTGTAGCAGGGGGGGCGCAGCATCACAACATATGTGGGCGTTCGTGGCTGGATTCCGGCCTTCGCCGGAATGACGCCGGTGGAATTTGGCACGGCGCTGCCCCACGCTCCACGTCATTCCGGCGAAGGCCGGAATCCAGTAGCGAGCGCCCACCTCATCCTGAGCCTGTGGGCCGCGCGCGCTGCCCATGGTTCGACAGGCTCACCATGAGGCGGGTGCGCTACCCGAAAAACCCGAGCTTCCGGTCCAGCTCAGAAATCGGCTCGGCCATGGCCAGCCGGCCGCGCGCTTCGAGGGAATCCGCGTCGATCGCCGCAATCAGCTCGTCGAGGCCGGTGAAGATGCGCTGGCCGCGGATATGGGCGATGAGCGCGATGAAGATGCGCTCGCCATAGATGTCTTCGGCGAAATCGAAGAAATGCGTCTCGAAGGGCGGGCGCTGGTTGGCGAACATCGGCTTGCCATAGCTCGCGACGCCATCGAGCAGGCGGCCGCCCACCAGGCCGCGCACCGCATAGACGCCCTGCGCCAGCCCGAAGCCGGTGGGCGCCTGGACATTGGCGGTGGGGAAGCCCAGTTCGCGGCCACGCCGGTCGCCCGAGATCACCACGCCATCGAGGAACCAGTGATAGCCGAGCAGGCGGTTGGCTTCGTCCAGTTCCCCTGCCCCGAGCGCGGCGCGGATGCGCGAAGAGGAGATCGCCTCCGCGCCTTCGCCCAAGAGGTCGAGGATTTCCACCTCGCAGTTTCGGCCGGCCAGCGCCTGGCGCAGGAAATCCGGCGTGCCGCGGCGGTTGCGGCCGAAATGAAAATCAGCACCGATGATGATGCCCGAGGCCTTGAGCGCCTTGACGAGGAAGCGTTCCACGAAGTCCTCGGCCTCGATATGGCTGAATTCCATGTCGAACGGCAGCACGACCAGCGCATCGAGCCCGAGCGCCTCGGCAAGCCGCGCCTTGGCGTCGGCGTCGGTGAGGCGGAACATGAAGGGCGCGGGGGCGAAGACATCGCGCGGGTGCGGCTCGAAGGTCAGCACGATCGCCGGCACGCCGCGGGCCTTGGCCCGCGCCTTGAGCACGGCCAGCACTTCCTGGTGGCCGCGATGGAAGCCGTCGAAATTGCCGATCGCGACGACGCCGCCCGTCAGCGCCGGGGGCACGTTGTCGAGGCCGGTGAGCCGGGTGAAGTCTGCCACTGCTGGATTACCGGAGGAAGTTGTTCCGGCTAGATGGCAGCAAAGTCCTTACCACGCAAGCTTCGACATATAGCCGGCGAGCCGCGCGCCGCTCGGCCCGACCAGCGCTTCGACCGCCGCGGGATCGGCGGCGCCGCCCGCTTCGAGCTCGTCGGCGTGGATCGAGCCGGTGATGAAGAGGAAATCGACGCCGAAGCCCGCGGCGCCGGTTGCGTCGGTACGCACGCTGTCGCCAACCGCGAGCAGGCGGGCGGGATCAATCTGCCGGCCGGCGGCGCTGTCGGCGAGCTTCTTGGCTTCTTCGTAGATGGGCCGGTAGGGCTTGCCCGCCATCAGCACCTCGCCGCCGCGCTCGGCGTAGATGTCGGCCATGGCGCCGCCGCAATAGACCAGCTTGCCGCCATGCTCGACCACCTTGTCGGGATTGGCGCAGATCAGCGGCAGGCCGCGGCGCAGCCAGAGTTGCAGATCGGCCTCGTACATGTCGGGCGTATCGTCGTCGTCCGGCATGTCGGTGACGACGACGGCTTCGGCCTCCTCGGCCGGGCCGCGGATGACGCCGAGGCCTTCATAAAGGGCATCGTCGATATCGGGCGGGCCGAAATGGTGGACGACGCGGCCGCGATAGGGGGCGATCATCACCCGCGTGGTGTCGCCGGAGGAAACAAGTGCATCGAAAGCGTCATTCTTGATCCCCATGCGCGCCAGCATCTCGATGATGGGCGCGGCCGGCCGCGGCGCATTGGTGATGAGCACCACGCGGCCGCCGCGGCGGCGAAAGGCGGCGAGCGCCGGGCCCGCCTCGGGATAGGCGGCAACGCCGTTGTGGACCACGCCCCAGACGTCGCAGAGCAGCGCGTCGTAGCGGTCGGCCAGCCCTGACAGCCCCGCAAGGGGGACGGCTCCAGACATTGCGGTTCCCCGTGGATTCCCTGTGGCGCTTCCCGGTCGCGGCTCAGGCCTGCGCCCGCACCGGCGCAGCCGCCGGGGCCGGATCGGCGGCGAGTTCGGCCGGCGCCGCCGCCGGGGGCGCCAGGTGCCAGCCCTGGGCCAGCGCCACGCCGTCCTCGAGCAGCATCAGCACCTGGTCCTCGGTGGTGACGCCGGTTGCGACCAGGTCGATCTCGAAGCGCTTGAGATAGTCGACGATGTCGGCGGCATGGAAATCGCTGAAGCTCTCCGGCCGCTCGAGGAAGGCCGCCGCATCGACGCGCACCGAGCGCACGCCCTGGCCGGCCAGTTCGCCGAAATTGAGCCGGAGCGAACGCGTGCCGGTGAGCGAGAGCTGCACGCCGCGCTTCACGAAGGCATTGATCGCCGCCTTTTCGCTGAGCGGCATGGCGCTCCAGTCGGCTTCGGGGAGGGTCAGCGCGATCGCGCCGGCGACGGCGCGGTTGGCCTCGAGCAGGGCGACGGTCTTTTCGATCAGCGCGGCATCCACCAGGCTGGCGCGCGACATCGGCAGGCAGATCGTATTGCCGGTGCCGCGGGCACGGCGGGCGATGGTCACCGCCTCCTCGAGCGCCAGCCGGTCGATGCGGCGCAGCAGCATCTCGCCGCCATGGCGCGGCAGGAACTCGGCCGGTTCGGCGAAATCGCCGCCGCCCAGCGCCAGGCGCGGCACCAGGTCGTAGCCGCGCGGACGGCGCAGCGGCAAGGTCACCACGGGCTGGAGATGGAAGACCAGCCGGCCCTCCTCGATCGCCTGGCGGACCTGGTCGACGGTGTAACTGGGTTCGGCGGGCGCGGCCGGCGGTGCCGTTACCGCCTGCAGGTCGACCGATTCGCGGCGGCTTTCCCGCTTGCGGACCTCTTCCAGCTCGGCGACCGATTCGGCCACCTGGCGCACCACCGTCCCGAGTACGGAAATATCGGCCTCGACCACGTCGAGGCGGCGGCCGGCATTCTCCTCGACGAGCGCATTGATGCGCTGGCCAAGCACGGCGCCCGCCTGCGCATCGGTCGCGAGCAGGCGCGACAATTCCTCGATGGCCCGCTCGAGCCGCGCCTCGGCACGCCGGCGCAGCGTGCGCTCGAGCAGCACCAGGGCGACAGCCCAGAAGCCGATGGCCGTTACGCACGCCTCAACGATACTGAAGGACAGACCGAAGTACGCCGTGGCGCCGACCCCGAAACCGGCCAGCACGATAAAGAGATAGACCAGACTCTGCACGGGCACCCCGCCGCCAAGTAGATTCGCCCTGCCCCTGCATAGCATCGCTCGACGCCGGCGCGAAGCGAACGTGTTGAAACCCTTTGTTTACCCTGTTCGTAAACAATCTGATGACATGCCCGTCACCCTCGCAGGTCAGATGACGCAAGACTTCCAAGCGCGCCCGAACGCCGCCCGGTTCCTGATTGTGGATGAAAAGCTTGGCCGCGCCGCCGAGTTCGCCCAGGAATTGGGCAATGAGATGGCCCCCGCCGCCGTGTCGATCGTGGCCGGCGGCCGCCACGCGCTCGAATCGCTGCGCGAGGAGCGCTGCGACGCGCTCCTGCTCGACCTGCCGAGCCTCGCCGACCTCGGCGCCCCCGAGGAGGCGGTGACGCGGCTGGTCAAGCTCGCCGAGGGCGCGCTGGCGCTGGTGTTCAGCGACGGCAGCTCGATTTCGGCCAATCTGGCGGTGCTGCGCGCCGGCGCACATGACTGCGTGCCGCGGCACATTTCGGCCTCCGAGCTCAGCCGCCGCCTCGCCCAGCTCGCCGGCCGGCACGGCAAGGCGCGGGTGTCGCGGCTGTTCGAGATATGCGAGATCGGGCCGCTGGCCGGCCGGGACGGGCTCTCCCGCAATGACGGCGAGCCGCCCGCCATCCTGCCGATGTGGCGGCAGGAACAGCGAATCATCGAGGAGGCGATTGCCCGCTGCCAGGGCAATGTGGCCCTCGCCGCCGCCGCCCTCGAACTCAGCCCCTCCACCATCTACCGCAAGCGGCAGGCCTGGGCCGAAGCCGAAGGCAAACGCGGCGCCGCCTAACCAGCCATTCGGCTGGACCTGCCTTCGATGTGGGCAGGTAGGGCGCGCGCAGCCCAGCCATTCGGCTGGACCGATTTTTCGATGTGGGCAGGTAGGGAGCGCGTGGACCGAATGGCGGTGGGCAATAGGCATCAGCCTCTCGTCCCGTATCCTGAAAGGCCGCCGGGTGGCCGGGTCAAGCCCGGCCATGACGACGGGGAGGTATGCAGCTTATCCACAGACGCTGCGCCTGCTCCGTCCCCTTCCCTTCCCACGTCATGGCCGGGCTTGACCCGGCCACCCAGCCTACTTCGCCACCTGCAGGATGGATTCTCGCTTTCGCGGGAGTGACGTCGCGCGCGCTGCCCATGGTTCGAGGCTCGGCTTCGCCTCGCACCTCACCATGAGGTCGAGATAAGTTCCGCGACCTCATCCTGAGGTGCGACCGGAGGGAGCCTCGAAGGATGTGCGGCGCGCGCCCTGCGTGGCCACATCAAAAGGCAGGTCCAGCCGAATGGCTGGTCAGCGCCAGGTGAAGACGCGCGTCACCGAGTAGTTGAACACCACGCTCATGACCACGCCGACGATGGCGGCGAAGTAGAACTGCTGGTCCATGCCGTAAACCAGATTGGCCACCGACACATTGGCGATGAGGCCGAAGCTGCAGACGGCGTAGAAGGTCAGCAGGCCGAACCAGAAGCGCCAGCCGTGCAGCTTGCGGTCGGAATAGGTCAGCGAGTTGTTGAGCAGGAAATTACTGGTCATGGAGACCAGCGCGGCGACCGTCTGGCTGATCCAGAAGGCGGGGTGGAACAGTCTTTCGACGAGCGTCAGCACGACGAGGTGCACGACGAGCCCGGTGCCGCCCACCAGCGCGAAGAGCAGGAAGCTGGTCGGCAGCAGGCCGCCCGTCATCTTGGAGAGCAGCAGCCCGAGGAACTGGACGACGATCAGCGGGCTCATCTTCGAGGTGCCGGCGTGGCGCTCGCGGAACTGATAGGGCACTTCGCCGATATTGAGTGCCTGCCCGTTGGCCTTGCGGTAGCGCAGGGCCGTCACGATGATGTCGAGCAGAATCTTGAAGCCGTCGTCGGAGAGCTGCGGCGCCACTTCCTCGAAGACTTCGCGGCGCATCAGGAAGAAGCCGCTCATCGGATCGGAGAGGTTCGCGCCGGTCAGCGTCGAGGAGAGGCGGGTGGCGAGCTGGCTGCCGGCGGCGCGGGCGGCCGAAAAACCTTCGCCGGCCGAGCCGCCCTTCGCGTAGCGGGTCGCCACGACGATGTCGTCGCCGGTCTGGGCGCGCAGCAGCATTTGCGGCAGGATCTTCTCGTCGTGCTGGTGGTCGGCGTCCATGACGGCGAAGAACGGCGCCGCGCTCGCCGAAATGCCCTCGATGCACGCGGAGGACAGGCCGCGCCGGCCGATGCGCTTGAGGCAGCGGATATTGGGCCATTGCCGGGCCAGCGCCTTGACCGCGTCGGCGGTGCCGTCGGGCGAATTGTCGTCCACCACGATCATCTCGAAGGGGATGTCGCCCAGCGCCCGCGCGAGATTTTCATAGAGCAGGCCGATATTGTCGCGCTCGTTGAAGGTCGGCACGATGATGGAGAGCTGCGGCGGCAGCCAGGGCACGGCGCTGGCGGGATCGATCTGGCTCTGGGCGTTCATGGGCGGCGGGCTCCGGTGCCGTCGGGCATGGCGAAACGGCGATTTCCGCTATCTTGTCGGCGGCAGAATGGCAATTGCGACTTAATACGGCCTTTCCTGCCTCAGGCGGATTGCGTGTCGTAATGAATGGCGTCGCCCCAGAAGGCGACATAGCCGCGGATCGGGGCGACGAGGTCGCAGGGCTCCGGATAGTACCAGGCGGCATCCTTGGCCTTGCTGCCGCCCGACTCCAGGCTGAAATAGGAGGCCTCGCCCTTGTAGGGGCAGGTGGTATGGGTGGCCGAGCCGGCCAGCACCGTTTCGTCGACATCTTCCCTGGGCACGTAGATGCGGAGTGGCGCGCCCGGCTCGTCGAGGTCGAGAGCGCGGGTGGTGTCGGCAATCACCTTGTCGGCGAAGCTCACTTTCACCCGGCCGTCATGCGGCGTAATGACGATATCCTTGGGCAGGCAGGGGCTCGGCATCTCGCCCTCCAGGCTCGACTGACGAATAAGCTCCATAATGTGGGAAGCCGCATAAGGTTGCCGCAAGGGCTGCGGCAAAGCTTCCGCCGCGGCCCGAAATCTTGACTTGCCGGAAAGCCGCCTCTATATCGCCGGCACCTGTTAGCACTCACCTCGTGCGAGTGCTAACGGCGACGAGATTTCAACCGCAAGGATAGAGACATGAGCTTCCGTCCCCTGCACGACCGCGTGGTCGTCCGGCGCCTCGACAGCGAGGAAAAGACCAAAGGCGGCATCATCATTCCCGATACCGCCAAGGAAAAGCCGTCCGAGGGTGTGGTGGTGGCCGTCGGCCCCGGCGCCCGTGACGACAGCGGCAAGATCATCGCCCCCGACGTGAAGGCAGGCGACCGCATCCTCTTCGGCAAGTGGAGCGGCACCGAGGTCAAGCTCGACGGCGAAGAACTGCTGATCATGAAAGAATCCGACATCATGGGTGTGATCGCGTGAATTAGGGATCGCGTGCTCGAACCGCAAAACGGTTCCCACTCTTGCTGAGCACGCTCCAGCTCACGTTCCCCCGCAACCACTCGTTTGAAGGAGCCTGAAATGGCAGCCAAAGACGTAAAGTTTTCGACCGATGCCCGCGACCGCATGGTCCGCGGCGTCAATATTCTCGCCAATGCGGTGAAGGTCACGCTGGGCCCCAAGGGCCGCAATGTGGTGATCGACAAGTCGTTCGGCGCCCCGCGCATCACCAAGGACGGCGTTTCGGTCGCCAAGGAGATCGAGCTCGAAGACAAGTTCGAGAACATGGGCGCCCAGATGGTCCGGGCCGTCGCGTCCAAGACCAATGACAATGCCGGAGACGGCACCACCACGGCGACCGTCCTCGCCCAGGCCATCGTCAACGAAGGCATCAAGGCCGTCGCGGCCGGCATGAACCCGATGGACCTCAAGCGCGGCATCGACCTCGCCGTCACCGAAGTGGTCGAGAACCTCAAGAAGAAGGCCGCCAAGATTACCTCTTCGGCCGAGGTCGCCCAGGTCGGCACGATTTCCGCCAATGGCGAGAAGTCGATCGGCGAGATGATTTCGTCGGCCATGCAGAAGGTCGGCAATGAGGGCGTGATCACCGTCGAGGAAGCCAAGACCGCCGAGACCGA
>DASZUI010000127.1:0-8796 GCA_035547675.1 Devosia sp.
AAGGGGGGAGGAGTGCCCTGTGGCAAGGCGGTGCAACGCGTCCTCCTCCCCCCTTGCGGGGGAGGATGGGAGGGGGGTGGCCGCCGGCACGGCGCAAGCCAGATTACGCATCGAGATTCCTCCCCACGATCCTGACCAGGAAAATCGCGACGATGTTGGCGAGGATCACCGCCACCACGCCGCCCGCCGAGGCCCCGCCGACATCGTAGTCGAGCAGCGCCTGGTGATAGACCAGATAAGCGATGTTGGTGGAGGCATAGCCCGGCCCGCCGCTGGTGGTGGTGAGGATTTCCGCGAAGACGCCGAGCAGGAAGATCGTCTCGATCAGCACCACGACGGTGATCGCCCGCGCCAGGTGCGGCAGCACGATGTACCAGAAGAGGCGCAGGAAATTCGCCCCGTCCATGCCCGCCGCTTCCTTCTGCTCCTCGTCGAGCGACTGCAGCGCGGTGAGCAGGATGAGCGTCGCGAAGGGCAGCCATTCCCAGGCGACGATGACGATGATCGAAAGCAGCGGATAGCTTTGCAGCCAGGTGACGGGCGGCAGGCCGAGGTGCGTCGCGATCCAGGCGAAGATGCCGTAATTGGGGTCCATCATCATGTTCTTCCACACCAGCGCCGCCACGGTCGGCATGACGAAGAAGGGCGAGATGACGAGGATGCGGACGATGCCCTGCCCGAAGATCGGCTGGTCGAGCAGCAGCGCCAGCAGAATGCCGCCGACGACGGTGATCGCCAGCACCGAAAGCACCAGGATCAGCGTATTGGCGAAGGCCTGGATGAAGGACGGATCGGTGAGGAAATAATAGTAATTGTCCCAGCCGGCGAAGCCGGCATTTATCGGGTTCAGCAGATTGTAGTTCTGGAACGAATACCAGAGCGTCAGCGCCAGCGGCACGATCATCCAGACGAACAGGATCGCCACGGACGGCGCCAGCATGGCGCGGGCAAGGGCACTGGTATTGCGAGTCGCCACTCTGATGTCCTCTTGGAAAGAACCCCTCATCCGCCTGCCGGCACCTTCTCCCGCAAGGGGAGAAGGCCGGTTGTTCGGGGCACCTTGCCTTCTCCCGTCGCGGGTGAAGGTGGATCGGCCGAAGGCCGAGACGGATGAGGGGGCGCTGCGCCGCTACTTCAGATACCCGCCCTTGCGCATGGTGCGCGTGGCGACGTCCTGCGCCTGCTGCAGGGCCTGGTCGACCGAGGTCTGCCCGGCGACAACCGCCGAGAAGATCTGGCCCACCGTGTCACCCAATCCCTGGAATTCGGGGATCGAGACGAACTGCCCGCCGGTATAGGGCACGGGCTTGACCGTCGGGTGCTGCGTATCGGCGGCGTTGATCGCGTTGAGCGTCGCCGTCGCGAAGGGCGCAGCCTTCTGGTAGTCCGCGTTCTGATAGAGCGAGGTGCGGGTGCCCGGAGGGGCGAGCGACCAGCCATCGGCCTTGGCGACCACTTCGTCGTAATGCTTGGAGGTCGCCCAGGCGACGAACTTCTCCGCTGCATCGGTCTTCTGCGAGGAGGCCGGAATGGCGAGCGCCCAGGACCAGAGCCAATTACCATGGTCCGACAGCCCTGCCTTGGTCGGGGCCACGGCCCAGGCGACATCGCTGGCCACGGTCGACTGCTTGGGATCGGTGAGCGCGGAGGCGGCGACGGTGGCGTCGATCCACATGCCGCACTTGCCCTGCTGGAACAGCGTCAGGTTCTCGTTATAGCCATTGGTGGAGGCGCCGGCCGGGCCGTCCGCCTTCATGATGTCGGCGTAGTATTGCAGCGTCTCCTTCCATTCCGGGCTGTCGAACTGCGGCTTCCAGTTCTCGTCGAACCAGCGCGCGCCCATGGAATTGGCGAGCGAGGTGATGAACGCCATGTTCTCGCCCCAGCCGGCCTTGCCGCGGAAGCAGACGCCGTTGATGCCGGCGCTGCGGTCGGTGATCTTGTCCGCCGCCTGCCGGATGAAATCCCAAGTCGGCGAATCGGGCATCTTGAGCCCGGCCTTGTCGAACAGATCCTTGCGGTAGTGGATCATCCAGCTCTCGCCGTAGAACGGCACGGCGTAGAGCTTGCCGTTATAGGAGAGCGAATCCGCGATGGGCTTCAGCAGGTCGGCCTGGTCGTAATCGGCGCCGAGATTGTCGAGCGGCGCCAGCCACCCCTGCTTGGCCCAGATCGGCACTTCGTAATTGCCGATGGTGAGGATGTCGTATTGCCCGCCCTTGGTGGCGATGTCGGTGGTGACCTTCTGCCGGAGGACGTTTTCCTCCAGCGTCACCCATTGCAGGGTGATGTCGGGATTGGCCTTGGTGAAATCATCCGTCAGCTTCTGCATCCGGATCATGTCGTCATTGTTCACGGTGGCGATCGTCAGCGTGGTCGCCGCGAAAGCCGCGCCGGACATGAGCGCAGCCGTCAGCGCGCCCAGCAGGACTGGAGTCAGTTTCATCGATTTCCTCCCACATCCAAGGCGAGCAATTGCCTTGATCGTGAGCAATTACTCATCAACCTTTCGGTAATGTCAAGCGTGTGTCGCATGCCAGCCACGAGGATTGTGCATGGCGGCGCGCGCTGCTAGGTAGATTTGCTGAGGAAATCCGGCCTCAGGGGCGGCTGAGCAGGCTTTCGGCCGTCAGCTCGTCGGTGATGATGCCGTTGATCAGGCGCCGGCCAAGGGCGGCGCGGATGCCGGGCAATTTTCGCTCGCCCTTTGCTAATGCCACGACCAGGGCGCGCTCGCGCGAGGGCAGGGGAGCGCTCACCACCCGCGCATTGGTCAGCCCTTCGATCATCCGCCCGTCCGCATCGAAGGCCCAGCCGACGATCTCGCCCACGGCGCCGGCCTTCTGCAGCGCGGCGAGCTCGGCCTTGCTGATGAAGCCGTCGAGATAGAGCGGCGCCTCTGGCCCGAGGTCGCCGATGCCGACGAAGCTGATGTCCGCCTGGCTCGCCAGCGCCATGGTCTCGCGGATCATCGGCTGCTCGAGCAGCAATTCGCGCACCGCCGCCGAGGAGGCGATGACCGGCAGCGGCATCGGAAAGCTCCGCGCCTTGACCACATTGGCGATGTTGAAGATGGCGTTGTAATAGGCCGCCGAGCCGTCCGGCGCGATCGAGCCGGTGAGCGAGACGATCTTGTGCTGCGGCGCCTCCATCGGCGTCAGCTGCTCGATCGCGGCCTTGAGCGTGCGGCCGGTGCCGATGGCCATGACGATCGGCTCTTCGCCGGCCAGCCGCCGCTCGATTTCCGCCGCCGCCGCCTCCGCCACCCCCGCCGTGGTCGAGCGCGACTGCGGATCGGAAGGCACCACCTCGACCAAATCGAGCGCGTAGCGGGACTTCAGCGCCGCCGCCAGCTCCATGCAGCGCGCGATCGGATGGTCGAGCCGGACCTTGATCAGTCCCTCCGAAACCGACAGCGACACCAATCGCTGCGCGGTCTGCCGCGACACGCCGAGTTTCTGGGCGATTTCTTCCTGGTTGTTGCCGGCCACATAATAGAGCCAGCCGGCGCGCGCCGCGTCATCCAGCCGGCTCTTGCCGGGATCCTGCCGAGAGCTCATCCGCCGCGAATTTCCCCAAAGGCGACCGGCGCCATTGGCGGCAGAGATAAGGCCAGCCGGCCGGCGCGCGCAAGCGCGGCGAGCTGTTCGTCGCGATGCCGCCAGGTCGTCAGGCTTAAGGAACCGAAAAAACCAGCGTCACTTCGGTCCCCGGCGCGCGCAGATGGTGCTCGATCCGCCCGCCGAGGCTCGTCGCCATGGCCTCGACGATCCGGGTGCCGAGCCCTGTGCCGCGCAAGGCGGCGCCTTCCTGATAGCCGGTGCCGAAATCGCGCACCGAGAGCATCACCTCGGTGTCGGCCATCCTGCGCAGCGACACCACCACTTCGCCGCCCGTCCCGGCGGGGTAGGCATATTTGAGGGCGTTGGTGACGAGCTCCGTAACCACCACGCCGAGCGAGACCGCCTTGTCGGTCGGGATGTGCATGGGTTCGATGGCGACCGTCGCCCGCGCCTGCGGCCCGTCGCCTAGCGAGGCGTCGAGATGTGCGACGAGGTCGGCGAGATATTCGTCGATCTCCACCAGCCCGATATCGCGTGCGATATAGAGCCGCTTGTGGATTTCCCCCACCGCATAGATGCGCGACTGCGTCTCGATCAGCGCCCGCCGCGCGGAGGGCTCGGCAACCATATTGGCCTGCAGCCCGACCAGGGACGATACCAGCGCCAGGCTGTTGGCGACCCGGTGGTTGACCTCGCGCAGCAGCAGCTCGGCACGATCGGCGGCCTGCGTCCGGCCCGCTTCGGCGGCGCGCTCCGCCAATTGCTGCCTGAGCTCGGTATTGAGCGCGCGCACTTCGTCCCGCAGCCTGTTGAGCTCGCCGCGATAGCGGAGCGCGACGGCGACCGATCCGGCCGCGATGACAAGGACGAGGCACGCGCCGGCGATTACGGCCCAGCCGAGCCATCCCGCCCCCGCGGCCGCGGCAGCCGGCGCGGCGGCGGCCGACAATGCGGCACCGGGCCAGAAGGCGGCCGCGAGGATGGACATGACGCTGAGGCCGGCGAGGATATCCGTCGACCGCGCAAGGGCCTTGGGGCTGATGGGCAATTTCTCACGACGCTTTCCGCGCCCGCCCCGCACGAGGACCGGAATGATCGGCTCGCGGTCGCGGCCGGCATCCGGATCGCCAAGGGAGAGACGCTTCGGCCAACCTAGACAAAGCCCGAGCTTTCCTCTGCCCACTAGTGAACAGAAGCCGAGGCTGGAGCGTTGGGGTGGATCAACGATGGGAGCGTCAGCGATGAAAGACAGCAAGCGCGGCATTGCCAACCACGCCGAGCCCAGGGGCAATAATCTGCTGCGGGCCCTGCGCCCGGACGATGCGGCAGTCATTGCCCCCCTGCTCGAACAATGGCGGGGCGAACTCGGCCAGATCATCTACGAGCCGGGCGACGACGTGCGGCACGTTTATTTTCCCTGCGGCCCGTCCCTGGTGTCCTATCGCGTCCTCATGCGCGACGGCCAGCCGGTGGAAACCGCGCTGATCGGCCGTGAGGGAGCGGTAGGCGGCATCGTCAGCCACGGGCGCCTGCCGGCCTATGCGCGGGCGGAGGTCCAGTTCCCGGGGCTTTTCCTGCGCATGGAGACGGTAGCGCTGGAGGAGGCCAAGCACCGCTCGCCATCGCTGCGCCAGCTCTTCGCCCGCTATGCCGATTGCCTCATGGCCCAGGTGTTCCAGTCGGTCGCCTGCAACGCCACGCATTCGATCGAGCAGCGCACCGCCAAGTGGCTGTCGGCCGCCATCGACCGCACCGACGATACGACCATGCCCATCACCCAGGAGCAATTGGCGACCATGCTCGGGGTCGGGCGCAGCTATCTCAGCCGCGTCATCCATGCGTTCAAATCGGAAGGGGTGGTCGAGACGCGCCGCGGCGGCCTGGTGATCAAGGACGTCACGCAGCTCAATCGCATGGCCTGCGAGTGCAACCACTCCGTCCGCGACCATTTCGACGAGGTCCTAAAGGGCATCTACCCGGCCGAAACTGACGCCGGCTGAAGCTCAGGCTGCGTCACCCAAGATTGTCGCAATCGTCATGGCCCTGTCACGGAGCAGGCATACTCATTCGAACCTGTCGCAACGACATTCGAATGAGTATCGCCTTGAGCCGCGTTCCCGCCATCGAGTGGAAGGAAATCGCCACCCGCCTCCGCGCCGATATCGAGGCGGGGCGCTATCCCGTCGGCAGCCGTCTGCCGAGCGAACCGATCCTCATCGAGAGCCTGGGCGGCGGCCGGCACAGCCTGCGCCGCGCCCTCTCGGAACTATCAGCCGAAGGGCTGATCCGCACCGAGCACGGCCGCGGCAGCTTCGTCCAGCGCACCGGCGTCATCGACTACAAGATTTCGCTCCGTACCCGCGCCTCCCGCGCCATCGGCGAGCAGGGGCGGCTCTCCTCCGACCAGCCGGTCAGCGAGCGCGTCGAACCGGCTGACGCCATCGTCGCGGAGGCGCTGCAGCTCGAGCTTGGCGAGCCCGTTTACGTCATCGTCCGCCACGGCTTCGCCGACGACGTGCCCATCAGCATCGGCACGTCGTACCATCCGGCGCGGCGCTTCCCGGAAATGGACAAGGCGCGGCGCAGCCTCCGCCGCCTGACGGAAATCTATCGCAGCTACGGCATCGAGGATTATTTCCGCCTCAAGACGACCATTTTCACCCGCATGCCGAATGCCGACATGGCGCGCGTGCTGCGCCTGCCGACCCAGCAGCCGGTGCTCGTCACCCACAAGATCGACGCCGACACGCATGGCACGCCGATCGCCTATGCCGAGGTGATCTGGGCCGGCGACCGGGTGCAGTTCACCATCGATAACACCCTGGAGATCAACGACATGGTGGCGAGATTCGCTGCCGGGGAGGCGATATGATCGCGCACGCCCCCGGCCAGGAGACGAGCCGTGACCGCGCCGCGGCGCTTTCCCTCATGACGGCCGCGCCGGCCGAGCGGATCAAGGCCGCCGCGGAGCACCTGCTGCCGCTGCTCGGCGCCGTCGAGGTGCTGGTCAACCGCACCGGCCTCGTCATGCTCCCCTATCGCGACACGGCCCGCGGCACGAGCTTCTTCCTCGGCGAAGTGCTGATGGCCGAGGCGCATATCCGCTGCCCGGACCATGACGTGGAAGGCTACGCCATGGTGGTCGGGCGCGACCTCGAACAGGCCATGGCGGTCGCCGTGCTCGATGCCATCGGCGCGGCCGGCCTCGCCGCGGCGCAGTTCAACGTGCTGCTGCGCGCCCTCGAGGCCGAGCAGGCGGCCGCCGACGAGGCGCTGCGCCGCGACATCGAGGCGACCCGCGTGCAGATGGAGACGTTCTGATGGCCCTCGCCCTGAGCCCCACGCGCCAGGAAACGCTGACCAACGCCACCTTCGAGGCGCTGCTCTGGTCGCTGTCCCGGCCCGGTGAAATCCGCAACCTGCCGGTTGCCGGAATCGAAATGGTCGCCGAGAGCCTCTGCGACCGCGAGGTGAGCCTGTTCTGCTTCGACGAGGCGCTGGCCGCTCGCCTGAAGCGCACCGGCGTCCGCCCGGCGCCGCTGGAAGAGGCGGATTACGTCCTTGCCGACGGCGGCATCGGGGCTGCCCGGGCCGCCCGGCTCGCGGTCGTCAATCCCGGCACGATGATCTACCCGGAGGCCAGCGCCACGGTGATTGCCGGCGGCCGGATCGGGCAGGGCACGACGCTGCGGCTTTCCGGCCCCGGCATCGCCGGCGCGACGACGATCGCGGTCGGCGATATCGATCCCGCCTTTTGGGCCGTCCGTAATGAGGCCTGCCGCTACCCGCTCGGCTGGGACGTGTTCGTCGTCGATGGCGACCGCGTGGTCGGCCTTCCCCGCTCGACCAAACTGGAGGTGCTCTGATGGCCTATGTTGCGGCACGCGGCGGCGAACGCGCCATCGAACAGGCCGAGCGCCTGTACCGCCGGGATCTCGGCCCGATCACCCGCGAGCGCGTCGATGCGGCGCTCGCCTCCATGCCCCTGCTGATCGACCGGATCATGGGTGAGGCTTCGCTTTATTCCCGCGAACTGGCGGCCCTCGCGCTGGTGCAGTCCGGTGGCGATCTCTACGAGGCGCTGCTGCTGCTCCGCTCCTACCGCACGACCCAGCCGCGCATCGCGGTGGCGCAGCCCGCGAGCCAGGACGACGGCATCACCTTCCGGCGCATCTCCGCCTCCTTCAAGGATATCCCCGGCGGCCAGATTCTCGGGCCGACGCTCGACTATGCGCATCGCCTGCTCAATGTCGACGTGCTGGACGGCATCGGCGCCGAGCCGCTGCCGGTCGACACCGCCGACAGGGCGGCGCCCCCGACGCTGCCCTCGCTTGCCGACTGGCAGCGCGCCAACGGGCTCGTCGCGACCCTGGCGGCCGAACCCGCGCCGACACCCGAGGACATTCCCGACATCACCCGCGAGCCGCTGCTGTTCCCGGCCTCGCGCGCCCACAAGCTGCAATCGCTGGCGCGCGCCGACACCGGCGGCATGCTGTCGCTCGCCTATGCCACCATGCGCGGCTACGGCAGCGTGCACCCCACGGTCAATGAGCTCCGGCTCATGGAGATCGATGTGGAAGTGCCGCATCCGGCAGGCTTCACCTTCAAGACCGGCCGCGTCCGTGTCAGCCAGGCCGAGATCGTCTCCAAGGTCGGCGGCGGTACGGCGGGCGAGCTGAAGCTCGGCTTCACCGCGAGCTTCGGCTGGAACGAGATCAAGGCGATCGCCGGCGCGACGCTCGACCTCGCCATGGACCAGCCTGGCGCCCCGCCGGCGGCCGAGGAGGAGTTCGTGCTCTATCACACCGAGGCGATCGAGGCCTCCGGCTTCTGCCTCCATTTCAAGCTGCCGCACTACGTCACCTTCCAGTCGAGCCTCGACGCCATCCGCAAGGTGCAGGCGGACCGGGCGGCCGCGAAGGCGGCCGACGAGGTGCCGGCGGAAGCCTTCGAACCCGAGCCGGCGGAGTAGGACCATGGCCCTCAATGAACTCGTATCGCCCGCCCGGGCCTACAGCTATGCCTTCCTCGACGAATCGGCGAAGCGCGAAATCCGCCGCAAGATGCTCAAGGCGGTGGCCATTCCCGGCTATCAGGTCGCCTATGCCAGCCGCGAGGTGCCGATCGCGCGCGGCTGGGGCACGGGCGGCCTGCAGGTGACGCTTACCCTGCTCTCGCCCGGGCACAGGGTGAAGGTCATCGACCAGGGCGCCGACGATTCCGTCAACGCCAG
>DASZUI010000128.1:0-3027 GCA_035547675.1 Devosia sp.
ATGGCCACGATCAGCCCCCTGGCCAGAGGAGCAGGGCATGTCGCGCAAGGCGAAAATCGCGAGGAAAACCAACGAGACCGACATTACGGTCGAGCTCGACCTCGACGGCGACGGCACGCATGACATCGCGACCGGCATCGGCTTTCTCGACCATATGCTCGACCAGCTCGCGCGTCATTCGCTGATCGACATGAGGGTGCGCGCGAAGGGCGACCTCCATATTGATTTCCACCATACAGCCGAGGACGTCGGCATCGCCATCGGCCAGGCGGTGAAAGAGGCGCTGGGCGACAAGACGGGCATCCGCCGCTATGCCTCGGCGGACCTGCCGATGGATGGCACGCTCACCCGCGCCGCCATCGACGTTTCCGGCCGGCCCTTCCTGGTCTGGAAAGTGGCGTTCACCCGCGACAAGGTCGGCGACATGGATACCGAGCTGTTCCGTGAGTTCTTCCAGGCCTTCGCCATGAACGCCGGCGTGACGCTGCATGTCGAGACTTTCTACGCCGACAACAATCACCACATCGCCGAAAGCGCCTTCAAGGCGCTGGCCCGCGCCCTGCGCGAGGCGATCGAAATCGATCCGCGTCAAGCCGGGCGGATTCCGTCGACAAAAGGAAGCTTATAGCTTCGAGCGCCAATTGGGGCGCGTCGATGCAGCCTCGTCTCCCTCCCCCTTGCGGGGAGGGGACAGGGGTGGGGGACCTCGTAGCGAACGCCGGCGTTTGTGGCCCACCCCCACCGGGCTGCCGCCATCCCTGCCGCTGCCGCGGCCTTCTCAGGGAAATCGCTCCACTGGAGCGATTTTTCCTCCCTTCGAAGCCCCGCAGGGGGGAGGGAAGCCGGCTGCCTCCCTACCTGCCCACACCGAAAGTCAGGTCCAGCCGAACGGCTGGCTATTGAAAGTAGGCGGGGTGGGTGGCGGCGCCGATCAGCACGAAGATGGCGAAGAGGACGGCGAGGACCAGCAGGGTCAGCGCGAGGCCGCCGACAAAGCCCGGCAGGCCGGATTTCTCCTCGCGGTCGTGTTCGTCGCCATGCGTGCTTTCGTAAGCCATTCTGACCTCCAATATCTGCCCTCGGGGAATATGCCGGAACCGGCTCGGCTTCCCTGGGCAGGCGTTTTGTTCTATGGCCGATGCGACAGGGCCGGCGCGCGGCGTCCCGACGCGAAGCAGGCCCGGCCGGAGACCGTGCATGACTATCTACGCCGTCCTCGAGCATGATGTGAAGCCCGCTCCCGTCGCGGTGGCGGAACGCTTTTCCTGGTTCGCGGCCGTCCTGCCGCCGCTCTGGGCGATCGCGCACGGGCTCTGGCTGGAACTGGTGCTTTATGTCGCACTGCTCTGCGTGCTGAGCTTTTTCGGGCTGCTGATCGGCAGCGCCGCCGCGTTCTGGATCTATGTCGCCTGCGCCGTCTGGATCGGCTTCGAGGCGGCGGGCGTCCGCCGCGCGGCGCTGCGCCGGCGCGGCTGGCGCGAGCGCGGCGAGGTGGTGGCGCCCAGCGAGGATGTCGCCATGCTGGCCGGCCTGAGGGAAGCGCCATGACCGAGACCGTCGCCATCATCGATTACGGCTCGGGCAATCTGCGCTCCGCCGCCAAGGCCTTCGAGCGCGAGGCGGCGGGGCTGGCGCACCCGCCGGAAATTCTGGTCACGGATAATGCCGAGCGTGTGCTCAGGGCGGACCGCATCGTGCTGCCGGGCGTCGGCGCCTTCGCCGATTGCCGCGCCGGGCTGCTGGCAGTTCCCGGCATGCGCGAGGTGCTGGAGCGGCGCGTCGTGCGCGAAGCCGTTCCCTTTCTGGGCATATGTGTCGGCATGCAGCTGATGGCCGCGCGCGGGCTGGAAAAGGGCGTGCATGAGGGCCTGGGCTGGATCGCCGGCGATGTGACCCTGCTGGAGCCGGCCGATCCCGCGCTCAAAGTGCCGCATATGGGCTGGAACACCCTGCGCTTTGAGCGCCCGCACGCCCTGCTCGACGGGCTGGTGGACGGCGAGGACGGCCTCCACGCCTATTTCGTCCATTCCTATCACCTGGCCGCCGCCGAACCGGCCGAACGCGTCGCCACCGCCGATTACGGCGGCCCTGTCACCGCCGCCGTCGGCCGCGACAATATGTTCGGCACCCAGTTCCATCCCGAAAAGAGCCAGACGCTCGGGCTGAGGCTGATCGGGAATTTTTTGCGGTGGAAGCCGTGAGTCGCGAGGTGGTGAGAACCCCCCTCCCATCCTCCCCCGCAGGGGGGGAGGAGTGCCTTGTGGCAAGCCGATGCAACGCGTCCTCCTCCCCCCTTGCGGGGGAGGATGGGAGGGGGGTGAAGCACGCCGGAAGGCTTCTCTCATGATCCTCTTCCCCGCCATCGACCTCAAGGACGGCAAATGCGTCCGGCTGAAGCTGGGCGACATGGCCGCGGCGACCGTATTCAGCGACGATCCGGCGGCGCAGGCGAGGAGCTTCGAGGCGCAGGGCTTCGAATACCTTCATGTCGTCGACCTCAACGGCGCTTTCGCCGGCGAGAGCATCAATGGCACGGCGGTCGAGGCCATATTGAAGGCGGTGGATTTCCCGGTGCAGCTGGGCGGCGGCATCCGTACGCTGGCCCATGTCGAGAGCTGGCTCGCCAAGGGTCTCGCCCGGGTCATCCTCGGCACGGTCGCCGTGCGCGATCCGGGGCTGGTCAGGGAAGCGGCGCGGCAATTTCCGGGCCGGGTTGCGGTGGGCATCGACGCGCGTGGCGGCAGGGTGGCGGTCGAAGGCTGGGCCGAAACCTCCGAGCTCGAGGCCGTCGAGCTGGCGCGGCGCTTCGAGGGCGCCGGCGTGGCGGCGATCATCTATACCGATATCGACCGCGACGGCATTTTGACCGGCATCAACTGGGAGGCGACGCTGGCGCTGGCCCGCGCCGTGTCCATCCCGGTGATCGCCTCGGGCGGCCTCGCCTCCATGGCCGACATTCGCCGCATGACCGAGCCCGACGCGCAAATTCTCGAAGGCGCCATTTCCGGCCGCGCCCTCTATGACGGC
>DASZUI010000129.1:0-18687 GCA_035547675.1 Devosia sp.
GGCGCTTCGCGCCGACCTCTCCCCCGGGGGCGAGGTGATGAAGGGCGAGGCCGTGCCACAGTTCACCTCTCCCTGGGGGGAGAGGTCGGATTGCGCCAGCAATCCGGGTGAGGGGGCCTTCAGCCCAGCCGCTACCCCGCCAGCAGGGCCTCGCGCTCGGTCTTCTTCAGCCGCTCGGTTTCCGATTTGAGCTGGCCGCAGGCGGCGAAGATGTCGCGGCCGCGGGGGGTGCGGACGGGGGAGGCGTAGCCGGCGCGGTTGACGATATCGGCGAAGCGCTCGATCCGCTCGGAGGAGGAGCAGTCGTAATTGGTGCCCGGCCACGGATTGAACGGGATGAGGTTGATCTTGGCCGGGATGTGCTTCAAGAGCCGCACCAGCTCGCGCGCATCGGCATCGGAATCATTGATGTCCTTGAGCATCACATATTCGAAGGTGATGCGCCTGGCGTTCGACAGGCCCGGATAATTGCGGCAGGCTTCGAGCAGTTCCTCGAGCGGGTATTTCTTGTTGATCGGCACCAGCATGTCGCGCAGATCGTTGCGCACGGCGTGGAGCGAGATCGCGAGCATCACCCCGATCTCGCGGCCGGTCGGCTCGATAAAGGGCACGACGCCCGAGGTCGAGAGCGTGATGCGGCGCTTACTGAGCGAAATGCCGGCTTCGTCGGAGGCGATGAGGAGCGCCTTCTTGACGTTGTCGTAATTATAGAGCGGCTCGCCCATGCCCATCATCACCACATTGGTGATGGCGCGGGTATCGCCCGACGGCACGAGGCCTCCGTCATCCGGCCGGGACCCGCCCGGAAAGTCCCCGAGCCGTTCGCGCGCCATCAGGATCTGGCCGAGGATTTCGCCTGCCGTCAGATTGCGGACGAGGCGCTGCGTGCCGGTATGGCAGAAGGAGCAGGTGAGCGTGCAGCCGACCTGGGAGGAGACGCAGAGCGTGCCGCGGTCTTCCTCGGGGATATAGACGGTTTCCACCTCGACCGACGGCAGGCGCGGATTTTCCGGGTCGCGGAAGCGGAACAGCCATTTGCGCGTGCCGTCGACCGAAACCTGCTCGGTGACGATTTCCGGCCGGGTGATCTCGAAGCGGTCGGCGAGGAGCTGGCGCACCGGCTTGCCGATATTGCTCATGCGCTCGAAATCGGTGGTGCCGTTCACATAGAGCCAGTTCCAGAGCTGGCTGGCGCGCATCCTGGCGTCCCGCTCGCCGATGCCGGCCTCGACCAGCGCCGCGGCCAGTTCACCGCGGTCGAGCCCGACCAGCGGCCGCTTGCCGGAGGTGGCGCGCGGGCTGGGCTGGGCGGAGAGATCGAGCGAAATGGTCATGGCAGCGACTTTGGCGAAACCCGGTTCACCCGCCGCCGGGCGGGTGCGAAACTGATCGACGAAGATGAGAGGCCCGTGCCTCTAGCACAAGAGGCGGCGGAATACAAAGTGCCGCGACAATCGGGGTCTTGGGTTCGCCGGGGCAAGGCTCTACAACGAAGGGCCAGAGGGCATACGGGGGAAGAGGTGACCGAAGCGATGCTGCGCCGGCCGGATTATGCGGATGTCGAGGCCGCGGCTGCGCGTCTCGAGGGCGTGGCGCATGTGACCCCGGTGCTGACCTCGCGGACGGCCGATGCCTTGGCCGGTGCGCCGCTCTTCTTCAAGGCGGAGAATTTCCAGCGGGTGGGCGCCTTCAAATTCCGCGGTGCCTACAATGCCATTGCCGCATTGACGCCCGAGCAGCGTCGCGCCGGCGTCGTGGCTTATTCCTCGGGAAATCACGCGCAGGCCGTCGCCTGTGCGGGGCGCCTGCTCGGCGTCGCCACGACGATCATCATGCCGGAGGATGCGCCGGCGGTGAAGGTCGCGGCGACCGAGGGTTATGGCGGCATCGTCCGGCGGTACAACCGCTATACCGAGGATCGCGAGGCGATCGGCCGGCAATTGGCCGAGGAGCGCGGGCTGACGCTCATTCCCCCCTATGACCATGCCGGGGTGATTGCCGGGCAGGGGACCGTTGCGCGCGAATTGCTCGCGGCGGTGCCCGATCTCGACCTGCTGCTGGTGCCGCTGGGCGGCGGCGGGCTGCTCGCCGGCTCGGCGATCGCCGCCAAGCATCTGAGGCCATCGATCAGGGTGATCGGCGTCGAGCCCGAGGCCGGCAATGACGGGCAGCGCTCGTTCCGGGGCGGCGAGATCGTCACCATTCCGGTGCCGGTTTCGATCGCCGACGGCGCGCTGACGACGCATCTGGGTTCTCACAATTTTCCGGTGATCCGGGAGCTGGTCGACGACATCGTCACCGTGCCGGACAGCGAGCTGGTCGCCGCGATGCGCTTCTTTTTCGAGCGGATGAAGATCGTGGTCGAGCCGACGGGATGTCTCGCCGCTGCGGCCGCGATGGGCGGCGCCGTACCGCTCGGCGGCCGGCGGACGGGCATCGTCCTCAGCGGCGGCAATGTCGATATCGGCCGCTTCGCCTCCCTGCTGGCGGGATGAGCATGCGCATCCCGCTCACCGCCGGTCTTCTCGCCGCGCCGCTTCTCGCCGCGCTCGCGGGACCGGCCGTCGCTGCCCCGGCCGACGGCTTCACCGAGGCCTGCCGGCTGGTCTATCCACAGGTGGGCAGCTCGAAGTCGATCATCTGGGCCGGCACCAATGGCAATCGCACGGTGGTATTGGGGCTCGACGGCGACCGGCTGGAATGCGTATTCGCCGATGGCGGAACCGCGCCGACGCTGTCGTCGCTGCAGGTGGTGGGGCCGGCAGGCGGGGTCGCCGCCTATGCCGGCAGGCGGCTCGCCGAATGGAACAAGCTGATCGGGGAGCATTTCGGAACGGCGGCAACACAAAAATAGCGGCACGGCGGACCGCCATCCGCCATGCCGCGGGCGCAATGGCCAGCGCCGTCAGTGAAGATCCTTGTGCTCGGGCAGATCCTCGAGTTCCTTCTTGGTCCAGTGCGTGACGGCGTGGACGTCGCCCTTCTCGTCGCGCATGAAGTCGAGCTGGCTGGCCGGCACGGAAACCGGCTTGCTGCCCATGCCAAGAAATCCGCCGACATCGACGACGATCTGGCTTGCCGCGCCTATGCCGTGGACATGCGAGACGGTGCCTACCTTGTGGTCCTCGGCATCGTAGATCGTCGCCCCCTCCAACATGGCGGGCGTGAGATCGGCCTCGTTCAGGTGCACATGATTGCTATGGTCCATGGTGGCCTCCTTTGCATCGCTGTGAGAGTGAACCCGCGCCCGGCGGCTTCGGTTCCCGGGCCGCGGGCGGGCCACCCCAGCGAGCTCATCACGGCTGCACGTCCCATTGCCGCCCAGCTTCTGCCGCAAGCGCAGGGGATAGAAGGGAAGGGCGAGGCTCGAGTTGCGGCCGGCTGCTTCCGGTTCAGGGGGCGGAAGGACTTACTTAACCAAGCTTGTTCATCATCCCTTCTGCGACGCCGCACGGCAAGCCGGCGCGGGCGGTCGGCGGTTGTCGAGTACGATTGAGTAGCATGGCGCTTGCAAGTGATATGGCGTGGGAAGGGTTTTCCACGCGGGAAGCCGCCTCGCCGTCCATCGGGACGCGCCAGGCCCTGTTCTGGAGCGTAGCGGCCGGTGCGGTGCTGGTGTTCGGCGCCCTGGCGGCGCCGGCGATCCTCAGCCGGATGCACGCCTCGCTGCCACAGCGCGCGACCGTGTCCGCCCCGGCGCCGCGCGCGCCCACAGGCCCTGCTTCGGCGTCCCGGTCGTCGTTCGAGCAGGACGCCGAAAGCTTCCTGAGCGAGTCGCTGGCGCTCGAGGCGGGGTGCGACGCCGGGTGCAGCCGGCTCGCCTCCGTGGCGGCGGATGCCGCGAAATTCGTCCGTCTGGGCATCGGACAGCCATCGACGGCGCTGACCCTAGGCCGGAGCTTCGGGCCGTCGGCCGGCGGCAAGCCGGCAGCAGCGCCGGCGCCGCCCGCCAGCCCCGCTGCCCCGGCGCCTGCCACGCCGGTTCGTCTCGTCACCGCCCCGGTCGTCGTGCCGCTGGCGCCTTTGCCCGCAACGGAACTCGCGTCGATTCCCGCGCCTGTTCCCGC
Organism: Devosia sp.; assembly: GCA_035547675.1. Classification (GTDB taxonomy): domain Bacteria; phylum Pseudomonadota; class Alphaproteobacteria; order Rhizobiales; family Devosiaceae; genus DASZTU01. The sequence continues at coordinate 4,068 of DASZUI010000129.1, forward strand.
GCCCATTCCGGCGCCGCGCCTCGACCGGCCGGCGGCCGAAACGCCCTCTTCACAGCAGGCTTCCATCCCGCCGGTCCCGGCTGTGCCGGCTGCTCCGGCGGCGCCGGCCGTCGGGCGGAACGACGGCGTTGCCGTTTACGACATCAGCGCCGCCGTGGTCTACATGCCGGACGGCCAGCGCCTCGAGGCGCATTCGGGGCTGGGCTCGATGGTTGACGATCCGCGCTATGTCGACAGGCGAGATGTCGGCCCGACGCCGCCGAACACCTATAATCTCGTCATGCGCAAAGGCCGGTTCCACGGGGTGGACGCGGTTCGCCTCATTCCGGCCGACGGCAACAACAAATATGGCCGCATCGGCCTGTTGGCTCACCCCTATATGCTGCGCGGCCGGCCCGGCGAGTCGAATGGCTGCGTGGTCTTCAAGGACTACAACCGCTTCCTCGACGCCTTCATGCGCGGCAAGGTCAAGCGAATGGTGGTGGTGGCGAGCCTCAAGGGCTCTCCCCAGCGCGTCGCCGCGGCGACCTAGGCCGTACGGCAGCGCCGAAAGGGCGGGGGATTAGGTGGCGGAGAGGGAGGGATTCGAACCCCCGGTGGAGTCACCCCCACGCCGCATTTCGAGTGCGGTGCATTCGACCACTCTGCCACCTCTCCGCGAGGCGATGCCGGGCGCGCGGGCCCGGCCGGTCGGGCGAGGCTTATGGCACAGCGCTTTTGCCCCTGCAACAGTTTGGCGCAAGGCGCTAGACTGCCGGTGATCGATGCCGAGGCTGCCGATGCCCCGTTTTCTGTTTGCCTATGGCACGCTGCGCGATGCCGACGTGCTGGCGCTGGCGCTTGGGCGGCCCGCGGGGGCGCTGCTGCTGCGCGCGGCCTTTGCGCCGGGCTGCGAGGTTGTGGGGCTGCCGGGCCGGAGCTATCCGGCGATTCGCCGCCGATCCGGGGGGCGGGCCGAGGGCGTGCTGATCGAGGGGCTCGGCGCGGCGGATTTCGTGGCGCTGGACGGGTTCGAGGGAAGCGAATATCTCCGTGGCCCGATTGACCTCATCGTGAATGGCCTGCCTCGCGCGGCTGATGTCTATTGGCCCGCGGTCGAGATCGGGGAGGGGTCACCCTGGCGATTCGAGGAATGGACCGATCGGCACAAGGCGGGCTTTCTTTCCTCGGAAGCCGGTAATATCGCCTGAGCCGCCGCGTCGCCCGGCCCGGGCGGGCGGCCGGCATGTCGGTCCGGAATTGCCACGGCAAAGCCCGGTTTGCCGCTAAGCTCGCCAGAACAGACAGAGGAGATACCCATGCCGCAGCGCCGAACCGTCCTTGCCGGCATCGCCGGCCTTGCCGCCGCCGGCCTGATACCCAAGCTCGCCCTGGCGCAGGCCTCCGGCACGCCCGTGCAGCCCGACACGCTGACCACCGACAGCGGCGACCTCATCATCCAGCCGGTCAATCATGCCTCGCTGATCCTGAGCTTCGAATCGGACATCATCTATTTCGATCCGGTGGGCGGCGGGGCGCGCTACGTGCCCTTCAACAAGCCGACCGCCATCGTCATCACGCATGAGCATCCGGACCATTTCGATGTCGCCACGCTCCAGGCGATCGCCCCGAGCGCCAAGGTGATCATGGCGCCGCAGGCGGTGATCGACGGGCTGCCGGACGATCTCAAGGCCAAGGCCAAGCTGATGAAGAACGGCGACAAGGGCGACATAGACGGCCTGCCGATCCAGGCGGTGCCGGCCTACAACACGACGCCCGACCGGCTCAAATACCACCCCAAGGGGGTGGGCAATGGCTACATCATCACCATTGGCGGGGCGCAGATTTACGTCGCCGGCGACACCGAGGACACGCCCGAGATGCGGGCGCTCAAGAACATCGCGATCGCCTTCCTGCCGATGAACCTGCCCTATACCATGACCGGCGAGCAGGCGGCCTCGGCCTGCGCGGCCTTCAAGCCGCTGCTGGTCTATCCCTATCATTACGGCAAGGGCGGGCAGGAGCCGGCCAAGTTCGCCGCGGCGATGCACAGCGTCCAGGGCGTGCAGGTGCGCCAGCGCGACTGGTACGCCTACGGCTAGCAGGCGTTCGCCTGCACTGGCCTGTCGGGGTGGCCAGGTAGGGAGCGCGCTGCCCATCCTTCGACAAGCTCAGGATGAGGTAGTGGAACTTTATGAGGTTGGGGAATTGGGTGCTCCAATATCACGGCCTCATCCCGAGCGACATCACGACCTCATGGTGAGCCTGTCGAACCATGGGCAGCGCGCGCTCTACCTGGCTGCGTCGAAAGGCCAGTCCAGGCGGATGCCTGGTTGACTCGGGGGTCGTTTTTCAGCATAAGGCGCGGCGAGTGCGCGCCGGTCCTGCCGGACGCGCCTTCTTTGTTTGAAACCGCTGCTCGAGGCTCCGGGGCGCATGCCCGCTCGAAGTCCGCGCCGTCCGTCTGGCTTCCGCCACACGGGACGGAGCGGCGCCGCAGGGCGCGAATGAAAGGCCGGTTGCCGATGGGCGGCCGGGAACGGGATATGTTCGCAGTCATCAAGACGGGCGGCAAGCAATACAAGGTTGCCGCCAACGACGTCCTCAAGGTCGAGAAACTGAATTCGGAGGCCGGCGATGTCGTGACCTTCGACCAGGTGCTCATGGTCGGCGAGGGCAATGAGGTCACCGTCGGCGCCCCGCTGGTCGAGGGCGCGCTGGTGGCCGGTCACCTGGTCAAGACCGAAAAGCAGGACACGGTCATCGTGTTCAAGAAGCGCCGTCGCCATAATTCGCGGCGCCGCAATGGCCATCGCCAGCTGCTGTCGACGGTGCGGATCACCGAGATCCTGACCGGGGGCGCCAAGGTGACGACGCAGCCCGACGAGAAGGCCAGGGCCGCCTATGCCCGCAAGGCCGCGGCTGTCGCCTCGGTGAGCGAGGCTGCCGCGGCTGCCGCACCGGCAAAGCCGGCGGCGCCCGTCGCCGAGAAGCCGGTCCGGGCGGCTGCCAAGCCGAAGGCCGCAGAGGCGGCGCCGGCTGAAGGCGGGTTCGTCGACGACGTGAAGCTGATCGGCGGCGTCGGCCCGACCCTGGAGAAGAAGCTGGCGGGGGCCGGGATTACCAGCCTGAGGCAGATCGCCGATTGGTCGGAAGCCGATCTGGCGCGTTATGACGAGGAACTCGAGCTGCGCGGCCGGGCCGCGCGCGACGAGTGGATCGAACAGGCCAAGGATCTGATCGCCGGCAAGCCGCCGCGCGCCAAGGCCGACCAAGCGCTGCAGGCCGAAGAGGAAAAGGCGGCCAAGAAGCCGGCCGCCAAGAAGGCCCCGAAGGCCGACAAGGAATAAGGAGACCGATCGATGGCACACAAGAAAGCAGGCGGCTCGTCCCGCAATGGCCGCGATACCGCCGGTCGTCGTCTCGGCGTCAAGAAGTTCGGCGGCGAAGCCGTGATCCCGGGCAACATCATCATTCGCCAGCGCGGTACCAAATGGCACCCCGGCGAAGGCGTCGGCATGGGCGTGGACCATACGATTTTCGCTACCGCCGCGGGCACGGTCGAATTCAAGACCAAAGCCAATGCACGCACCTATGTCTCGGTCCGACCGGCCGAGGCGGCAGAATAACGGCAGTTTCCTAGCGGCTGCCGGAGACCACTCCCCGGCAGGCCGAACAGGTCACCATCCAGAGCTCGAGGGGAGCCGGTCGCCGGCTCCCCTTTTGCGTTGGAGGACGGCATGGACGGCAATGACAATTTTCGCGCACACGAGCCTGCACCCGGCACGCAGGCCCATGCCGAGATGCTGAAATCCGCCACGCAGCGCCTGTCCTTCCGCCGCAGCCGCGATGCGCTGCCGACCCGGATCGACACGGCGCGCCTGGTGCTCAGGGCGCCGATGCGCGCCGACGTGCCGGCGATCCAGAAGCTGGCCGACAATCCCAATATCGCCGAAAAGCTGGCGCGGCTGCCGAGCCCCTATACGCGGGCCGACGCCATCGCGTTCATCGAGATTTTCGCGCAGCGGGCGGAGCAGCGTCCATATGCGCTCACGAGCCGGCAGGGCGAATTCCTCGGCGTGGCGGGTTTCACTTATGCCATGGGCTACCATCCCGAACTCGGCTACTGGCTCGGCGAACCCTATTGGGGCCAGGGGCTGATGAGCGAGGCCGTCAAGGCATTGCTCGAGGCGGCGTTCGAGACCGGGCTTTACCCGGTGATCGAGGCCAGGGCGCTGCAGACCAACCTCGCCTCGATCAAGGTGCTCGAGAAAGCCGGCTTCGCCAATATCGGGGAGGACGCCGAGGCGCCGGGCCCCGGGCGCGGCCGGCCGCTGTTCAAGTTCAGGCTGGAGCGCCCCAGATGATCCCGACGCTCAGGACGGAACGGCTGATCCTCAGGCCGCCGGTGGTCGCCGACGCGCCGGCCATTGCGCGCTATCTCAACAATTTCGCGGTGGCGGGCAATCTCGCGCGCGTGCCTTACCCCTATAAGCCGGCGGATGCCGAGGCGTGGCTGGCTTCGTTCCGGGCGGAGCGACCGCCCGAGGCGGCGCAGTTCGCGATCGAACTGCCGGGGGCCGGCTATGTCGGGCAGGTCGGGTTCAATGCCGGCGAGGCGCCGGAGCTCGGCTATTGGTTGGCCGAGCCCTTCTGGCACCGCGGCATCATGACGGAGGCGGCGGGGGCGGTGGTCGACTGGCTGTTCACCACGACCGACATCCCGCTCATCCGCTCGGGCGCCTTCGCCTTCAACAAGGCGTCGCTGGCCGTGCAGAAGAAGCTCGGATTTACCGAGACGGGCGTCAGCATGCGGCATTGTCTTGCGCGCGGCGAGGACGTGCGCCATATCGACACCGAATTGAGCTCGACCGGCTGGGCGGGGACGAAACGATGAAATTCCTCGATCAGGCAAAAGTCTATATCCGCTCGGGCGATGGCGGGGCCGGCTCGGTCTCGTTTCTGCGCGAGAAATTCCTCGAATTCGGCGGGCCGAATGGCGGCGATGGCGGGCGCGGCGGCGACGTGGTCGTCGAATGCGTCGATGGGCTCAACACGCTCATCGACTACCGCTATCAGCAGCATTTCAAGGCCAAGACGGGCGGCCACGGCATGGGCAAGGACCGGCATGGGGCCAATGCGCCCGACGTGGTGCTCAAGGTGCCGGTGGGCACGCAGGTCTTCGAGGACGACAACGAGACGCTGATCGCCGATTTGACCGAGGTGGGACAGCGCGTCGTGCTGCTCACCGGCGGCAATGGCGGCTTCGGCAATGCGCATTTCAAGACCTCGTCCAACCAGGCGCCGCGGCGCGCCAATCCGGGTCAGGAAGGTACGGAAAAATGGATCTGGCTCCGGCTGAAGCTCATCGCCGATGCCGGGCTGGTGGGCCTGCCCAATGCCGGGAAGTCGACCTTCCTCGCGGCGGTCAGCGCGGCCAAGCCGAAGATCGCGGATTATCCGTTCACCACGCTCCATCCCAATCTGGGGGTGGTGCGGATCGGCGAGCGCGATTTCGTGCTGGCCGACATTCCCGGCCTGATCGAGGGCGCGCATGAGGGCGCGGGGATCGGCGACCGCTTCCTCGGGCATGTGGAGCGCTGCGCCATCCTCATCCACCTGATCGACGGGACCCAAGAGGATGTGGTTACCGCCTACAAGACCATTCGCGGCGAGCTCGAGGCCTATGACGAGCTCTTGGCGGAAAAGCCGGAGATCGTGGCGCTCAACAAGATCGACGCGCTGACGCCGGAGGACATCAAGGCCAAGGTCAAGGCGCTGAAGAAAGCCAGCAAGGCGGAAGTGTTCGAGGTGTCGGGCGCGACCGGCATGGGGGTGGAGAAAGTGCTCTACCGTGTGCTGCAGGCGATCGATCAGGAGAAAGCGGAGCGGGCGGAGGCGGCGCGCCGCGGCGATGCGGATGCGGCGTGGACGCCATGAGGCTAGCGTCGGGCCTGTGGCTCACCCCCCTCCCATCCTCCCCCGCAAGGGGGGAGGAGTGCCTGGGGCACCGCCCTGCCAGCGCGTCCTTCCTCCCCCTTGCGGGGAGGGATGGGGTGGGGGTGTTCCCCGCATGACCGATGCTCTTTCCCCTTACAAACGCCTCACCATCAAGATCGGCTCGGCGCTGCTCGTCGACGGCAAGACGGGGAAGCTGCGCGCCGAATGGCTGCGCGGCCTCGCCGAGGACATCGCCGCACTCAAGGCCGAGGGGCGCGATGTGGTGATCGTGTCGTCGGGGGCCATTTCGCTGGGCCGGCGGCTGCTGAAGCTCGACGCATTGAGCTTGCCGCTGGAGCAGAGCCAGGCGGCGGCGAGCGCTGGGCAGATCGCGCTGAGCCAAGCCTGGGCCGAAGCGCTGTCCGCGCATGGCATCATCACCGGGCAGATTCTCATCACCCCCAACATCACCGAAGAGCGGCGCTATTACCTCAATGCGCGCACCACGATCGCCACCCTATTAGGCCTCGGGGCGGTGCCGATCATCAATGAGAACGATTCCGTCGCCACGGCCGAAATCCGCTATGGCGACAATGACCGGCTGTCGGCGCGGGTCGCAACGATGATCGAGGCGGACTTGCTGGTGCTGCTCTCCGACATCGACGGACTCTATACAGCGCCCCCGGCCAAGGACCCGGACGCGGAGCATCTGCCGCATGTGGCGGCGATAACGCCGGCCATCGAAGCGATGGCGGGCGGGGCGGCGAGCCATTTGTCGCGCGGCGGCATGACGACCAAGATCGAGGCCGGCAAGATCGCAACGCTCGCCGGTACGGCGATGATTATCGCCAGGGGCACCGAGCCGCATCCGCTCCGGGCGCTGCGCGAGGGCGCGCGGCATACCCTGTTCGATGCGGTCCAGAGCCCGGCGGCGGCGCGCAAGCGCTGGATCATGGGCACGCTCGGGGTCGCGGGGCAGCTTCATGTCGATGCAGGGGCGGCGCAGGCGCTCAGGGGCGGCAAGAGCCTGCTGCCGATCGGGGTGACCAAGGTCGCGGGCGCGTTTTCGCGCGGCGATGCGGTATCGGTAATCGATGCCGAAGGCGTCGAGATCGCGCGCGGGCTGGTCGGGCTCGACAGCGACGAGGCGGCGCTGGTCAAGGGCAAGAGAAGCCATGCCGTGATAGAGCTGCTGGGTGCAGGGCACCGGAGCGAGATCATCCATCGCGACAATCTGGTGCTGCTCTCGGGTGTGGGAGCGGAGGAGAGGGCATGACGGTGAACTTGAAGCCGGTCGAGGGCGGCATTGCCGGGCTGATGGCCGAGATCGGGCTGCGGGCCCGGGCGGCGGCGGAAGTCCTCGCCTTCACCACGACCGAGAAGAAGAACATGGCGCTTCGGATTGCGGCCGATGCGCTCGATGCAGCGACGGACGAGCTGATGGCGGCCAATGCGGCGGACCTTGCGGCGGCGCGGGCCAAGGGCATGTCGCATGCCTTTCTCGACCGGCTGGAGCTGACGCCGGCGCGCATCGCGCAGTTAGCGAAGGGGCTGAGGGACATCGCGGCGCTGCCCGATCCGGTCGGCACCACCATTGCCGAATGGGACCGGCCGAACGGGCTCCACATCAAGCGGGTGCGCACGCCGCTCGGGGTGATCGGGGTGATTTTCGAAAGCCGGCCGGGGGTGACGGCCGATGCCGGCGCGCTGACGCTCAAATCGGGCAATGCGGTGATCCTGCGCGGCGGCTCGGACAGCCTGCGCTCCTCGGCGGTGATCCATAAAGCCTTGGTCGCGGGACTCGAGGCGGCGGGGCTGCCAGCGGAGTCGATCCAGATCGTGCCGACCTCGGATCGTGCGGCGGTTGGTGAAATGCTCAGGGGCCTGAACGGGACGATCGACGTCATCGTGCCGCGCGGCGGCAAGACGCTGGTGGCGCGGGTGCAGGAAGAGGCGAGGGTGCCGGTCTTCGCGCATCTCGAAGGGCTCTGCCATACCTTCATCGACAAATCGGCCGAGCTCGACATGGCGGTCAGCGTGACGGTCAACGCCAAGATGCGGCGGACGGGCGTGTGCGGAGCGACCGAGACGCTGCTCGTCCATCGCGACGTGGTGGCGACCCATCTGAGGCCGGTGCTCAACGCGCTGATCGAGAAGGGGTGCCAGATTCGCGGCGACGCGACGGTGCTGTCGATGATCCCCGATGCGATCCCGGCGACCGAGCAGGACTGGCATACCGAATATGAGGACGCCATCATCTCGGTGAAGGTGGTGGCCGATGTCGGCGAGGCGATCGCGCATATCCAGCACTATTCCTCGCACCACACGGAAGCGATCATTTCCGAGGACCCGGCCTCGGTCGCGCGCTTCTTCAATGAGATCGACTCGGCGATCCTGCTGCACAATGCTTCGACGCAGTTCGCCGATGGCGGCGAATTCGGCTTCGGCGGGGAAATCGGCATCGCCACGGGCAAGATGCATGCGCGCGGGCCGGTGGGCGTCGAGCAGCTGACGAGCTTCAAATATCTGGTCGAGGGCAATGGGCAGGTACGGCCGTAATCCCTCCTGTATTGCTGGCGGGCGCGACCTCCGCGCCGTCATTCCCGCGCAGGCGGGAATCCAGTTTTGCTTCAGTCGCTGCGCGGGCGGCATGGAACTGGATTCCCGCCTGCGCGGGAATGACGGCGTGGTTGTGGGTGCGGTCCTGCCCTGATGCTCTCCTCCTCCATCACCGCCTTGCCGCTGGCGCAGCCCGGCATGCGCATCGGGCTGTTCGGCGGCAGCTTCAATCCGCCGCATGAGGGGCACCGGCTGGTGGCGCTGCAGGCGCTGAAGCGGCTGGGGCTCGACGCCGTCTGGTTCCTGGTGTCGCCGGGCAATCCCCTCAAGGAACATACCGAACTCGCCCCGCTGGCCGAGCGGGTCGCGGCGACGCGGGCGCTGATGCACCATCCGCGGCTCCGCGTGACGGGCTTCGAGGCGGCGCATGGCTTCACCTATACCTATGAGACGCTGAGCTATCTCAGGCGCGCCTTTCCGGGGGTGAGGTTCGTGTGGATCATGGGGGCGGACAATCTCGCCCAGTTCCACCGCTGGGAGCGCTGGCGCGAGATCGCGCAGCTGATGCCGATGGCGATCTATGTGCGGCCCGGCTCCAACCATCTCGCGCCGGTATCCCGGGCGGCAATCGCGCTGGCCCGCTACCGCGTGGACGAGGGGGATGCACGGCTTCTCGCCGATCTCCGGCCGCCGGCCTGGATCTATCTCCACGGCCTCATGTCGCCGCTCTCCTCCTCGCTGCTGCGCGACCGGAGCCGGAAAAAAACCGGCGGCTGACACTCATTTGTCGCCTGCCCCTTGCACAATCATCTTGCCGGCGCATATTATAGGTGCGTCGAAACGGGAATTTTCGCCATCTTTACCGAAGCGCGACCCATTCGAATTCTTCGCAGAGGACCGAGCAGATATCCATGACCCATGCTCATCGAGCAGGGGGGAAGGCCAATTGCTGATGGCGCCTTCGCCCATGAAATCCCAGTTCCAGCCTGTCGAACAGTCCCAGCCGCAAATGATCGATGTCGTTCTGAAGAGCCTTGAAGATGCCAAGGCCGAGGAAACCGTGGCCATCGACATCACCGGCAAGTCGTCGCTTTCCGACCACATGGTGGTGACCAGCGGCCGCTCCAACCGCCATGTCGGCGCCGTCGCCGATCAATTGGTCAAGGCGCTGCGCGAGGCCGGCTTCGACAAGCCGCGCATCGAGGGGCTGCCGCATTGCGACTGGGTGCTGGTGGATGGCGGCGACGTCATCGTCCACATCTTCCGCCCGGAAGTGCGCGAGTTCTACAATATCGAGAAGATGTGGCAGGCGGAATTCGCCGCCGACGCGCACTGACCAGGTGACTCCGCCCCCGGCCGTTCCGCGTTAGAGCGAGGGTGGAGCCGTGCGCATTTCCATCCATGCCATCGGCCGGATGAAGCAGGGCCCCGAGCGCGAGCTCGTGGGCCGCTATCTCGGCCGCGCACAGGCCGGCGGCAAGGCGCTGGGCCTCACCGGCTTCGAGGTGGTCGAGGGGAGCGAGTCGCGCGCCGGCAACGCGGCGACCCGCAAGGCCGAGGAAGCGAAAATCCTGCGCGGCGGCATCGGCGAGGGTGCCGTCATGGTGGCGCTCGACGAGGGCGGCAAGGGCATTGGCTCGGAGGCTTTCGCGCGGCTCATCGAGCGCTGGCGCGACGGCGGCAGGCCGGCCGCCGCGTTCCTGATCGGCGGGGCGGACGGGCTCGACCCGGAGCTGTTGGCGGCCGCCGACCTGAAGCTTTCCTTTTCCCCGCTGACCTGGCCGCATCAATTGGTGCGCATCATGCTCGCCGAGCAACTCTACCGCGCCACGACGATCCTTGCCGGGCATCCCTATCACCGCGAATAACGGCCGCCGGGCGTAACAGCCTGTCTAGAGCATTTCACGCTCCGCTAGAAGCGGAGCGTGAGCTCCAAGCCTTTGAGTTGTCGCGCTTTCGAACCGGAAAAGTGGAACCACTTTTCCTGAAAACGCTCTAGTTAACCTGGGCGGAGCTGCCTGCGGCGGCGCTGGCGCCGGTCGGGGCGGGGGTGGCTCCGGTGGCCGCGCCGGCTGTGGCATTGGACGGAATCACATTACCGTTGCGGCCGAGGCCGGCGGTGCTGAAGATCGAGCGGCGGGCCGGATTGGTGGTTTCGGCCTCGAGATTGGCCCGGACCGCGTCGCCCGCATGGTAGGACACGGTGTCGGTGCGCTGCAGATAATCATAGGTGCAGCCGGCAAGCGCCGCCATGGCCAGCCCCGCAAGGGCCAGCTTCAGGAAAAACGAGGGCGCGGCGCTCATCTGCCGTTCTCCGGGCCGAGATCGATGATGTAGCCATGCGGCCCCGTGACGCCGGCGCCCTGCTGGATGGATTTGAGCATTTTGGGCGTCACTTCCATCTGGCCGAGCGCGAAGAATTCAGGATCGTTGGCGGGCTGCGTCTGGTCGAGCGGGGTGGAAATCCGCTGCACGGGAATGCCGGGCTGGACGAGGCGCGGCGTGACGATCACCACCAGCTCGGTATCGTGCTTCTGGTAGCTCGAGGATTTGAAGAGCGAGCCGAGCACCGGCACATCGCCCAGCCAGGGCAATTGGTTCTGGCTGAGATTGGTGTCGTTCTGCAAAAGGCCGGCGACCGAGAAGCTCTGGCCGTCGCGCAGCTCGACCGTGGCGTCGAGATTGCGCGTGTTGAAGACCGGGTCGCCCGCCGAGGTGTAGCTGCCTATGCCGCTGACCTCGGGCGTCAGGTGAATCTGGATGCGGTCGCCGTCGAGCACCACGGGGGTGAAGACCAGCCGCACGCCGAAATCCTTGTAGGTCAGCGTGGCGTTGCCATTGGAATCGGGCACGCGGATCGGCACCTGCCCGCCGGCGAGGAAGCTCGCGCTCACGCCGCTCAGCGTCGTCAAATTCGGATCGGCGAGCGTGCGCACCAGGCTCTTGGCCTCGAGCGCATTGATGGTGGCGCTGACGGAGAAGCCGCCGGAAATGACGCTGGTGATGAAGGACGAGAAGGAGGCGGCGCTCTGGGCGGGATTGCTGGGGCCGCCATTGATCGAGATCATCGACGTGCCGTTGCCGCCGCTCCAGTCGATGCCGAGCTGCCGGCCGGCGTCGCGCTGCGCCTCGAGGATGCGGACCTCGAGATTGACCTGCTGGCCGCCCACGAAGGTCATGGTGTTGATGATGGCCGGGCTGCCATATTGGGCGGCGATGTCGAGCACCTTCTGCATGGCCGTAGCGTCCGGCACGGTGCCCGAGAGCTGCACGCGGCCATTGACGGTGCTGACGCGGACCCTGGAATTGGGCACGGCGGATCGGATGGAGCGCGACATGTCGGCGGTGTCGGCGCCCACTTCCACGGCAATGAGGCCAACCGGCGCGCCGGAGGCGGAGAACAGGTTGACCGTGGTGGTGCCGATCGACTTGCCGACCAGGTAGAGCGATTTCTCGGTGATGGGCTGGGCGTCGGCGATATTGGGGTCGGCAGCGACGATCTTGCCGACGGCATCCGAGATATTGACCGTCACCGCCTGCGAGACGGGCAGGTTGATCCGCATCACCGATGTCGTGCTCAGGTCGTAGCTCACCGCCTGGGCCGCGGCGGACCCGGAGGCGACGAGCAGGCCGGACAAAAAGAGGAGCGCCGCAAGCACGATCCGCGGCGAAAGCCAGTACCGACCCGAATTCAATTTGTGCCGCTTTTCCAGAGTGCCGAGGGATGGTGGAGGGATAGCAGGGTTCGGTCAATAGCCGCTTAACGGGCTACGCATTCGTCCTTATTTCACCCAGAACGGACTGGTCATCCGAATCTGCTCGTTGGGCGTCGGGCGCATGCCGGGGTCGGCCTTGGGGAAGTCGGTGAGGGCGCGCAGCACCAGCGAGAGCTTGCCGACGGCGGTCGCGTTGATGATCACCTCGGCCTGGGTCGGGTCGAGTTCGAGGGTCGCGAGGGCGCGATCGGTGAAGACCTTGGCGTTGCCCTTGTCGTCCGGCTTGTCGCCGCCATCGGCATTGTCACCCGCATTGCTGTTGCCGAGCTGTGCGTTGATGGCCATGACGCGGACATTGTGGAGGATCGTCTCGGTGTGGTTGTCGCCATTGCGCGTCAGAACGACATCGACATGGTCGTCGGGGCGGATGAAGCCGCCCGAGGCCGCCTCGGGCGATACGGCGACCGAAACGCCGCGCAGCCCGGAATCCAGGATGGCCGAGAGATAGCCCTGGCCGGGCATGGCGAGCTTATCGGTGCGGATCGGTTCGCCCGGGAAGATTTCGTAGCGCGCGATGGCGCCGGCCATGCCGGTCACGGCGTCGGGTGCCTTGTCGTTGGCGACATATTCGGGGCGCATCGCCCCCTGCGGCCAATCCTCCCAGTCGACACTGTCGGCGAGGCGCTGGCCGACTGCGATCGCCTGCTTGGCGACCAGGATTTTCACGCGCGGTTCCGCGACGACTTCCGGGGCGGGCTTGGCGGCGGTCTCGGCGGCCGGGCGGGTGCCCGGCGGGACGATGTCATGGCGGGTGGCGAGCCAGGCGGCCGCGCCGCCGGCGATAAGCGCGACGAGCAGCAGCAGGAGGCGCGACAGGCCGAGACGCGCGCCCGGCCGGCGGCCGGACAGGAGGCTGAGCCGGCGCGGCGCAGGGGCGGTGGTGATCGATTTCTGCGCTTCGGCGCGCAGGGTCTCGATGCGGCGCCGCTCCGGCCGGGGCGGATCAGCGCGCTCGACCTTCGGGGCGGGGGCGGCGGCAGGCTCGGCATCACCCACGTCGATATTGGCGGCGAGTTCGCGCTGCAGGCGGGCGCGCAGCGCGTCGATCCCTTCGGCGCCGATGCGCCGCTCGACCGGGCCTTCGGTTTCGGGGGCCGATGTCGCCGCGGGGGCGGCGTCGGGCCGCTCTTCGCCCTCGAGATTGAACGCAACGGATTGGGTTCGCCGGAGCACGGTTCGCCTCGCTGGATACGCCAACTGACCTGGGCCAATGCCGCCCTTCCTCCCCTATAGCCGATGCAGGTCGCCGCCGGGTTCCAAATGCCGGGCAAGTTTTAGCGGTGCCGGCAAGAAAGGGTTAAGGTTCGCCGCCGGGAGGGCGATATGGCTTTGGAACTCGATTTCGGCCGGGTGCGATCGATGGTCGGGCGGCTCGGGCTGGGCCGCGCAATCGCCGTGGAGACGCTGGCCGGCGGCTCTGCGCCGGTGTTCCGCATCGATCTGGCCGATGGCAGCGCGCTGGTCCTGAAGAGCTATGACCGGCCGGAAAAGCTCCCGCGGCGGGAGGCCTATGCGGCGGGGCTGGTGGCGCCGCTCGGGCTGCCGACGACGCGGTACCTTGCCATAGATGAAACGCTCGCCGACCTGCCGTTTGCCTTCGCGCTCGCCAATTACCTCGAGGGGGTGCCGGTTGCGACGTTTCGCGATGCGCCGGACGCCGGCGACCTATATTGCCAGATGGGACAATTGCTGCGGCGGCTTCACGGCATCCGCCTGCCGGCCTTCGGGCATTTCGAGGCGGGCGGCATCGCATCGCCGGTCATCGGCAATGCCGATTACATGCGAAAGGTCGCCGGGCATGCCTTCGGCCAATTCCGGCACTATGGCGGGAAGCCGGCGCTGGCCGGCGCGCTCGAGGGCGCCGTCGCCGCGCGGGCCGAGCTGTTCGGCCACAGCCGCGGCCCCGTCTTCGCCCATGACGACCTGCACCCGAACAATGTGCTGGCGCGCCGCGATGCCGAGGGCCGGCTGCATCTGTCGGGTCTGCTCGATTTCGGCAATGCGCGGTCGGCCGATGCCGTGTTCGATCTGGCCAAGACGCTGTTCATCTGCGAGCACGATGCGCCCGGCTCCAGGGAGGCGATCCTTGCCGGCTACGGGCCGGTCGATCACCCCGATCCGGCGGGCGCGCTTTGGCTCTATACGCTGCTGCACCGGGTCGTCATGTGGTGGTGGCTACGGCATGTCGGCCAGATCGGCGAGGACGAGCGTCACGAATTGATCGTGGCGCTCGAAGCGATGGCGGACGAGGCCCGGCCTTTTTAGTCGCGGTCGTTATCGCCGTGGCGGATGGGCGTCGTCGAGAGCAACTGGCCCTTGTCGTTGATCTTCAGCATGAACAGGGCGTTGCCGCGCTGGGCGACGAG
>DASZUI010000130.1:0-23066 GCA_035547675.1 Devosia sp.
GGCACCTTGATGCGGGTATTGGGCATCGATCGCTCCTAATAGCGCGACTGCAGAGTGTCGCAGGCGCCCACGGTGACCTTCACGCGGGTCTGCGTCTTCCACAGCGACTTGTCCGCCATTTCGGCGATGGCGATGACGTCCTGCGTGCCGGAGAGGCGCATATTCGTGCTGAACATCGCCTGCCCCGCCTTGGGGCCGAAAAGCATGTTGGCGATCAGCGGCCGCGGGTTCCGGTTGGCGAAAATCGCGACCCGTACCACCCGGTCGGCATCCGTCATGGGGCTGTCGACGCTACAGGTGATGGGCACCGAATTGCCGGTCTCGGCGAGCGCCGGCAGCTTCAGCGTCACCTTGCCGTCCTGCGCGACGCGGTCGCCGAATTGCTGCTTGATCGCCTCGGCCGTGTCGGCGTCGGCGGCGAAGCCGGGCAGCGGAACGGCCGTCAGCAGCAGCATGGTCGCGCCCAGGCCGGCAAGAGCGTCGCGGCGCGACAGAATGAGATCAGCCATGGCTGCCTATGCTCCATGACGGCCGGGGCTGCGGCCGCCGTTTGTTATTTAAGCGTCGCCAGATAGGAGACAACGTCTTCGACCTCCTGTGCGCTCAAAATCGTCTTGCCGGCGTATTTCGGATCGACCCGGTAGAGGCCCGAGGTGGAAAAATAGGACGGCATGATCGTGCCGGGCGTCACCACCTGCGGGTCGACGATGCGCTGCCGCAGCTGCGCTACGCTCAGCAGCTTGCCGACGCCCGCGAGCGGCGGCGCGAGGTCGCCGAAGGCATCGGGCGGCATGCCCGGCACGGGAAAGCTGTGGCAGGCCGTGCAGTCGCCCTTGTTCGCGTCGAGCACCAGCTTCAGGCCATTGGCCGGATCGCCCGGCTTGCCGGTCAGCGGCTTGTCGAGGCCGGGCGGGCCAGCGGCGGCCGCATGGCCCGCCAGCAGCGCGAGCCCCGCCGCGAGCGCGATCAGCCGAACATTTCCGCGGTGATGTTGGCGTACCATGACTTGGCGTTGTCGGCCTCGCGCTTGTGGAAGGCGTCCGACTGCTTGAGCGGGCTCTCGCGGTCGTCCGGATAGGTCAGGCCGATATTGTCGCTGGTCTGGGTGAAATCGTCGACGATCTCGAAGGCGTAGTCCGGCTCGACCGTCGAATAGCAGACATTGATCAGCTTGCTCGGCGACGGCTGCCTGCCGGCAATGTCGGCGAGGATGGCGCGGGCGCAGGCCTTGGCCTGGTTGTTGGCGGCAAAGCCGGATTTCGGCATTTCGCCGGCAAGGCTCGCATCGCCGACCACATAGATGCCCTTCCGCACCGTCGATTCGAAGGTGATGGGATTGACGGCACACCAGCCGGTGCCTTCGTCGAGCCCCGCGTCGATGGCGATCTGGCCCGCCTTCTGGGGCGGGATGATATTGGCGATGGCGGCCTTGTAGTCGTCGAAATCCGTCGAAACGGTCATGGTTGACGGATCGACCTTGGAGACCTTGCCGGAATTGGACGCCGAGACCCAGTCGATCATGCCCGGATAGAGCTTGCCCCAGGCCTCCATGAACAGGTCCTGCTTGATGAAGCCGTCGCTCGCATCGAGGATTTTGATCTTGGATTTGGGCTTGTTGTTCTTGAGGTACCAGGCGATCAGCGAGGCGCGCTCATAGGGTCCGGGCGGGCAGCGATAAGGCATGGCTGGCGGCGCGATCACCACGAGCCCGCCGTCCTCCATGGCCTCGAGCTGGGACCGTAGCAGCGTCGTCTGTGCCCCGGCGAGCCAGGCATGCGGCATCTTCTGCGCGGCGGCCTCGTCATAGCCCTCGATGGCGGTCCAGTCGAACTGGATGCCGGGCGACAGGACCAGATAGTCGTAAGGGAAGGTCTGGCCGCCCTTGGTGGAGACGGTCTTCTTGTCGTGATCGATCTGGGCGGCGAGGTCTTCCACCACGTCGATGCCGGCCGCCTTCACCTTGTCATAGGTGAAGGTCACGTCGTCGATCTTGAGCAGCCCGCCGATGACGAGATTGCTGAACGGACAGGTGACGAATCTGGTGTCCTTCTCGATCAGCGTAATCGAGAGATTCGGATCGTGCCGGCGCAGATAGCGGGCAAGCGAGGCGCCGCCGAACCCGCCGCCGACGATCACCACCCGGGCACTGGTGCCGGCGGCAAGTGCCGGCATGGCCAGCGGGAGCAACGCGCCCGCGGTGGCGCCGGCAAGGAAGGTCCTGCGGTTGACGGCCATCACTTGCCTCCCAGCGAGCTGAAATAACCGGCCAGCGCCTCGAGCTCGGCGTCGCTATAGCCGCGAACGATGCGGTTCATGATCGTGGGATCGCCCTTGCCGGCCTTGAAGCCGGTCAGCGCGGCGAGCAGCGCCGCCTTGTCCTTGCCGACGAGCGAGGGCACCGAGCCGGTGCTGTGACCGGCGACGCCGTGGCAGCTGGTGCAGGCATCGGCGAGCGCTTCTCCATCCAGCTGCTGCGCGAAAGAGGTGCCGGCTGAGGCGGCAAGGAGGGAAAGTGCAAACACTACCGGCAGCGGACCGGGAAGCCGGCGCCGCTGCACGTCAGAAAACCGCCAAGCCATGCTTCCTCCCGGCCCCGCACCTATTCCGGGTCAAACCTACCCCCCGCCAAAGGCAATGCAAGAAAATTTCATGTGACCATTGCATTGGCTGCATTTCTCGATTGCTTAACAAGCTAACGGTTCTATCCTGCAGGCAGGATTGGGGGCGAAACGCAAGCGCTCGCACCTCTCCCTCGCTTGGAGGAAATTTCTAAATGTCCGTATCTCTCACCATCAACGGAAAACCTGTGGAGATCGACGCCGACCCGTCGACCCCCATGCTCTGGGTGCTGCGCGACTATCTGGGCATGACCGGCACGAAGTTCGGCTGCGGCATCGCCCAGTGCGGTGCCTGCACGATCCATCTCGACGGGCAGCCCACGCGCTCCTGCCAGTTGCCGCTCGAGGCCGCCCATGGCGCCAACATCACCACGATCGAGGGGCTCTCCCCCGATTCGAGCCATCCGCTGCAGAAGGTCTGGATCGAGGCGAACGTGCCGCAATGCGGCTATTGCCAGTCGGGCATGCTGATGGCGGCCGCCGCGCTGCTCAAGGAAATTCCGAACCCGACCGACGCCGATATCGACCAGTACATCTCCAATATCTGCCGGTGCGGCACCTATACCCGCGTCCGGGCGGCCATCCACAAGGCCGCCGAGATGATGCAGGCGTGAGGGAGGACGCAATGAACGAGATGCTCAAAGGCAATCGCCGCCAATTCATCGTTTCGGCGCTCGCCGCGGGCGGCGCCATGGTCGTCGGCCCGCGGCTCGCATTGGCGAATTCCGAGGCGCAGGTCTGGGACAAGGATGTCGCGCCGGCCAATGGGGCGGCCGAATTCACCCCCTGGCTGACGATCAATCCCGACGACACGGTCATCGTGCGCGTCGCGGCCGTCGATATCGGCAACGGCACGCTGACGCAGGCCTGCTCCTTCGTCATGGAAGAGCTCGGCAGCAAATGGGAAAACCTCATTCCCGAATATGCCGACCCCAATGCCGACTACAAGAATGGCGGCGTCTATTCGAAGCCGGGCAGCCTGCTGGCCTATTTCTCGGGCCGCTCGACCAATCCCGACCGTGCCTCGACCTATATGCTCGCCGCGGCCACGGCCCGCGAGCAGCTCAAGGCGGCGGCGGCGCAGGCCTGGGGCGTACCGGCCAATGAGATCGTCGCCAAGGACTCGACGCTGAGCCACCAGGCCTCCGGCAA
The DNA here is from genome assembly GCA_035547675.1 of Devosia sp. Lineage (GTDB taxonomy): Bacteria > Pseudomonadota > Alphaproteobacteria > Rhizobiales > Devosiaceae > DASZTU01. The sequence continues at coordinate 3,771 of DASZUI010000130.1, forward strand.
GTCGGCGCGCTTCGGCGAGATGATCGCGGCGGCCGCGCAGGTGAAGCTCGACGGCGACCCCAAGCTCAAGGACCCGTCGGAATGGACCTGGCTCACCAAGCAGAGCCCGGGCAAGGTGCAGATTCCCAAGATCGTCAATGGCTCGGCCATTTACGGCATGGATGTGCGCCTGCCGGACATGGTCTATGCGGCGCTGCGGCAATCGCCGGTCCATGGCGGCAAGCTCGTCAGCTATGACGCGGACGCCATCAAGAACATGCCGGGCGTATTGAAGGTGGTCGCGGTGAAGCCGAAGGCCAATGAGCCGACCGACCTCAAGCCCCCCTTCCCGTTCGGCGTCAATCCGGCGCAGGAAGCGGTTGCGGTCATTGCCGAGCACTATTGGCAGGCTCGCACGGCGCTCGATGCGCTGCCGGTGGTCTGGGACGATGGCCCGGGCGCGCAATGGACCTCGACGGCCAAGATGAACCAGGCCGCCTTCGACGCCGTGTCCAAGCCCGGCGAAAAGGTCGAGCTGAGCCAGGGCACGGTGGACGACGCCGCCTGGAAGGCCGCGACCAAGGTGGTCGAGGGCACCTATCTGACGCCGTTCTGCGAGCAGGCACCGATGGAGCCGCTCAACGGTACGGCCCTTGTCACCAAGGACCGCGTCGACCTCTGGCATCCTTCCGCGCACACGCAGGAAGCCTTCTATGTCGCCGCCGACGAAGCCGGCGTCGATCCGAAGAACGTCTATGTGCACCAGCCCTATGTGGGCGGCAGCTTCGGCCGCCGCGTGTTCGGCGACGATTCCCGCATGGTGGTGGCCATCGCCAAGCAGTTCCCCGGCCGGCCGGTCCATGTGATCTGGTCGCGCGAGGAAGCCACCCGGCAGGGCCGCTACCGGCCGCTGATGGCCGGCTATCTCAAGGCGGGCCTGGGCGCGGACGGCATGCCGACGGTGGTCGAGGGCCGCATGTCGGGCGGGCCGGGCTTCTATGCGACGGGCATGGCGGACACGGCGTTCACGCTGGTCACCCCCAACGCGCAGGTCACCTCGCAGATCGTGCCGTTCCACATCCTGCAGGGCCCCTATCGCGGGCCGGGCTACAATTCGAATGCCTTCTTCGTGGAGACGTTCGTGGACGAGCTCGCCCATGCCGCCGGCATGGACCCGATGGACTACCGGATCAAGCTCTACTCGAAATGGGCCGACAAGGGCTGGGTCAAGACCCTGACCGAAGTGCGCGACAAGTCGGGCTGGGGCAAGGACACCCTGCCCAAGGGCCAGGGCCGCGGCGTGGCCGTGGCGAACTGGGGCATGGGCGGCAAGCCGGATGAGGGCACGACCGTGGCGACGGTCGCCAAGGTCGAAGTGACCAAGGCGGGCGACCTCAAAATCCTGCAGCTCGATGTCGCCTTCGACACCGGCAAGGTGTTCAACGAGGACGCCGTGCGGGCCGAGATGGAGGGCGGCACGCTGTTCGGGCTCAATATGAGCCTGAACGAAGGCCTCAACATCAATAACGGCCAGATCGTGGAAGGCAATTTCGACCAGTACCCGATCATCCGCATGGCCGACACGCCGGCCAATGTGAATGTCCATTTCGGCGGCCTCACCGGCAATGCCCGCTACAACGAAGTGGGCGAGCCGCCGGCGGGCGTCATCGGGCCGGCGGTCGGCAACGCCATCTTCGCGGCCATCGGCAAGCGCATCCGGCAGACGCCGTTCCGGACACAGGACCTGACCTGGAGCTAAGGCTTAAGGACGGCCGGCGGCTCGGGGGGAGCCGCCGGCAAATCTCCCCGCACCCGGATCAACAATGAAAACGCTTCGCAACTGGGTTATCGGCATTCTCGTCGTGGTCGTCGTCGTCGGCGTTGCCGCCTTCGTCTTCGTCAACACCAAGCCGCAAAGCCCGCTCGCCGCGGTCGCCGATACGACGCCGGCCGATCCGCATGACGCGCTTTACGTGGCGCAACTGGCCGACTGCGTCGCCTGCCACTCGACGCCGAACGGCAAGCCCTTCGCCGGCGGCCTCGCCATGGGCTCGCCGCTGGGGCCGATCTATTCGACCAACATCACGCCGGACAAGGACACCGGCATCGGCAATTACACGCTGGCCGATTTCGATCTCGCGGTCCGCCATGGCATCGCCAAGGACGGGCACCGGCTTTATCCGGCGATGCCCTACCCTTCCTATGCCAAGCTCACCGACGACGACGTGAAGAAGCTGTACGACTACTTCATGCACACGGTGCAGCCGGTCAACCAGCAGAACAAGCCGACCGACATCCCGTCGCCCTACAACCAGCGCTGGCCGCTCGCGTTCTGGAACGTCCTGTTCGCCAGGGACGGCGTCTATAAGCCCGACCCGTCCAAGGATGCGCAGTGGAACCGCGGGGCCTACCTCGTGCAGAGCCTGGGCCATTGCGGCGCCTGCCACACCGAGCGCGGGGCCGTCTTCAACGAAGTGGCGCTCGACCAGAGCAGCAACGCCTATCTCGGCGGCGCGCTGCTCGACACCTGGCGCGCGCCGAGCTTGAGGGGCGAGAACAATCTCGGCCTCGGCCGCTGGTCGGAAGACGACATCGTCAGCTTCCTCAAGACCGGCCACAATCAGTATTCGACCGTGTTCGGCTCGATGCTCGACGCCTTCAACAACTCCACGACCTATATGACGGGCGACGATCTGAAGGCGATCGCGCATTACCTCAAATCGCTGCCGGGCAACCCGACGAATACGCCCGACTGGAAGTACGACGACTCGACCGTCGCCGAGCTCACCAGCGACAAGCTCGACACGCCCGGCGCCGGCCTCTACCTGAAGAACTGCCAGTCCTGCCACGGCCTCGACGGCAAGGGCCGCGGCGTCGATTTGCCGCCGCTGGCCGGCAGCGGCACCGTGCTCGATCCCGATCCGAGTTCGGTCATCAATGTGCTGCTCAATGGCGGCGGCCGTATCGTCGCCGATGGCGTGCCGGACTCCTACCGCATGACGCCGTTCCGCGTGCTGCTCAAGGACCAGCAGATCGCGGACCTCGCCACGTTCATCCGCTCGAGCTGGGGCAATAATGCACCGCCGGTCACGGCGGCGCAGGTCAAGACGCTGCGCGACTCGACCGACCCGACGAGCGACCACGTGGTCCTGCTCAAGATGCGCTGATCGAGGCGCTGTCACTAAACACAGGGCGCGACCTTGGGCCGCGCCCCTATTTTTTTTAAGCGAGGCAGAGAGTGAAGATCGGCATCCTCACCGTTTCCGACCGGGCGAGCCGGGGCGAATACGAGGATTTGAGCGGGCCGGCGATCAGGGCCTATCTCGAGGGCGTGCTGACCAGCGCCTGGACGCCGCTGCCGCGCATCGTGCCGGACGGCGCTGAATCGGTCGCGGCCGCGCTGCGGCAGTTCTGCGACCATGACGGCGCCGGGCTGGTGCTGGTGACAGGAGGCACGGGCCCTGCCCCGCGCGACCAGACGCCCGAGGCCGTCGCTTCGGTAATCGAAAAGGAATTGCCCGGCTTCGGCGAGCTGATGCGGCGGGTGAGCCTCGAGACGGTACCGACCGCCATCCTGTCGCGGCAAGGGGCCGGCATCCGCGGCAAGTCGCTGATCATCACCCTCCCCGGCAAGCCGGCCGCGATAAAGGTCTGCCTCGACGCGGTCTTCCCCGCCGTGCCCTATTGCCTGGACCTGATCGGCGCCGGCCGCATCGAAACCGATCCGGCGGTCATCGAGGCCTTTCGGCCCGCTCAGACATAGGACAGCTTCGGATAGAAGTTGCCCCGCCCCTCCGGGGTCGTGTCGAGCAGACGCCAGAGCGGATCGGGGTCGGGGGCGGCACGCGAATCCTGGCCCGGATCGGCGGTCTCCCCGCCCATCTCCTCGCTCCAGAAGTGGCGGATCGTGCCGTCGCGCCGCGTGAACACGGTGTGGCCGGGCACGTCCCCGTCCTCGGCGCTGATATAGTCGCGCGTATAGTCGCCCTCGCTGTCCGAATAGAGTTTGAGCTGCGTCCAGCCGCGCGCCTTCTTGAACTCAAGGAGCCGCTCGATGGGAGAGCGGGCGACGATTGCAAGGCCGATGCGCTGCTCGATGTCGGGCACCTTGCCATCCCAGGACGAGATCAGCGACGTGCACATCGGGCATGGCGCCGCGCGCTGCGGCCCGAACATGTAGCTGTAGATCACGAGCGTGTCCTTGTCGCCGAACAGTTCGGCGAGCGTCACCGGACCGTGCTCGCCGATAAACCGATAGTCGCGCCGCACTTCGCCGCCGGGCGGCAATTGGCGACGGAGCGCGGCCACCCGCTCGATATGGCGGCGCAGTTCGATTTCCTCGGCCAGCAGCGCATTGCGCGCGCGCCGATATTCGGGGCTCTCATTGGGCATCCGGGCACCATTGTGGGCCGCTAGTTCGACGGCCGGCGTGAGGGGGGCATCCGACGTCATGATCAATTCTCCTGTCGCGTTGTCGATTGCTGCACAAAGGCGCCGCCCGCGAGAATGTCCGCTCGGCGGCGTCGGGCCTCAATGGCCCGCCAATTGTCGACCGGGAACGGCCATATTCGACAATATTCGCCAGTTTTCTCATCACAAGCCGCTGTCGGCGCTTGATTTCGGACGCCCGCGACGGGTCGGGCGCGCTTTCGGCCTCCGGCTAACAAAGGTTAATGCTGCTGCGCGGCTATGGGCGCACCCTTCATTCACTGGGATACAGATGCGGAGATTTCGTCGTGTTTGACGAAAGCAAGCGCCGGCGTGCCATGCGGCCGGAGGTTAGAGTTTCACGCCAGGCGCTGGCCGTGGTGCAGCCTATAAATCGCCAGATCGGTCAGTGGCAGACGGCGACGATCCGGCTCATGGCGCTTGGCCGCAAGGCGCGGCTGACCGGGCGGCCGACCGAGGCGCTCCGCCGCGAGACGCTGGTCCTTTCGGCCCTGGTGAAGGAACACGAGGCCGAACTTCGGGCGCGCACCCGGGACCTGCCGCCGGCGGTTGCCAATTCCGGCCGCATCCGCGACACGCGCATGGCGCTCGACAGCGTCTCGCGCAGCCTCGAGGCGACGCTGCAGACCCTTGCGCCGCTCGATGAGGCTTAATTAGTCCCTACTCGAGCATCGCGCCGTCGAACGGCACCACGATGTGACAGGCGATGCCCGTCGGCAAGAAATCCAGCGTCGTCATGGCGCCCAGTTCGTACGCCAGCATCTGCAGCAGCACTTCGGTGCCGAAGCCGCGTCGGACCGGCCGCGCGGGCATATCGGGCACGCCCGTTTCGCGCCAGTCGAGCACGAGGCTGGGCACGCTTCCCTCCAGTAGGTGCCACTCGATCTCCAGGCGACCTGAAGGGGCCGACAGGGCGCCGTATTTGACCGCGTTGGTCGCGAGTTCGTGGATGGCGAGGGCCACCGTCTCCGCCGGCTTGGGCCTGAGGCGCACCGAGGGTCCCCGCACGACCAGCGAATCCCCTTCCTTGGCGCGGTAGGCCCGCAATTCCTCGGCCACCAGCGTTGCGAGCTCGACCCGGCCGATCGGGTCGCGGGTGACCGCGGCCTGCACACGCGCAAAGGCGTCGATGCGGCCTTCGAGGTGGCTTGCATAGTCGTCGACGCTCGTGGCGCTGCAGGCCGTGCGGCGGGCGATGGCGCGGATGACGGCGAGGGTGTTGCGCACGCGATGCTGCAGTTCGGCAGCGAGCAGGCGCTGGTGCTCCTCGGCCCGCTTCAGCTCGGTCAGGTCATGGCCGATGCCGCCGATGCTTTCCACCTTTCCTTCCGCATTGCGCATGGGAAAGGTGGTGCTGCGCATCCAGCGGATGTCCCCGTCACCATGCCGGATGCGGTACTCGAAGGTCGAGTTCTCGCCCGCGCGGGCCTTCTCGAGGCCGTCCCGGGCCGCCGCCCGATCCTCGGGCACGACCAGATCGATCCAGGACCGCAGATTATCGCCGCCCTCGACCTGCTCGCGCGTCAGCCCATAGACGGTCTCGAAAGCCGGACTGAGAAACTGCCATTGCATGTCACCGGCGCTGCGGACCCACAGCACGTCCGACGAAGCTTCGGCGAAGCCGCGCAGCAGCGCCTCGCTGTCGCGCAGGGCCTGTTCGGCATTTTTCTGCTCGGTGACGTCCTGGTTGATGCCGATGATTTCGCAGGGGCGTCCGCTCTCGTCGAAGCGCGCGAGCGCATGGGCGATGAGGTGGCGGCGCGTGCCGTCCGGCCAGACGATGCGGAACTCCGTATCGAGGAAGGTGCCTTCCGGCCGCACATCGTCGCTGGTGAATTCGACGCGCGGCAGGTCCTCGGGCACGACCCGGGAAAGGAACAGGGCGCGGCTCGGCGGCTCGGCGGCCGGCTCCAGGCCGAAGATCTCGAACTGGCGCCGGCTCCATTGCTGCTTGCCGGTGCGCATGTCGTAGCGCCAGGTGCCCATGCGGCCGGCCTCCAGCGCGATGCGAAGCCGTTCCTCGCTCTCCTGCAGCGCCTGCTCCGCCCGCACCCGCTGCAGGGCCAACCAGATGCGCTCCGCCATGTCCTCGACGAGAATGACCTCGTCGCTGGTCCATGCCCGCGGCTCGGCGGTATGCACGCTCAAGGCGCCGACGAGCCGCCCGTCGCGCAGCAGCGGGGCGACGATGCAAGCGGCGATGCCCATCCGGGAATAGGCACGGCGTTCCGATGCGGAGAGTTCCGGTGCCCGGGCCACAGCCGCCAGCGCGACGGCATGGCCGCTGCGCCACAGGGCTACCTCCGCCTGCCCGAAATCCCTCAGCGGGTGGCTGCCGGCGAGGGAGTCCACGCCATTGGCATAGTCGGCCTCGATGCTCAGCTCGTCCCCTATAATGTCGCCATAGGCGACGCGGCTGGCGCCGAGATGTTCACCCAGCATGCGCGCCGCGACCGACTGGATCTCCACCGGGTCGGCCAGCAGGCGCATCGCGTCGCTCAGCGCCAGAAGGAAAGCCTGCCGTTCCTGGCTGCGCCGCAGGGCGAGTTCGGCGCGGCGGCGCGCCGTCGTCTCCGAGGAGACGATGATGAAGCGCTGTTCGGCGTTATCGGGCGCCGGCACGATCTGCGTCTCGTACCAGCGTTCCGGATCGGGAAGCGTCCGATCGAGCCGCACCGCCCCTTCGTCAAAGGCCTGCCGGACGGCCTCGAGCATTTCGGCGTCCACCACGCCGGCCAGGCTCGATATGGTGCGCCCCGCACCCGCCGCGGCAAAGTACGCGCCCATCCGGTCGAAGGACGGATTGGCCTCGATAATGCGGTAGTCGACCGTCCGCCCGGAGGCGTCGCGGATCACCTCGCACAGGGCGATCGCCTCCCCGCTCGAGGTGAAGATGGTGCGGTAGCGATCCTCGGTATAGCGCAGCCGGGCGGCGGCGTCGGCCGTCTGCCGCTCGGCCAGTACGCGCGCCGTCGTCTCTATGGCGGTAATGAAGATGCCGGCGACCCGCCCCACCTCGTCGCGCAGCGGATTGTAGGAAAAGGCGAACCAGGCCGGCGCAGGCGGACCGCCGCGCTCGACGGTCAGCGGCAGGTCCTCACCGAGCACCGCCCTGCCCTGGCTCATCACATCGTGGGCGAAGGCGCCGACCGTGCTCCAGATGTCGGACCATGCGATGGCGCCGGGCCGGCCCAGCATGCTCGGGTGCTTGGCGCGGTTTATGGCGATGGCCGCGTCGTTGTAGAGCTGGACGAAATCGGGGCCCCACCAGACATAACTCGGAAAGCCGAGATCGAGCATCATGCCGACGGCCGAGCGCAGGGCCCCCGGCCAACCCGAGGCGGGCCCGAGGGCCGTCGAGCCCCAGTCAAAGCCGCGGATGAGGCCGGCCATTTCGCCATTGCCGAACGGCCATGCGGCGGGATTGCTGAGCCTGGCGTCCATGGTGCTACGCCTCGTTGGCGTCCAGATGCCGCCCTTCGCGGTCGAGGTGCAGATAGGCCGGGCTGAACAGCGCCGCCCGCTGCAACGCCTCGAAGTCGAGTATGGTGAGGATGCGGTCCTTAAGCACGATGAGCTCGGCGGAACGCAATTCCTGCAGCGTGCGGTTGACGTGCACGGCAGAGAGCCCCGTGGCCTCGCCCAGCTCAGTCTGGGTCAGCGGAAAATCGCAGCTCCAGCCATCCGTCAGCCCGGCACATTCGAGCCGCAGGAAGAGTTCGCAGAACAGGTGCGCCACCCGCTCGAAGGCATCGCGCTGGCCGAGGCTGACGGTCCATTCGCGCTGCACCGCGGCGGCGACCAGGAAGTCCCACCACAGCGCCTGGGCGATGCGCTGGCTGGTCGCCATCAGCTGCTCGAAGGCGCGACGGCTGATTTCACCGACGGTGACCGAAGTGACGGCCGCGATGGAATGGTCCATCTCGCGCAGCACGAAAATATTGAGGTCGCAGATGTCGCCGGGCAGGAACAGGCCGATGATCTGCCGGCGCCCGTCCTCGAGCGTCTTGTAGCGGCAGGCCCATCCTTCGTGCAGCACGGCCACCGATTGCGGCCTCTCTCCCTCGCGCAGAATGTCCTCGTGAATGGCGAAGCGCCGGAGCTGCCGGGACGAGGCGCCCGCCAGCGCGGCCCTGTCCTCGCTGGAGAGCCGCGTGAACTTTTCCATCTTCTGTAGCAGCGCTGCGGTCACGGCCATCTCCCGCGGAAGCCTGCGCACATCGCCCGGCTGCCGCGCTAACATATGTTAATGTCGTCCCGCGGGTGCCGGTTCATCCGAATGAGGACGGGGGGCAACCATAATGCTGGCAACGCTTTCGGGACGGCGGGTCCTGATCGTGGAGGACGAATATTTCATTGCCGAGGAACTCTCGACGGCAGTCAGGGCGCTGGGCGCCACGATCGTCGGGCCGACGGCCAGCCTGCAGCGGGCGCTCGAGCTGCTGGGGGGCCCGGTCGACCTTGCAATTCTCGACATCAACCTCAACGGCGAAAGCAGCTTCGCCATCGCCGCGGCGCTGAGCGCGCGGGGCGTGCCCTTCCTTTTCGCAACCGGCTACGATGCCCAGACCGTACCGCCCGACTACCGGACGGTACCGCGCTGGGAGAAACCCTTCGACACCGAGGCGCTGGTCGCAGCGCTGGCGGAACTGCCGCCGTTCACCGAGCGCTAGAGCGTTTTCAGGAAAAGTGGTTCCACTTTTCCGGCCTCATGGTGAGCCTGTCGAACCACGAAAACGCGACAACTCAAGTGCTTGGAGCTCACGTTCTGACTCAGCCCGAACGCGAAATGCCCTAGAGTTGCTCGCCCGGCAGCGGCCGCGTGAATTCGATGGTCAGCCCGCTGCGTACGCAGAGCGCACAGAGGGCATCGAGTACGTCCGGATAGAGGGCCGGATCGCTTCCGGTCTCGGCAATCAGCCGCCGGGCGATCTCGCGGACGGGAACGGCGACGCGCTCCTGCCTCGCCTCATGCATGGCCAGTTGAAGGGCGTGCGACAGCCGTTCGCGCTCAGAGCTTTCGGCAAACATGAAACCCTCCTGACGTTGATCGAGGATAGCGGGGCGCCGCAGCGCCGCATTAACCTGCGCTAGTCTGGCTCCGTGGCGACAATGAGCCGCCGGGGTGGCGTCGCATGGTTGTGATGGCCGTAAAGCCGCCGGCGGGGTAGCGGGGCGCCTATTTCACCTGGCGCTTTTCGAGCTTGCGGGCGAGCGTGCGCCGGTGCATGCCGAGGCGCCGGGCCGTCTCGGAGATATTGAAGCCGGTATCGGCCAGCACCTCATGGATGCGCTCCCATTCGAGCGTCTTGATGGTGCTGGGCCGCTCGGTCAGCGCGACATTGGGATCGCCCGCCGCGCGGGTAAAGGCCTGCTCGATGTCGTCGGTATTGGCCGGCTTGGCGAGGTAATGGCAGGCGCCGAGCTTGATCGCCTCCACGGCGGTGGCGATGCTGGCGAAGCCCGTCAGCACCACGATCAGCGTTTCGGGATCGCGGGCGTGCAGCCGCTCGACCGCGACGAGGCCCGAGGCGCCGGCGAGCTTGAGGTCCACGACCGCATAGCGCGGCGGCTGGGCCGCCAAGGCCTCCTCCATCGCCTCGATATTGGGCGCCAGCAGCACCTGATAGCCGCGCCGTTCGAAGGAGCGCTTGAGGGTTCGGGCGAAACTCTCGTCATCCTCGACGATCAACAGCCGGCGGTCTTCGTTCATCTGGATTGCCTCGTCATGAGCGTCTCGAGCGGCAGGGAAATCGTCACCAGCGCCCCGCGGCTCGCGCGGTTGCGCGCCGAAACCGTGCCGCCGAGCTTGCGCACGACATTGACGACGAGGAATAGGCCGAGCCCGCCACCGGGCCTGCCCTTGCTCGAGGAATAGGGCTTGCCGAACTGGGCGAGCATTTCGTCGGAAAAGCCGGGGCCGGCATCCGCGACGCGCAGCACGAGCGTTTCGGCGGTGCGCTCCACCGTCATGCTGCTCCAGGTCGGCGAGGCCTCGGCGGCGTTGTCGAGCACGTTGAAGATCACCTGCTTCAGGGCGGTATCCGACACGATCGGCACGTCGTCCTCGATGAGGTTCTCGTAGCGCAGGGGCGCGCCCGGCCGGTGATCGCGCCAATCGGCGACGAGACTATCGAGGAAGGCGTTGACCGTGGTGACCGCCGGGGCATCGCCGCGCGCCTCGCCCGCCGACAGCAGGATGCCGGTGAGGATCGCCTTGCAGCGGTCGACCGCCATCTGCATCTCCTCGATCTCCTCGAGCACGGCCGGGTCGCTGGCGAGCGCCGGCATGTGCCGCCAGTCGCCAAGGATGACCGAGAGCGAGGAAAGCGGCGTGCCGAGCTCGTGGGCCGCACCGGACGCCAGGAGCCCCATGCGGACGATGTGGTCTTCTTCGGCGGCGTGCTGGCGCAGATCGGCGAGGTGAATGTCCCGGGCCCGCATGTTGCGGTTGATGCGCGTGACGAAGGCCACGAGCAGCGCGCCGTCGAGCACGAAGCAGACGAAGGTGCCGATGATGTGGAGGGTGAACAGGTCGCGCCCGGCATCGCTGGGCAGCGCGAGCGGGCGGTTGAAGACCGACAGCAGCGCGAGGCAGAGCGCCGCCAGCACGGCGACCGTGCAGGCCGGCAGCGTGCGCAGCAGCACGGCGGAGAGCGTCACCTGGACGATATAGAGGAAGACGAACGGATTGGTCGCCCCACCCGAAAAATAGAGCTGGGCGGTGAGCGCGAGCAGGTCGAACAGCAGCGACAGGAAGATAACCCGCGCGCCCACCGCGCTCGCCTGACGCAACCACAGCATGCTGAGGAGGTTCACCGCCACTGTCGTGGCGAGCACGATCGTCATGGCCTCGAGCGGCAGGCCGATTCCGAGCGCGAACTGCGTGAAGAGTATGGTCGCGATCTGCCCCGTGACGGCCAGCCAGCGCAGCTGGATCAGAAGATTGAGATTCTGCCGGCCGGACGCGTCGCCGGCCTCCACGGAGGCGTTGCGCCCCGGGGTGGCGGCGAATGTCTCCACCAGTCCGTCATTGGCGATATCGGTCGAAATGCTCATTGCGCCTCCGAGGCTCAGCGCGTCGGTGAGCCTTCGAACCCGAGTTTTCCGGCAGCCTGCCGGCGGCGTTTCCATTCGCCGAACAGGATATAGGCAGCCATGCCCGCCAGCATAAGCGCCAGGGCGAACCAGGTCAGGGCATAAACGAGATGGTTGTTGGGGAAGTCGATGACCGTGAGCCCCCCGATCGGCAGGCCGCCGGGATTGGGCGTGTCATCGGCATCGATGAAGTAAGGCGCGACGCCGGAAAGGCCGCGCGCCGCGGCGATGGCGGCGACATCGCGCGAATACCAGTGATCGGTCTTGGGGTCGTTGGCGCGCAGGAACCCGCCGCCCGGCTCGGTGATGCGCAGCAGGCCGGTCACGCGGGTTTCGCCGGCAATCTGGCCGGCCTGCCGGGTGGCCGGGTCGCGCCGGTCCGACGGCACGAAGCCGCGATTGACCAGCACGGTGAAGCCGGCATCGGTCGCGAGCGGAGTGACGACCCAATAGCCCGCCCCCTTGTCGGTCACCGCCTGAACCAGCGCCTCGTCATTGTTGAGGAAGTGGCCGGTGGCGGTGACGTGCCGATATTCGTCGCCGTCCTGGGTGATGCCGGGCCAGGCCGCAGGTCCCGGCGCCGGCACGGCAGCCGCGTGGACGCGGCTATCGACCTCGGCGATCAGCTTGAGCTTCCAGCCGAGCCGGTCGAGCTGCCATACGCCGAGGGCGACCAGCAGCGCGACGCCGACAAGCGCCAGCAGGCCGAACAGGGCGAGCGCCCGGACGGAGCGCGGCGCCCTCGGTTCGGCCGGGTCGGTCACGGCAGCTGCCGAGCGTCTTCCATCGACATCGGCATCATGTTGGCATTCATGTGATACATCACCCAGAGCGAGCCCGCGAGCGCGATACCCAGGATGATGAGCGTGAAGGCCAGGGCCATCAGCGACCAGCCGCCTTCCGCCTTGGGGCTCATATGCAGGAAGAACACCATGTGCACGATGATCTGCACGCCGGCGAGGCCCATGATGACCAGCGCGGTGACGAGATTGTCGTGCAGCGAGCCGCTCATCACGTAGTAGAAGGGCAGCGCCGTCAGGATCACCGACAGCACGAAGCCGATCAGATAGCCGCGCAGGGTGGCGTGGGGCCCTTCCTCATGGGGCTGGTGGACCGCCTCGTGGAAAACGGTCGGCGCCTGGGCCTGGGGGTGCGTGTGCTCGCTCATCGCAGCATTCCCATGAGATAGACGAAGGTGAAGACGCCGATCCAGATGACGTCGAGGAAGTGCCAGAACATGGACAGGCACATCAGGCGCCGCTTATTGGCCTGAATCAGCCCGAAACGGCCCACCTGCACCAGCAGCACCACGAGCCAGATGAGGCCGAACGTGACGTGCAGGCCGTGCGTTCCGACCAGGGTGAAGAAGGACGACAGGAAGGCGCTGCGCTGCGGCCCTGCCCCCTCGCCGATCATGTGGGCGAATTCGGACAGTTCGATGCCGAGGAAGCAGAGGCCGAAGAACGCCGTGACCACCAGCCAGATCTGGGTCCGGCGCACCTGGTTCTGCTGCATCGCCAGGACCGCAAAGCCGTAGGTGATCGAGGAGAGCAGCAGCGCCGAGGTGTTGACGGCGACGAGCGGCAGCTCGAACAGATCCTTGGGCCCGGGCCCGGCGGCATAGCTGCCCCCGAGTACGCCATAGGTCGCGAACAGCATCGCGAAGATGAGGCAGTCGCTCATCAGGTAGATCCAGAAGCCGAGCATGGTCGAGCCGCCTTCGGCATGCTCGTGCTCGTCGACCAGGTAGAAAACCGGCGCGGCCGGCGCCGGCGCAGCTTCGACGGCGGCCACCGCCACCTTCTTCGTCGTCCTGCGCGCCATATCAGGCCTCCCCGGCGAGGAGGCGCGTCCGCGCGTCCTCCGTGGCGACGACAGCATCGGCCGGGATGTCGTAATCGCGCCTGTAGTTGAAGGTGTGATAGATCGCGTAGCCGATCAGCGCCACGAAGCTGATCACCGCCAGCCACCACATATACCAGATCATGGCGATGCCGAGGACCGTGGCGCAGCCGGCGAGGATCACGCCGGAGCCCGTATTGGACGGCATGTGGATCGGCTTGAAGCCGCCCAGCGGGCGCACATAGCCGCGCTGCTTCATGTCCCACCAGGCATCGCGCTCATGCACCACGGGGGTGAAGGCGAAATTGTAGGCGGGCGGCGGCGAGGAGGTCGACCATTCGAGGGTGCGGCCGTTCCACGGATCGCCGGTCGTATCGCGCAACTTCTCCCGATTGAGGATCGAGACGCCGACCTGCACGATGAAGGCGAGGATGCCCACCGCGATGATCGCGGCGCCGAAGGCGGCGATAATGAACCAGATCTGGAGCGAGGGATCGTCGAAGACGCGGGTGCGCCGCGTGACGCCCATGAAGCCCAGCACATAGAGCGGCATGAAGGCGAAGTAGAACCCTATCACCCAGCACCAGAACGAAATCTTGCCCCAGAACGGATCGAGCCTGAAGCCGAACGCCTTGGGGAACCAGTAATTGATGCCGGCGAAGAGCCCGAACACCACGCCGCCGATGATCACGTTGTGGAAGTGGGCGATCAGGAACAGCGAGTTGTGCAGCACGAAGTCGGCCGGCGGCACCGCCAGCATGACCCCGGTCATGCCACCGATGACGAAGGTCAGCATGAAGGCGATGACCCACATCATCGGCAGCTCGAAGCGGATGCGGCCGCGATACATGGTGAAGAGCCAGTTGAAGATCTTCGCGCCCGTCGGGATCGAGATGATCATCGTGGTGATGCCGAAGAACGAGTTGACGCTCGCGCCGGACCCCATGGTGAAGAAGTGGTGCAGCCAGACGAGGTAGGACAGCACCGTGATCACCACGGTCGCATAGACCATGGAGGTGTAGCCGAAGAGGCGCTTGCCGGTGAAGGTCGGCACGATCTCCGAATAGATGCCGAAGCACGGCAGGATCAGCACGTAAACCTCGGGGTGACCCCAGATCCAGATGAGGTTCACATACATCATCGGGTTGCCGCCGAGCCCGTTGGTGAAGAAGTTCGTGCCGATATAGCGGTCGAGCATCAGCAGCGTCAGCGTGACGGTCAGCACCGGAAAGATCGCGACGATCAGCACGTTGGTGCAGAGGGACGTCCAGGTGAAGACGGGCATCTTCATCAGCGTCATGCCCGGCGCGCGCAGCTTGAGGATCGTGGTGATCAGGTTGACGGCCGACAGGGTCGTCCCCACGCCGGCGACCTGCAGCGCCCATATGTAATAGTCGACGCCCGGATCGGGACTATAGGTGCTCTCCGACAGCGGCGGATAGGCAAGCCAGCCGGTGCGCGCGAATTCACCCACGAACAGCGACATCATGACGATGACCGCGCCGCCCACCGTCATCCAGAAGCTGAAATTGTTGAGAAACGGGAAGGACACGTCGCGCGCCCCGATCTGCAGCGGCATGATCAGGTTCATCAGCCCGGTGACGAGCGGCATGGCGACGAAGAAGATCATCACGACGCCATGCACCGAGAAGACCTGGTCGTAGTGATGCGCGTTGAGGTAGCCCTCGGAGCCGTTGAAGGCCATCGCCTGCTGCAGGCGCATCATGATGGCGTCGGAGAAGCCGCGCAGCAGCATGACGATGCCGAGCACGATGTACATGACGCCGATGCGCTTGTGGTCGACCGAGGTGAACCACTCCTTCCAGAGATAGCCCCAGAGCTTGAAGTAGGTGAGCGCGCCGAGCACGAGCAGACCGCCGATAGCGACCACGATGAAGGTCACCACCACGATCGGCTCGTCGAGTGGCAGCTCGCTGAGGGTCAGTCGACCGAAGATGAAGGTCAGTATGGAGGCGATGATCGGAGGCATTTGGCTTTCGATAGCTCAGGAGCGAGAGGGCCCGGCCGGCTGGTCGAGCGAGGCCGTCGAATTGGATGCGGGTGGCGCGGCGGCGCCCGGCGGCGGCAGGCCGGCGCCGACCAGCGGCGACATGTCGGCCGGCACCGGAATGGATTTGCCGCCCACGCCGTAGCCGCCATCCGCCTGCGTGCAGAGGCTGGCCACGAAAGTGTGCTGCGGCGCCTGGCCGTCTGGGCCGGCCGCGGCCTTGGCGTCGGCAAGCTGGGTGACGTTGTGGACGCCCTCCAGCCCCATGCCGCCCTTGGCGTCGATTGCCGCCATCTGGCTTTCGCACATCTTGCCGGGCTCGGCGCACATGTTGAGAATGGCGTCGTAGAGCTTGGGATCGACGGCGCCATAATGGTGCGCCGGTTCGTTTTCGCTCGGCTTTTCCAGGGCGATATAGGTCGGGGTATCAAGGTGGGAGTTGCTCGACTTCACGCCCGCGATCCAGCTGTTGAAATCGGCGTCGGACATGCCCTTGAAGTCGAAATGCATGCCCGAGAAGCCGGCGCCGGAATAGTTGGACGAGATGCCGCGATAGGTGCCGGGCTGGTTGATGACGGCGTGAAGCTTGGTCTCCATGCCCGCCATGGCGTAAACCATGCCCGCCAGCGCCGGAACATAAAAGGCGTTCATCACCGTGGCCGAGGTGATCTTGAATTCGATCGGCCGGTCGACGGGGGCCGCCATCTCGTTCACCGAGGCAATGCCGTATTGCGGGTAGATGAAGAGCCATTTCCAGTCGAGGGCGACCACTTCGACCTCGAGCGGCTGCTCGGCGGCGGCGACCGCCTTGCCGGGGGCAACACGGCTCAGGTCGCGATAGGGATCGAGCAGGTGCGTGCCGAGCCAGGTCAGCGCGCCCAGGCAGATGATGATCAGCAGCGGCACCGACCAGATGACCAGCTCGAGATGGGTCGAATGGTCCCATTCCGGTTCGTAGCGCGCCTCCTTGTTCGACGCGCGGTAGCGCCAGGCGAACACCACGGTCGCGATCATCACCGGGACGATGATGATCAGCATCAGCAGCGTCGATTCGACGAGCAGGTCGCGCTGCTGGGCGGCGATGTCGCCGGCCGGATTGAGCACCACCGCGTCGCACCCCCCGAGGAAGGCAAGAAGCGGCAACAAGGCAAGGAGACGAAGTCGGCTCACGACATTTCCCGTGACCAAAAAGGATCGGCTGTTTCGCTAGTCGGCGCACACGAGACACGATATTGGACAATTTGTCCAATGCGCGATTGGCGCAGGCCGGCACAAAAGCCTACACTATGGGACCGCGACAGGTCCGCCCAGAAATTCGGAGCGATTGCCTTATGTCAGCCGAATCGGCCGCATCGAACTCGGAGCTCGAGGCCCCCTACAGGGACTCACACGGCCATGCCATTGCGCCCGGCGAAATCGCCATCGGGGTCATCATCGGGCGGACGTCGGAGTTCTTCGACTTCTTCGTCTATGCAATCGCCTCCGTGCTGGTCTTCCCGAAGCTGGTCTTCCCGGAATTCGACGCGCTGACGGGCACGCTCTATTCTTTCGGCATCTTTTCGCTGGCGTTTATCGCCCGGCCGGTCGGCTCGATCATCTTCATGCAGATCGATCGGCTCTGGGGCAAGGGCGTCAAACTCATCATCGCTATTTTCGCGCTCGGCAGCGCCACCGTGGCCATCGCTTTCCTGCCCGCCTACAGCCAGATCGGCTGGGTTGCGGCGCTGCTGCTCGCGGTGCTGCGAATCGGCCAGGGCCTGGCGCTGGGCGGCGTATGGGACGGCCTGCCGTCGCTGCTGGCCCTCAATGCCCCGCAATCGCGGCGCGGCTGGTATGCGATGATCCCGCAA
This sequence comes from Devosia sp., assembly GCA_035547675.1. GTDB lineage: Bacteria > Pseudomonadota > Alphaproteobacteria > Rhizobiales > Devosiaceae > DASZTU01. Next base: position 20,997 of record DASZUI010000130.1, read on the forward strand.
CTGGGTGCGCCCCTGGGACTTATCGTCGCGAGCGCGCTCTTCGCCTTCTTCGCCTCCAATCTGTCGGCCGACGATTTCCTCGACTGGGGCTGGCGCTATCCCTTCTTCGTGGCCTTCGCCATCAATGTCGTGGCGCTGTTCGCGCGGCTCCGCATCGTCGTGACGCCGAACTACGAGCGCTCCTTCCAGAACCACGACCTCGAAGCCGTGCCGGTGAGCGAGGTCGTGAACAAGCAGGGCCGCGAGATCATCATCGGCGCCTTCGCGCCGCTCGCCAGCTTCGTGCTGTTCCACATGGTCTCCGTGTTCCCGCTGAGCTGGGTGTTCCTCTATACCAACCAGCCGCCGACCCGCTTCCTCGTCATCGAGCTGGTGGGCGCGGCCGTGGGCGTGGTGGCGATCGTCGTCTCCGGCGCCCTGGCGGACCGGATCGGGCGGCGCATGCTGCTCGCCGCGACGGCCATCGCCATCGCGACCTTCTCGGGTTTCGCGCCGCAATTGCTGAATGGCGGGGATGTGGGCGAGACGGTTTACATGATCGTCGGCTTCATCATCCTGGGCCTCGCCTTCGGGCAATCCTCGGGCGCCGTCGCCTCGGCCTTCAGCCGGACCTATCGCTATACCGCCTCGGCGATCACTTCGGACCTGTCGTGGCTGGTGGGCGCGGCTTTCGCGCCGCTGCTGGCCCTGCTTATTGCCAGCCGTTTCGGCCTGCCCTTCGCCGGCGCCTATCTGCTGCTCGGCGCCGTCGGCACGCTGATCGCGCTCGCCATCAACCGCCAGCTCGAAATCCGCGACCGCTAACCCCAGGCATTCGCCTGGACCGGCCTTTCGACGTGGGCAGGTAGGGTGCGCGTGGCTCATGGTTCGAGGGTCGCCGCGCTCCCACCTCACCATGAGGCCGGCTTGCTTCCACGACCTCATCCTGAGGTGCGAGGCGGAGCCTAGCCTCGAAGGATGGGCAGCGCGCGCGGCCAAGGCCCCCTCACCCGGCCTTCGGCCGACCTCTCCCCCAAGGGAGAGGTGATGCTGTGGCGAGGCCGTGCCCTCTTCACCTCTCCCTCTGGGGGAGAGGTCGGATTGCGCCAGCAATCCGGGTGAGGGGGCCTTCTCCGCCCGAACTTATCCCCACCCCCGAACCCTCTGGCCGTCTCGGCTAAGCGACTGGCCACGCACCGACCTCCTGCCCGACAAAAAAGGCGCCGGCCGAAGCCGGCGCCCTCATAATGTTGCCCGTCGCGGGCCCGATCAGCCGGCCGCCCTGGCTTTAGCCAGCTGCGACTTGTCGTAGGGGAGCTCGCGGAGGCGGATGCCGGTTGCCGCGAAGATGGCGTTGCCGAGCGCCGGGGCGGCCGAGACGGTGCCCGATTCACCCAGGCCGCCGGGGTGATCCTCGCCCTCGATGATGTAGGTTTCGACGGGCGGGATCTCGTTGATGCGGATCTGCTGGTAATCGTCGAAATTGTTCTGCATCACCCGGCCCTTGTCGAAGGTGATGTTGTTGTAGAGCGCCGCCGACAGGCCGAAGATGATGCCTCCCTCGAGCTGCGCCTTGACCGTGTTCGGGTTGACCGCCACGCCGATGTCGACGGCCGCCACGATCTTCTTGAGCTTGATCTCGCCCTGGTCGTCCACCGAGACCTCGACAATAACGGCGAGCGGGCTGTCGAAGGCGTGGTGGTAGGAGATGCCCCGGCCGCTACCGGCGGGAAGCTTTTCCGACCAGCCGGCCTTGTCGGCCGCGAGCTTGATCACCGCCGTGGCGCGCGGGTCGTCCTTGAGCAGGGCCAGGCGGTACTCGACCGGGTCCTTGCCGGCGGCAGCAGCGAGCTCGTCCATGAAGCTTTCGACCACGAAGCTGTTGTGGGTCTCGCCCACACCGCGCCAGAAGCCGATATTGATCGGCGGATCGACGCGCACCCAATCCACGAGTTGGTTCGGGATGGCGTAGGACAGGGCCGTCACGGCGCCCACCGCATCGCTGTCGAGCGCCCCCTTGGGCAGCCCGGTCGGGATGAAGGTATTGAGCACCGAACCGCCGCCGACATGATCGGTGAAGGCGACGGGCAT
>DASZUI010000131.1:0-24120 GCA_035547675.1 Devosia sp.
CGCCGCGGCAACGACCCGCGCACGATTTGCCTCCCGCGCGGCTATGCGCCGGCTGCCGCTATAGGGCCGCTTGCTCGTAGTTTCATCACCTTGCATTTCGTTTTACAGCTTGTATAGTCAATTTGACCCGATGAACAGGAGCGTCCTATGGATATCGGTTTTTCCATCGCCATTGTCCTGCATGTGCTGCCGGGCGTCTTTTGGGCCGGCACGACTTTCGTGTTGGCGCGCAATGGCGCCCAGGGCGCCGAGACCCTGTTCTTCCCGCAGATCGGTTCGGGGATCGTGACGATCCTGCTGGGTGCCTATCTGATGGCGACCATGTTCGCCGGCGGCGGCGCGCCGCTCGCCCTGATGCTCGGCGCGGCGGCGGCCATCATCGCGTTTCTGGTGCAGGCGGCGATGGTCGGGCCGGTCCGGGCGCGGCTCGCCACCGAACCTGCCGCCCGCCGCCGCGCCGCGACCGGCGAGCGCATCTCCGCCCTGCTGCTGGCGCTGGCGGTCATCGGCATGGTGGTGCGGTAGGCGGCAAGGCAATTGCCAGCCGGCCTCCGGACGCGCATGATCGCAGGGTCCGCGTGACTGGCGAGATTGAGGTGGGTCACCATCGGGGAGCGCGGACCGTGGCAGCCGTTCGCCTGGGCACCCTCTCGGCAGGAGATGCCCATGGATGTCGTCATGCTCCTCTATCCCCGCCTGACCCAGCTCGATCTGACCGGACCTTTCGAAGTCTTCGGCCGCTACCCCGAGCTCAAGCTCCACTTGGCCTGGAAATCGCTCGACCCCATCGCGGACGGCGCCGGGCTGCGATTGCTGCCGACGGTGACCTTCGCCGACGCCCCGCAGGCGGACATCCTGTTCGTGCCCGGCGGCCCGGGCCAGATCGATCTGATGATGGATGACGAAGTACTCGGCTTCCTGCGGCGGCAGGCGGCGGGCGCGAGCCTTATCACCTCGGTGTGCACGGGGTCGCTGGTGCTCGCGGCGGCAGGCCTGCTGACCGACTATCGCGCGACCTGTCACTGGCTGTCGCTGGAGCAGTTGAGCTATTTCGGCACGGTGCCGGTCTCCGAACGCGTGGTCGAGGACCGGAACCGCATCACCGGCGCAGGCGTCACCTCGGGCATCGATTTCGCGCTGACGCTCGCCGCGCGAATTTTTGGCGAGGACCGGGCGAAGGCCGTACAACTGGCCATGGAATATGACCCGGCGCCGCCCTTTGTCGGCGGCTCGCCAAGATCGGCCGATACGGAAGCGATAGCGGGGAGCCGCGAGCGCGCGGCCCGGTTCCAGGCACATCGCGACGAAGTCTCGCGTGCCGCGGCGGCGCGGCTGAGCGTTGGATAACAAAAGGCCCGGATCGCTCCGGGCCGCTTAGTCGAAAGAACCCTCGCCCGCCTGCCGGCACCCTCTCCCGCACGCGGGAGAGGGGATCACGGCATGAGGCTCTGCCCTTATTCCCCTCGTTCGGCGGGCAGCTTACTCCGCCGGCTCGGCTTCGGCTTCCTTGGCCTTTTCCTTGCCGGTCGCCTGGTCGACGACCTTCATGGAGAGGCGGACCTTGCCGCGCTCGTCGAAGCCGAGGAGCTTCACCCAGACCTTGTCGCCTTCCTTGACTACATCCGTCGTCTTGGCGACGCGCTGGTCGGCGAGCTGGCTGATATGGACGAGGCCGTCGCGCGAACCGAAGAAGTTCACGAAGGCGCCGAAATCGGCGGTCTTGACCACGGTGCCCTGATAGACGGCGCCGACTTCCGGCTCGTCGGTGATCGACTTGATCCACTTGATGGCGGCCTCGATGGCCTTGCCGTCGGAGGACGACACCTTGATCACGCCGGTATCCTCGATATCGACCTTGGCGCCGGTCTTCTCGACGATCTCGCGGATCACCTTGCCGCCCGTGCCGATGACTTCGCGGATCTTGTCGGTGGGGATCTGGATGGTCTCGATGCGCGGGGCGAACTCGCCCACCGTGTCACGCGAGGCCGTGATGGCCTTGGCCATCTCGCCCAGGATGTGCATGCGGCCTTCCTTGGCCTGGCCGAGGGCGATCTCCATGATCTGTTCGGTGATGCCGGCGATCTTGATGTCCATCTGGAGCGAGGTGACGCCCTGATCGGTGCCGGCCACCTTGAAATCCATGTCGCCGAGATGGTCCTCGTCGCCGAGGATGTCCGACAGGACCGCGAACTTTTCGCCCTCGAGGATCAGGCCCATGGCGATGCCGGCGACCGGCCGCTCCATCGGCACGCCCGCATCCATCAGCGCAAGGGAAGTGCCGCAGACCGTCGCCATGGAGGAGGAGCCGTTCGACTCGGTGATCTCGGAGACCACGCGGATCGTATAGGGAAACTTCTCGATCGAGGGACGGATCGGGTTGATGGCGCGCCAGGCGAGCTTGCCATGACCGATTTCGCGGCGGCCGGGCGAACCCAGGCGGCCGGTTTCGCCGACCGAGTAGGGCGGGAAATTGTAGTGGAGCAGGAAATTCTGCTTCTGCGTGCCTTCGAGGCTGTCGACGAATTGCTCGTCGTCGCCGGTGCCGAGGGTCGCCACCACCAGCGCCTGCGTCTCGCCGCGGGTGAACAGCGCCGAGCCGTGGGTGCGGGGCAATACGCCCACTTCCGCGGTGATCGGGCGGACCGTCTTCAGGTCGCGGCCGTCGATGCGGTGGCCGGTGTCGAGCACGTTCCAGCGCACGATCTTGGCCTGGAGGTTATGCACCACCTCGCCCAATTCCTCGGCGGAAACCGTACCGTCCTCGATGCGGGAAGCGAAGTGCTCCTTCACCTTGGCATTGGCGGCATCGACCGCGGCGTAGCGGGCCTGCTTCTCGGTGATCTTGTAGGCGTCACGCAGGTCGGCCTCGATGAAGGAGAGGACGTCCTTTTCCAGCGCCGAATGATCGGGCGGATTGAAGTCGCGCGGCTCCTTGGCGGCCAGCTCGGCGAGCTTGATGATCGCCTCGATGACCTTCTTGGAGGCCTCGTGGCCGAACATGACGGCCCCGAGCATCACTTCCTCGGAGAGCTCCTTGGCCTCCGATTCCACCATGAGCACCGCGTCATAGGTGCCGGCCATGACGAGGTCGAGCTTGCTGTCGGCGCGCCGGTCGATCGCGGTATTGAGGACGTATTCGCCATCGATATAGCCGACGCGGGCGGCGCCGATCGGGCCCATGAAGGGAATGCCGGAAATGGTCAGGGCCGCGGAAGCGGCAACCATGGAGAGCACGTCCGGATTGTTCTCCATGTCGTGCTGGAGAACGGTAACGATGACCTGCGTCTCGTTCTTGTAGCCATCGGGGAAGAGCGGCCGGATGGGGCGGTCGATGAGGCGGGAGATCAGCGTCTCGGCCTCGGTGGGGCGCCCTTCGCGCTTGAAATAGCCGCCCGGGATCTTGCCGGCGGCGAAGTATTTTTCCTGGTAGTTGACGGTCAGGGGGAAGAAGTCCTGGCCGGGCTTGGCCTCCTTGGCGGAGACGACGGTGGCGAGCACGACGGTTTCACCGAGGGTCGCGAGCACCGCGCCGTCGGCCTGGCGGGCCACCTTGCCGGTCTCGAGCGTGAGCGGCTGGCCGCCCCAGTTGAGCTCGACCTTATGCGTATCGAAATTTACGGGCATTTTTCATCTTTCCATTCTGCCGGACAGCGCGGGAACGCGGGCGCGTAGAAGCCCGTGAACGCTGCCGGTGTGCCCGCGACGGCCGCACCCCATGTGCGGCCGATCGCCCAAAATCGGCACGGTTTCCGCCGGATGCCGCGGGCCATTCCCCGCGGGGCGGAACATGGACAAGACGATGAGCCGCTTACTTTTACCGAGACGCTGCGGCGCAGCGCTCCGAGGCGGGCATGCCCCCATAAGCGGCCGATGATCTCGCCATGCTCCGCATGGTTTCTTCCGGCCTACGCTACCTCTCGAGGCCCGGAGCACTCCAGGCCCGTTTAAGGCGCGGGCGCGGAAGGTATCTCCCCCCGCGCCCGAATTGGTTTCGCGCCGCTTCAGCGGCGGATGCCGAGGCTCTCGATCAGCTTCTTGTAGCGCGCCTCATCGATGCGCTTGACGTAATCGAGAAGGCTCCGGCGCGTCTGCACCATCTTCAGGAGGCCACGGCGGGAGTGATGGTCCTTGCTGTGGGTCTTGAAGTGCTCGGTGAGATTGGCAATGCGTTCGGAAAGGATCGCAACCTGAACCTCGGGCGAACCCGTATCGTCCTTCTTGGTCGCATATTCCTTGATGAGCGCGGTCTTGCGCTCGGCAGTGATCGACATCGGTCATCCTTTCGTTCGGGATTTGAGCCGCTCGCCTCCGGGATGTCGTCCAGGGGGAGCCAGACAGGGCGCGACCGAGGCCGCGCCACAAGCGCCCATATAGGGGATCGGGCCGCCGATTGCCAGTTTTTTTCAATAACGGCTTCGGGAAGGACCCGAGCCACGCCGTTCAGGCGCCGGTCGCATCCTGCGGCTCCGGCTCCTTGCCCTCAGCCGTCGCCTGCTGCACCGCCGCCTCGCGGGCCCGCTGGCTGCCGGGCGCCCGATCCGGATCGAGCGCCTCGAGGGGGATTTCGAAATCCCACTCGATGCCGTCTTCGTGCAGGGTGCGCCGAACCTCGGCGCCCAGGGAGGTGCCCACCATGCTTTCGAGCACCGTCGTGCCGAAACCGCGCCGTTCGGGGCGCTGGCCGAGCGCCGCCACATGCTCGCGCCAGCTGAAGGACAGCACGCCGCCCTTCTTCTCCCAGTTGACCCGGAGCCGGCCGTCATCGCCGACGAAGGCGCCATATTTGGCGGCATTGGTAGCGAGCTCATGGGCGGCCATGCCGAGGATCTGGGCCGCCTGGGTGTTGAGGCGCAGCGGCGGACCGCCGATTTCAACGCGCTCGCCGTCGAGCGCGCAGAAGGGGTCGATCTGCTGGGTCAGCAATTCCTCGAGGTCGACGCCGGCGACGCCATTGGCGAGCAGCAGGTCGGTGGAGCGGGCGAGGCCGAAGATGCGCTTTTCGAAGCTCGCCACGAATTCCGGCACGGAATCGGCGCCGCGCGCCGTCTGCTTGGCCATGGCGGCAATCACCGTCATCTGGTTCTTGCTGCGATGGGCGAGCTCGCGCATGAGGAAACGCACTTCGGTTTCCGCCGCCTGGCGCTGGCGGGCCGCGGCGGCGATGGCGCCGGCAACCTCGGTGATCTCGGTGATCGGATAGGAACGGGCGGGGACTGCCTCGCCCGAGCCGAGGCGGCGGGCGTCGCGGGCAAGGCCACGCACGGCCCGGGTGATCTCGCGGCTCAGCAGGAAGGTCGCGATGGTGGCCGCCGCGACGATGACAATGCCGCCGGCGATCAGGGTGAGCAGCGAGTTGGAGAGCGGCCGCTCGACCGCGGCGGCCGGCGCCCAGGCGACGACGCGCCAGCCGGTATCGGCGGAGGTGGAGGAGATGGTCACATAGTCGTGGCCATCGGCAGTGACGTGCTGCCAGCGGCGCTGTCCCTCCGATTCCGGAATGCGGGGAATGAAGAAATCGCTGCCCTGGATTATGGGCGTATCGGGCGAGGAGGCGGCCGCGATCACCTTGTTGCCGGTATCGACGAGGGCGATGCTCCACCCCTCCGGCATTTGCCGGCGCAGCAGGGCGGAGCCGAGCAGGTCGGCGCTCTGGGCGATGGCGAGCACGTCGCGCTCGCCGCCGGGGCGGGTCACCGGCATGAGGATGGGGGTCGTCCAGCCGTCGCCGACGCCGCCATGGGTCATGTCGGAAATGACGATCTGGCCGGAATCGAGCGCCTTGGAGATGGTGTCGAGATTGGTCGCCGGCGGCAGGGGCGAACCATAGGGGTAGCGCGTATTGAAGATCTGCCGGCCGAAGGAATCGATGAGGATCAGGAAGGAGCCGGTGCCGCCCAGCGCGTAGGTGCCGCGGATATGGAGCGCGCGCAGATCGTCCTCGCTCGCCATCGGCGCGGAGGAAAGGCCCTTGAGCGTGGTGATGGTGCCCTCGATCTGGCGGTCGACCGTCTGGCCGACGGCGTCGGTGGTCGCCAGGATCAGGGTTTGAACTATTTCCTGCTGTGCCTCGTTATTGCGCTCGAGCAGGATGGCGGAAAACGCCATGACCGGGACAAAGGCCACGAGCGCCAGGACAACGAGGTAGAAGACGATCGGACGCGATCGTCGGACTCCCCGCGGAGCTGATTCCGAGTCGGTTGCCGTCATAGATTGCGATCCGCCTTCGCACCCGCCCACCCCAGACGTCCGCCCGACCTCGGCCGGGGGAAATCTGCTCGTCCGCCGTTCCGATACCAGCGGCACAGCCCCGCAAGCCGTGGTGACCGCACGATCGGGAAGTGCTCTAGGAAACCGCCGGAACAACAAACAAGCAATTGCATAAGGGCTACAGATTCTGACGTATTTGTGAGCGCTTAAGGGCAGACCTGCCGCAATTGCCGCCGATGACGGCCGGCGGGGGGCCCGCCATTACTTGCGAGACAGCCGCAAAACGACGCAAAATCGGCCTCAACCTGCCAAAATCACCCTTGTGGGCTTGAACTGGCCTTGGGCAACATAGCCGATGGCTACCGCCTCGCCCTTGCAGCTCGCCCAGGCTTCATCCAGCTCGATCGGGGCGCCGGCGCCGGTCAGCAGGACCGGATTGCCGTTGCGAATCACCGCCGCCTGCTGCGGGGCGAGGCGCACTTCGGGCACTTCGGCCAGGGCTTCGGCCACGGGGAGCAGCAGGCGGTCGCGTTCTTCCGGGCTCGCCGCCTCGAGATCGGCGAGGCTGACGGCGCGGGTATAGGTAAACGGCCCGACGGCGGCGCGGTGCAGCTTGACCACATGGCCGCGCGTGCCGAGCGCCCGGCCGAGATCGCGGGCCAGGGCCCGCACATAGGTGCCCTTCTGGCAGGCGACTTCGAAGGTCGAGGTCTCGCCGTCATGGGCGAGGAGGTCGAAACGCTCGATGACGACCGGGCGCGACTCCAGCGCGACCGCCTCGCCGGCGCGGGCGAGGTCATAGGCGCGCTCGCCATCGACCTTGATGGCGGAAAAGGCCGGCGGCACCTGCATGATTTCGCCGGTGAAGACGGGCAGCAACACCCGGATGGTATCGGCCGCGGGACGGAGATCGCTGGTGGCGACCACCCTGCCCTCGATGTCATCGGTCTCCGTCTCAGCGCCCCATTTGACGACAAAGCGATAGAGCTTTTCGCCATCCTGTATATTGGGGACGGTCTTGGTGGCCTCGCCGAGCGCGATCGGCAGGATGCCGGTCGCCAGCGGATCGAGCGTGCCGGCATGCCCGGCCTTCCTGGCCGAGAGCAGCCAGCGGACCTTGCCTACCGCCTTGGTCGAGGTCATGTCATAGGGCTTGTCCAGCACCAGCCAGCCCGAGACATCGCGCTTGCTGGACTTCTTCTGCCCGATAGGCTTCTGGTCGTTCATGGAACTCCTGACTCCCGCCCCAAGGCGGGCAGGAGGTACAATCAATCGCTATTGCCGTCGTCCGCGTGGCCCTGCCGGTCGAGATCGCGGGCGACCCTTTCGGACTTGAGCAGCGCATCGATCCGGCCATAGGCGTCGAAGGTGTCATCGACAAAGAACTTCAGGTCCGGGGCGAATTTCAGGTCGAGCCCCGGGGCGATGCGCCCGCGAATGAAGCGCCTGTGCCGGTTGAGCGCCTCGGTCACCTCCGCCGCACCCACGCCGCCCAACGGCATGACATAGGCGTTGGCGAGCTTGAGATCCGGGGTCATGCGCACCTCGGGCACGGTCAGCACCTTGCCCTCGAGCGCCGGGTCCTCGATTTCGCCCCGCGTGAAAAGGTCCGCGAGCGCATGGCGCACGAGCTCGCCCACGCGCAGCATGCGCTGGGTCGGACCCGCCGGTTTGTGACGCTCTTTTGACATGCGGGGGGAGTTAGGCGTTCGCGGCGTCAAGGTCAATGCCGCTTTCCGCTTGCGCGATTTATAAGTATCTGCTTATCTATCGGCATGACCGAGACGGAGATCTTCAAGGCCCTTGCCGACCCGACCCGCCGCGCCGTGTTCGAGCGGGTGGCGGCGGAGGGCGGGCGCAATGCCAGCGCGCTGCGGGAGGGCCTCGGCATTTCGCAGCCGGCGATGTCGCAACACCTTGCCGTGCTGCGCCAGGCGGGGCTGATCACCGAGGCGCGGGCGGGCCGCACGGTAAACTACACCGTCGATCCGGCGGGCCTTGCACCGTTGCGCGACTGGCTGTTGCGCTATGCCGCCTTCTGGCCGGCCCGCATCGAGGCGTTGACGCAATTGCTCAAGGAGATGGATCAATGACCAAGCCTCACGGCTCGCCCGAGGAGCGGCGCCTCAGCTTCGCGTTCCGCCTGCCGGCGCCGCCGGAAAAGGTCTGGCGGGCGCTGACGATCCCGGCCTTCCTCGATCGCTGGCTGCCGCTCGAGGCGCCCCATGGGCAGGGCGCGAACGTCACCACGACGATCGTCGAGGCTGAGCCGCCGCGCCGCCTGAGCTGGCGCTGGCGCGAAGCCGGGGAGCCCGACGGCACCGTCACCTTCACGCTGACGCCGGATGCGGATGGCGGCACGCTGCTGCAGCTGGTGCATGTACGCGGCCTCGCGGCGGCCATGCCCCCGGCGGCCAACAGCAACAGCGCGGTTACGATGCTGGCGGCGTGAAGGCGCTCCAGTCGGTCCCGTTCATCAACTTTCCAGATCATTCCAAGGAGGTCGCCGATGCGCGACGCGATGAATCTCGTCCCCATGGTCGTCGAGCAATCGGCTCGCGGCGAACGGGCCTTCGACATCTATTCCCGCCTGCTGCGCGAGCGGATCATCTTTCTGAACGGGCAGGTGGAAGACAACATGGCCCAGCTCGTCTGCGCCCAGTTGCTGCTGCTGGAATCGGAGAATCCGAAGAAGGAAATCTCGCTCTACATCAATTCGCCGGGTGGCGTGGTGACGGCGGGGCTCGCCATCTACGACACGATGCAGTTCATCAAGGCGCCCATCTCGACCCTTTGCATGGGGACGGCCTATTCCATGGGCTCCTTCCTGCTGATGGCGGGCGAGCCGGGCCGCCGCTTTGCGCTCCCCAACGCCTCGATCCTGGTGCACCAGCCCTCGGGCGGCTTTCCGGGCGGGCAGATCACCGATTTCCTGCTGCATGCGGAGGAGAGCCGGCGGGTCAAGGAAAGGATGAACCGGCTCTATGCCCGTCATACCGGCCGGACGATCGAGGAAGTCGAGCAGGCGCTCGACCGCGACCACTACATGACGCCGGAGGAGGCGCAGGACTGGGGGCTGATCGACGCGGTCTATTCGCGGCGGATGGACGAGGCGGCCTGAAGCCCTTTAGGCGTCGTGCGGCGGAAGGGCCGCGCCGGGATCGTCGGCGACCGTCTCTTCGGCAAAGGCGGCGGGATGAGCGCGCATATAGCCGTCAATGGTGTCGACCAGCTCCGTCATCCCCGCCGCATCGCCGAAGGCGGCGCGCGGCACGATGACGAGATCGCGGCCGACCGCCATGAAGAGATGGGTCGCCGTCGGCAGCAGCACGCCGATCTCCTCGAAGGGGATGCGGCGCGTCCGTCCGTTTTCGGTGATCAGGAGATGATCGTCGAACGGTTCGAGCGAGATATCGACCGGGTGCGGATAATGCGCCTGGGCGCGCGAGCGCTGCCACCACCAGCGCAGGCCGGTATAGATAAACCACTGGATAATGAGGAACGCCGCGCCGGTCAGCCAGAAGCGCGGGCTCGAGATCGTGCCGACCAGTTCGGGCGGCAGCGCGACGAGCAGAATGCCGGCCAGCACCAGCCACAGATAGAGCGTCGCCCGCTGCATGCCGGTGAGCGCCCGCGGCAAGCGCTCATAGGCAAGGGCGTCGGCGGCGGTGAGGGTGTAGCGGAGCGGGACGGCATTGGGCATGGCGGGAAGATAGGAAGTCGCGGGGCAAGGCGCCATAGCGCTTCCTAGGCCCTGCAAGGGGAAAAGAGACGAGGCTCTGCCTGTGGCTGGATTCCGGCCTTCGCCGGAATGACGTTGGTGATTGGGCAGGGGTCACGCCTCAAACCCGTCGTCATTCCGGCGAAGGCCGGAATCCAGCAACGCGCACCCTGCCTGCCTGTTCGTCCAGCCGAATGCCCAGCTACCGATACCCCGCCGCCTGCAGCTCGAACAGTTCGGCGTACCTTCCGCCCCGGACCATGAGCTCGGCATGGGTGCCGGTTTCCAGCACCTTGCCGCCTTCGATGACGACGATGTGGTCGGCCATGCGGACGGTGGAAAAGCGGTGGGAAATGAGGACGGCCGTGGTGCCCTCGGCGAGCGATTTGAAGCGCTCGAACACTTCGGCTTCGGCACGGGCGTCGAGGGCGGCGGTGGGCTCGTCGAGGATGACGATTTCCGCCTCGCGCATATAGGCGCGGGCGAGCGCCACCTTCTGCCACTCGCCGCCGGAAAGGTCGCGGCCGCCGGCGAAGAGCTTGCCCAAGGGCTGGTCATAGCCCTGCGGCAGGCCGCGGATTACCGGATCGGCGAGGCTCATTTCCGCAGATTGCTCGATGCGCGGCCGGTCCTCGAATGCCTCGATGCGGCCGACGCCGATATTCTCCGCCGCGCTGAAGCTGTAGCGCAGGAAATCCTGGAAGATGACGCCGATGTGCCGGCGCAGATCGGCGCCGGCGAAATTGCGCAGATCGATGCCGTCGATGGTGATGCGGCCTTCGTCGGCATCGTAGAGGCGGGTGAGGAGCTTGACGATGGTGGTCTTGCCGGCCCCGTTCTCGCCGACCAGCGCCAGGGTCTCGCCCGCCGGAATGGTGAAGCTCAGCCCGCGCAGCGCCCAGCGGTCGGAGCCCGGATAGCGGAAGCCGACATTGTCGAAGACGATGCCCTGTTTCATCGGCACGGGGAACGGCTTGGGGTCCTTCGGATCGAGGATGGTCGGGGCGATGTCGAAGAAGCTGAAGAGATCGTCGAGATAGAGGCTCTGCCCCGCGATCTGGGTGAAGCCGACGAGGATGGAATTGAGGAAGCCGGCAAGCTGCAGGAAGGAGCCCGAGAGGAACACCAGATCGCCGATGGTCAGCTCGTGCTGCAGGGTGCGCCAGACGATATAGGCGAAGGCGCCGTAATAGGTCAGCGTCGAAAAGGTCTGGAGCAGGCCGGCCCAGATGGCACGGTCGATGGCGACCTTGCGCTCCTCGGCGAGGATTTTGGCCGACAATTGACGGAAGCGTCCGACGATGAAGCCCCCGAGGCCGAAGAGCTTCACCTCCTTGGCGGTTTCGGCGCTGGCGCCGATCTGGCGGAGATATTCGAGCTGGCGCCGGTCGGGCGAACGGCTGTTGGAGAGCCAATAGGCCAGCCGGTTGAAGCGGAATTCGCTGATCACCGCTGGAACCAGCGACAGGGCAAGCAGAATGATGAGGAGCGGCGCGTAGAGGAAAAGGCCGGCCGCCAGCGCGACGGCGCTGACAATGGACTGGCCCTGCGAGAAGATCTGGGACAGCACGGTGGAGCGGCTCGACGCCTGCCGCCGCGCCCGCTCCAGCCGATCCTGATAGTCGGCCTGTTCGAAATGGGTGAGATCGAGCTGCGCCGCGTGCTCCATCAGCTCGATCGTGACGCGGTCGGAGTGGCTGGCGCCGAGAATCTGGTCGACGACGTTGACGGCGCGATTGTCGATGTCGCGCGCCACCACGACCACCAGCTCGGCGACGAGCAGCCAGACGAGCCGGGTCAGCCGGCCGCTCGCCAGCCAATCCATCAGGCCCGGCCCCGGCGGCGGCAGGGCGGCCTGATGCTGCACCTCGTCGATAACCAGCTTGGTGAGCAGCAGCGTGACGGCGGGCTGCAGGGCCGCGAGCAGGCGCAGCCCGAAGCTCGCCGTGGTCAGCCACGGATTGGTACGCCAGATCTGCAGGAAAAGCCGGCCGAGCTGGCGCAGCGTCTTCATGCGCGCGCCGCGGTCGAAGGGCAGCGAATCGGGGAGGGGAAGGTCGCGCCGGCCGCCCCGGCCGCCGCCTAGAGGTCCGCGCGCCATGGACCGGAAACGCGATTGCCCGGGCGTTCGGCCCGGGCAATCCCCTGATCAGGCAGCATCAAGCTCAGAGCGAACGTTGCACGCTCTCCACGCGGAAGCACTCGATGGTGTCGCCGACGCGCATATCCTCATAGGCCTCGAAAGCCATGCCGCATTCCTGGCCGGCCTGCACTTCCTTGACCTCGTCCTTGAAGCGCTTGAGCGTCTTGAGCTTGCCTTCGTGGATGACGACGTTGTCGCGGATGAGGCGCACGCCCGCGCCGCGCTCGACGATGCCGTCGGTGACGCGGCAGCCCGCGACCTTGCCGACCTTGGTGATGTTGAACACCTCCAGGATTTCGGCATTGCCGATGAAGGTCTCGCGCCGCTCCGGCGAGAGCAGGCCGCTCATGGCCTGCTTCACGTCATCCACGAGGTCGTAGATGATGTTGTAGTAGCGGATTTCGATACCTTCGCGGCCGGCCAGCTCCGCCGCCTGCTTGTTGGCGCGGACGTTGAAGCCGATGATGATGGCGCCCGAGGCCTTGGCGAGCTGCACGTCGGATTCCGAAATGCCGCCCACGCCGGACATGAGAATCTGCGCCGAGACTTCCTCGGTGGAGAGCTTTTCGAGCGAGGCGTTGATCGCCTCGACCGAGCCCTGCACGTCGCCCTTGATGATGAGCGGGAACTTGGCCGTACCCGCCGCCTTGAGCTGGTTCATCATCTGCTCGAGGCTGGTCACGCCGCCCGCCGTCTCCTTCTCGCGGATCAGGCGCTGGCGGTATTCGGTGACCTCGCGGGCGCGGGCTTCCGTCTCGACCACCGAGAAGCGGTCGCCGGCATTGGGCACGCCGTTGAAGCCCAGCACCTCGACCGGGGTCGAGGGACCGGCATCCTTCACCGAATTGCCCTTGTCATCGATGAGCGCGCGGACGCGGGCCCATTCGGCGCCGGCCACCACGATGTCGCCCACGGCGAGCGAGCCGCGCTGCACCAGCACGGTTGCCACGGGACCGCGGCCGCGATCGAGCTTGGCCTCGATGACGAGGCCCTCGGCGCGACCGGCGGGATTGGCCCGCAGCTCGAGCACTTCGGCCTGCAGCAGGATGGTTTCGAGCAGCTTGTCGAGGCCGGTCTTCTTGACCGCCGAGACTTCGACGTCGAGCGTCTCGCCGCCCATGGATTCCACGAACACTTCGTGCTGCAGCAGCTCGGTGCGGACGCGGTTGGGATCGGCCTGCGGCTTGTCCATCTTGTTGATGGCCACGATGATCGGCACGCCCGCCGCCTTGGCATGGCGGATGGATTCGATGGTCTGCGGCATGACGCCGTCATCGGCGGCCACCACCAGCACGGCAATATCCGTAGCCTGCGCACCGCGGGCACGCATGGCGGTGAAGGCTTCGTGGCCGGGGGTATCGAGGAAGGTGATCCTCTGCCCGTTCCGCTCGACCTGATAGGCGCCGATATGCTGGGTGATACCGCCCGCTTCGCCCGCCACCACATTGGTCTGGCGGATGGCGTCGAGCAGGCTGGTCTTGCCGTGGTCGACGTGACCCATGATGGTGACCACCGGCGGCCGCGGCACGAGATTCTCGGGCCGGTCTTCCGACTGCACGTCGAAGAGGCCCTGCTCCACGTCGGCGGCCGAAACGCGCTTCACCGTATGGCCGAGCTCGGTTGCGATGAGCTCGGCGGTGTCGCCATCGATGATGTCGTTGATCTTGAGCATCATGTCCTGCGCCATGAGCATCTTGATCACCGTGACGGCGCGCTCGGACATGCGGTTGGCCAGTTCCTGAACCGTGATGGCGTCAGGAATGGTCACCTCGCGATGCAGCTTTTCGACCGGCGCAGCGGACTTGCCGCGCTGCTTGTCGCGGCGGCGGCGCATGGCGGCGAGCGACGGACCGCGGTCGCGGTCGGACTCGGTCGTGGCGCTGGCAACCGTCAGGCGGCCGCGCGTGA
The DNA here is from genome assembly GCA_035547675.1 of Devosia sp. Classification (GTDB taxonomy): domain Bacteria; phylum Pseudomonadota; class Alphaproteobacteria; order Rhizobiales; family Devosiaceae; genus DASZTU01. The sequence continues at coordinate 13,980 of DASZUI010000131.1, forward strand.
AGGCGCTCTCGTCGCCGCTCCGGCGGACGGGACGCTCCGGCGCGGCGCGAGCGGCGCGGCGGGCATTCTCGAGTTCGGCGGCACCCACGATGGGGCGCGATCCCGCCGGCGGCGCCGTGCGTGCGCGGCGGCCGTCCGCCTCGCTGGGCGGCGCGGGGGGAATGTTGTTGAGATCGGGGCCGCGCGCGGCCGGACGGGCCGAGGGCGCAGGACGACGGGGCGGCGCGGACGGGCGCGGCGCAACGGTCCTGATCTCGGGCTCCTGCTCGATGACGGCGGTATCGGCTTCAGCCGCCGCGGCCTTGGCCGCCTCGGCTTCGGCGCGGGCACGCTCCTCCGCCTCGCGCATGGCGCGGCGGCGGGCGTCTTCCTCGGCACGGCGCGCCTCGTCGGCGGCGGCGCGAGCGGCTTCGTCGGCCTGGCGCGCGGCCGCTTCGCGCAGCGCGCGCTCGCGGGCAATGTTCTCGGTCTGCGACAGGGCGCCGCCGATCGGGCGGCCGCCCGCCGAGCCATTGCCGCGCAGTTGCGGCCGCTGGCCGGGCGCACCGCCGCCCGACGAAGCCGGACGCGGCGACGGATTGGCGGGGCCGCCCTGGGACGGGGCGTGGCTGTAATTGCCGGGCGAACCGGGCGGGCCGACGCGCCGGGTGCGCTTCTCGACGACCACGGTCCGCGAGGAGCGCGACATGCCGGGGCGCGCGCCCAGATTGGGTGCGCCCTTCAGCGTCAGGGTCCTCTTGCCAGCGCCCGAGTGGTCGTCGCGCTTGTCGTCGTTATCAGCCATGTAACTCGCGTCTCTTCCTAATACCGGCAGGGCCGCAGCAGCATTCCTCCCGGAACATCACCGCGCCGCGCTTACCATCTATGGCGCGGCCAAACCGCGCAGCGCCGATCGGAACCGGCTTCTCGTCTTCGCGCGGCCGAACGGCAAAAATGGAAACCATTTCTGCCGACCGCGTTCCGGTCAGTTAGCTACATAGCGGGCCAATCGTTCGGCCCGCAGCAGCGCCGATTGTGCTGCCGCCCCTTTGGTGAGCGCAGCATGTATCACATTTTCAAGCCCGAGTGCCAAACCCATTTGCTCGGCGCCGAGCAATTCGAAGTGCGGCACGGACCCTGTCGGCTCGCCCGCCGCCTCGGCCGCCCGGCTTGCGCCGCGCAGGGCCGAGAGCATCTTGTCGCGGCCGTCCCGGGCCGCATCGGTTGCGGTCAGCAGAGCGATGACCTCGCCCGCCTCGATCGCCGATTTGACCCTGGTCGCCCCGGTAACGAGCTGGCCGGCCTTTTTCGCCAGCCCCAGCGCGCCCAGCAGCCTCTGTTCGAGCCGCAGCCTGGTCAGGCCCGGCAGATCGTCGGGCACCGCCACATTGGCCTTGAGGCTCTTGGCGAAGGCCTTCTTGCGTACGGCCTCGGCCACCGATTTCTCGCCGAGGCTGATCCAGACGCCGCGGCCCTCGGCCTTGGCGTCCGTATCGGGGACGATACGCTCATCCGGGCCGAGCACAAAGCGCAGCATGTCGCCCACGGGCTTTTTTTCCCGGGTAACGGCGCATTCGCGCATCTGGTCGTCCGGCCGCGGCATAAGCCAGGGGACACCCGCTTATGCGGGCGCTCCTTCCTCGGCCGGCGCTTCGGCGGGGGCGAGGTCTTCCTCGCTGACCCAGCCGGCCTTGAGGCGGGCCTGCATGATCATCTCCTCGGCCTCCTCGCGGGAGACCGGGAAATCCTTGAACGTGCCGTCGAAGCGCTTCACCTCGCCATCCTTGCGTTCGGTCCAGCCGACGAGATCGTCGGCTGCACAGCCGGCGAAATCCTCGATTGTCTTGATGCCGTCCTTGCCGAGCGCTTCGAGCATGGCGGCATTGAGGCCGTTGATCTCGTAAAGCTCGTCGGCGACGCCCAGCTTCTTGCGCGCCTCGTCATGCTCCTGCTCGATGGCATTGAGATAGTCGACAGCGCGCTGCTGGATTTCGGCCGCCGTCTCCTCGTCGAACCCCTGGATGGAGGCGATTTCGGAGAGGTCGATATAGGCCAGCTCCTCAACCGAGGAGAAGCCTTCCGAAGCCAATAGTTGGGCAAGCGTCTCGTCGACATCAAGGGCCTGCATGAAAAGAGCCGACCGTTCGGTGAATTCCTTCTGCCGGCGCTCGGATTCTTCCTGCTCGGTCAGGATGTCGATATCCCAGCCGATGAGCTGGCTGGCGAGGCGGACGTTCTGGCCGCGCCGGCCGATGGCGAGCGAGAGCTGCTCGTCGGGCACCACGACTTCGATGCGCTCGGCCTGCTCGTCGAGCACGACCTTGGCCACATCCGCCGGCTGCAGCGCCGAGACCACGAGGTCGGCGATGTTGTCGGTCCATGGAATGATGTCGATTTTCTCGCCCTGGAGCTCGGCGACGACCGCCTGCACGCGGCTGCCGCGCAGGCCGCCGCAGGCGCCGCCCGGATCGATCGAGGAATCAGAGCTCGTCACGGCGATCTTGGCGCGGCTGCCCGGATCGCGCGCGATCGAGCGGATGGTGATGATGCCGTCGTAGATTTCCGGCACTTCCTGCTGGAAGAGCTTGGCCATGAACTGCGGGTGGGTGCGGCTCAGGAAAATCTGCGGCCCGCGCTGCTCGCGGCGCACGTCATAGACATAGGCGCGGACGCGGTCGCCATAGCGGTACATTTCGCGCGGGATCAGCTCGTCGCGGCGAATGATGGCTTCGCCACGGCCGAGATCGACGATGACATTGCCATATTCCACGCGCTTGACCGTGCCGTTGACGATCTCGCCGATGCGCGACTGGTATTCCTCATACATGCGGTCGCGCTCGGCATCGCGCACCTTCTGCACGATGACCTGCTTGGCCGACTGGGCGGCGATGCGGCCGAACTCGATGGGCGGCAGCGGCTCGGTGACGAAATCGCCATATTTGGCGGCGGCGTTCTTGGCCTGCGCGTCCTTGAGGCCGATCTGGTGCGCCGGCTCCTCGACATTCTCGACCACTTCGAGCAGGCGCCACAGGCGCAGTTCGCCGGTGCGCGGATTGATCTCGGCGCGGACATTGGTCTCGGCGCCATAGCGGGACTTGGCCGCCTTCTCGATGGCGTCCTGCATGGATTCGATGACGATCATGCGGTCGATCGACTTTTCGCGCGCCACCGCATCCGCGATCTGCAACAGCTCAAGCCTGTTCGCGCTGACTGCCATTAGTTGATCTCCTGTGAATTATCGTCTTCGGCGATCTCGACGGTTTCCACGTCCTCGCCTTCGTCGATCGGATGTTCTTCCTGGTCGACCTGCGCCATGTTGATGAGCGCATCGGTCATGATGAGCTTCGCCTCGGCGATCATCGCCAGCGGCAGTTTGTGGTCCGGGTCCTGGTCCTTAGGCGCATCCGGCAGCGTAATTGTGACGCTCTCGTCATCGGCCGCCTTGATGATCCCGCGGAAGCGCTTGCGGCCGTCCAGCAGGTCGGTCAGTTCGACCCGCGCCTCATGGCCGACATAGCGCTTGAAATCGCGCGCCCGAACCAGCGGCCGGTCGATACCGGGCGAGGAGACTTCGAGGTGATATTCGCGGTCGATGGGGTCTTCCACGTCGAGGACGGGCGAGAGGTCCTTGGAGAGCCGCTCGCAATCGTCGATGGTGAAGCGCCCCTCGGCGTCCTCGGCCATGATCTGCAGCGTGCAGCCGTTCTCGGCCGTCACCTTCACGCGCACCAGCGCGTAGCCCATGTCGTTGGCCACCGGCTCGACGATGCGCGCAATGCGCGTCTCCAAGCCGGTTTCCTTGATGTAGCGCTTTTCGTCGAGCTCGAAAGCCATATGTCTTTCGGTAATAAAAAAGAGCGGGGCCGGTTGGCACCCACTCTCCAAGAGAGCCAGTGATTTACGGGCTATATAGCCGCAAATCCCGCTTATTGCAAGGGTGAGGCCTCTTTGGCCGCCTGCGCGGCCGCCTGCGCCACGGCGATTTCGCGTTCGACTTCGGCGACGGTGATGGCGCCGGGCTTGAGCTTTTCGCCGAGGAGGCGCTGGGCGAGATTGGAGAAATAGGTGTTCACTGGCGTCGGCACGTCGTGGAGCCGCCCGAGCAGCACGATTTCGCCGTTGAGGAAGTCGGTTTCGATGGAGCCGGTGTGGCGGGCGAGGCTCTGGGCCGTGGACGATCCGACGCGGGAGACGCCGGGGATCGGCTTTTCCTGCAGCAGCTCGCGGCGGCGCTGATTGGTGGCGCCCACATCCTTCCAGACGATGCCGGCGGCCTCATAAACGGCCTCGGCCTCGGCGCGCGCCGCTTCGGCAAAATTCTTGCCCTGACCGCCGGGCAGCGCGGCATCGATGATGTTGTTCAGGTTGAGCAGCAGCTTGCCGTATTTGCTGGCCATGACCTCGGGATCGACGACGCAGTCGAAGCCGGCGGCGTTGAGCGCCGCGGCGATCTTCTCGGCGGTGACATCGCTGCCCGTCGGGTAGCGGCCGAGGTCGAAGACGCCGGCCTTGGGCAGGGCGAAGGAATTGACCTCGCCCGCCGCCACATAGGTGGCCGGCATCATCACCGTCATGGCATAGACGTTCGGGAAGCGGCGGAGCGCGAAGCGCTCATTGGTGACGCCGTTCTGGGCGCAGACGATCGCCTGCCCGGCGACGCCGGCGGCGCGCAGGCGCTGCAGGGCGAGCGGCGTATCCTGCGTCTTCATGGCGAGCACGATCACATCCTCGGCATCGAAGGCGAGCTTTTCGGGGTCCTCGACCGCCTCGAGCTTCACCACCGTCTCGGCTTCGGGCGTCCGCAGCTTCAGGCCCTTCTTGCGGATGGCCTCGAGCTGGGCACCGCGGGCGATGCCGGCCACCTCAACCCCGGAAAGCGCGAGCCTGGCCGCCAGAACGCCGCCGATGGCGCCGACGCCGTAGATCACGAATTTCATGGGAAACTCCGTACCAATCGCCCCGAGAGTGTCATGGCGCCGAAAAGCGAGGCAAGCCTCGGCGCCGCGGCAGGCCTAACGGATAGTGGAAATCCACAGCGCAGCGGATGTTCCCCGCGCGCCCGGTGTGGCGGCAGCGAGGCTTGACCGCGTCATGGGGCGCGGCGAGCTTGGCACATGGCCGATTCGCCGCTCTCTTCCAGCCCTGCGAGCCAGATGCTCACATGACCTGGCTCGCCGAAACCATGATGCTGTCGCAGGGCTGGCGGCGCTTCCTGCTGCTCGTCGTAGCGGGGGCGATCGGCGCAGTTTCCGTGCCGCCCTTTCACATCCTGCCGGCGCTGTTCGTGACGCTGCCGCTCTGGGTCTGGGCGCTGGACGGGGCGGAACGCCTCTCCGGGATCAGGCGTATTTTCGGGCCGGCCTTCGGCATCGGCTTCGCCTATGGGCTCGGCTATTTCGTCGTCGCCTTCCACTGGCTGGGCGCCGCCTTCTTCGTCGAGGGTGGGGGCATGCTGTTCGTCATGCCCTTCGCCATTCTGGCGCTGGCGGCGCTGATCGCGCTGTTCTGGGGGCTGGGCAGCGCGCTGGCGCATCTTTTCTGGTCCAACGGGCCGTGGCGGATCGTGACGCTCGCGACTTTCCTAACGCTGGCGGAATGGGCGCGCGGGCACTTCTTTTCCGGCTTTCCCTTCGATCTCATCGGCTATGCCTTCGCCGCCAATGACGAGATGAGCCAGCTCGCCTCGATCGTCGGCATCTATGGCCTTACGGCGCTCGGCCTGCTGCTCGCCATGACGCCGGCGCTGATCTGGCCGGCCGACCAGCGCAGCCTCGGCCGAAGGCTGGTGCCGTTCTTCCTCGCCGTGGTGGTGATCGCGGCGCAGGTGGGCTGGGGGCATTACCGGCTGGCGGCGACCCCTGTCAGCAACCGTACCGACATGAAGCTGCGCCTGGTGCAGCCCATGGTGCTCGAGCATTCAGACTGGAGCACGGCGGACCCGGCCAATATCATCACCAGGCTGATCGATTTGAGCCGGAGCAAGACGGGGCCGGACGATCCCGGCCTTGCCGGCGTCACGCAGGTGATCTGGCCGGAATCCTCGCTGCCCTTCTTCCTTTCCGATTACCCGGACGCGCTCTCCCGCATCGGCAAGATGCTGCCCGAGCACACGCTGCTGCTGACCGGCGCGCCGCGCGAGCAGCTCGACCCCAGCCTTACCGCGGGCGCCACCGATGCCGAGGATCGGCCGGCCTATAACTCGCTGATCGCGGTCAACCATCTGGGCGAGATCGTCTCGAGTTATGACAAATCGCATCTCGTGCCGTTCGGCGAATATCTGCCCTTCCCCGAGCTTTTCGGCCTGCTCGGGCTCAAGCAATTCGTGCCGGGGGCGGAGGGCTGGCAGGCCGGCGACGGACGACGGCTGATGACGCTGCCCGGCACGCCGCCGCTCCTCGCCCTGATCTGCTACGAGGCGATCTTTTCCGGCGATCTCGGGCCGGATACCGGCAGGGCGCAGCTCATCCTCAACATCACCAATGACGCCTGGTTCGACGGTTCGATCGGCCTCGCCCAGCATGCCGAGCACGCGCGGCTCAGGGCGGTGGAAGAGGGCCTGCCCATGGTGCGCGTCGCCAATTCGGGGCTGACCGAGCTCATCGACCCGCTCGGCCGGGTGACGGCGAGCCTGCCGCCGGAACAGGTCGGGCTGCTCGACGTGGTGCCGGCCAACAGGCTGGAAGGGACGATTTTCACCAGGCTCGGCTATTGGCCGCTCGGCGTGGCGCTGCTCATCGGGCTCGGCATTGCATGGGCGAGCTCGCGGCGGCGATAGGCCCAAAGGGCATGCCTTTCCGCCACACGCCCTTGCAACATATCAAGCTTTCTTTATATCCCGCTTGACCGAGGCGGGCGTGACTGGCAGAACCGCCTCGAATGGGCCGTTTTGGCCCGATTTTTGAACGTTGAGGCACGAACGTGGCACGCACCTCCTATCTCTTCACCTCCGAATCCGTCGCCGAAGGGCACCCGGACAAGGTCTGCGACCGCATCTCGGACGAGATCGTGGACATGATCTATCGGGAGGCCAAGAAGACCGGCATGGACCCCTGGCAGGTCCGGTCGGGCTGCGAGGTGCTGGCGACGACCAATCGCGTGGTGATCGCCGGCGAGGTGCGCGTGCCGGATTCGCTGCTCAAGAAGGACCGCGACGGCAAGGTCCTCGTGGATGCCGCCGGCAGCCCGGTGGTCAACCCCACCAAGTTCAAATCCGTCGCCCGCAAGGCGATCCGCGCCATCGGCTATGAGCAGGCCGGCTTCCACTGGAAAAAGTGCAAGATCGACGTGCTGCTGCACGGCCAATCGGCCGACATCGCCAAGGGCGTCGACAACGCCGAGGGCAGCAATACCGAGGGCGCGGGCGACCAGGGCATCATGTTCGGCTATGCCGTGCGCGAGACGCCGGAGCTGATGCCGGCGCCGATCTATTACGCCCACAAGATTCTGGAGCTGCTTTCCAACGCGCGCAAGGCCGGGGTCGGCGAGGCAGTGAAGCTCGGCCCCGACGCCAAGAGCCAGGTGACCGTGCATTACGAGAACGGCCGGCCGGCCGAGGTCACGCAGATCGTGGTTTCGACGCAGCATCTCGACCCCGCGCTGACCTCCAAGGATGTGCGCCGGATCGTCGAGCCCTATGTGCGCGAGGCGCTGGGCGATTTGCCGATCGCCACGAACTGCAAGTGGTACATCAACCCGACCGGCGCCTTCGTCATCGGCGGTCCGGACGGCGATGCGGGCCTGACCGGCCGCAAGATCATCGTCGATACTTATGGCGGGGCGGCGCCGCATGGCGGCGGCGCCTTCTCGGGCAAGGACACCACCAAGGTCGACCGCTCGGCGGCCTATGCGGCGCGTTACCTCGCCAAGAACGTGGTGGCCGCCAAGCTCGCCGACCGCTGCACGATCCAGCTCGCCTATGCCATCGGCGTGGCGCAGCCGCTGGCGCTTTATGTCGATACGCATGGCACGGGCACGGTCGAGGATTCGGTGCTGGAAAAGGCGCTGCGCGAGGTGATGGATCTGTCGCCCACCGGCATCCGCCGGCACCTCGACCTCAACAAGCCGATCTATGCCAAGACCTCGGCCTATGGCCATTTCGGCCGCAAGCCGGGCCGCGACGGCTCGTTCAGCTGGGAAAAGACCGACCTCGTCGCCAAGCTCAAGGCCGCGGTAAAAGACCAGCCGGCAGTGGCGATCGCGGCGGAGTAAGCCAGGAGGCAAAAGGCCTCCTCACCCGGCGGGCGTTCCGCCCGCCGACCTCTCCTCCAAAGGAGAGGTGGGTTAGGCTGCAAGGCCATGCCACTCTTCACCTCTCCCTCGGGGGAGAGGTCGGCGCGAAGCGCCGGGTGAGGGGCCTTTGAAAAGGCACTATCGTTGCCCCAGAACCCCGAACTTCCCAAAACCATAGACGGCAGCCCCCGCGCCTTTTTCGGGCGGCGGAGCGGCAAGCGGCTGCATCGGGGGCAGGAACAATTGTTCCGCGAGGTGCTGCCGGGTCTCAGGATCGAACTCGGAGATGGGCCGCTCGACCTGCCGGCGCTGTTCCCCGGCCGGCAGCGCTTCGCGCTCGAGATCGGCTATGGCGGCGGCGAGCATCTGGCGCGCGAGGCGCTGACGCATCCGGGCACCGGCTTCATCGGCGCGGAGGTGTTTTCCGGCGGCATCGCCAAGATGGTCGAGGCGATCGAGCGCGAGGGGATCGACAATATCCGCCTCTATACGGACGACGCGCTGAAACTGCTGCTCAAGCTGCCGGACGGGGCGCTAGACGAGGTTTTCCTGCTCTATCCCGACCCCTGGCCGAAAACGCGGCACCACAAGCGCCGTTTCGTGTCGCCGACGACGCTGGGCGAACTCGCCCGCGTGCTGAAGCTGGGCGGCAAATTCCGCTTCGCCAGCGACATCGAGGATTATGCCGATTGGACGCTGGCCCATATGGTCCGCGCGCCGGCGTTCCGGTTCCTTCCCGGTCCCGCTGGCAGCTGGCATTTGCCTTACCCGGATTGGGTCCCGACGCGCTACGAGGAGAAGGCGCGGGGCGAAGGGCGGGTGCGGAGCTTTTATTTTACGTTCCAGCGGGTGTAAGGCGCGGAAGGCCCCCTCACCCGGCGCTTCGCGCCGACCTCTCCCCCAAGGGAGAGGTGATTTGGGGGCGGCACCTCTCCCTCCCCTTGCGGGGAGGGTGGCCCCGACGGGGTCGGGTGGGGTTCTTGAGGTATGGCGCGCGTGGTGTACCCCCATCCGGCTGCCGCCACCCTCCCCGCAAGGGGGAGGGAGACGCGTGGCACCGCCTCGCTGGAGTCACTGAGGGAGAGCTCGGATTGCCTCGCCCAACCCGGCTGAGAGGCCCTCCGCCTATTCCGCCGCCCGGGCTTGCTCGTCCGGCTTTTCGGCGGGCTTGGCGTCGGCTTTCGCGGGCACGGGCTTGGCGACCGCCTTGGGCTTGGCCTTGGGACGCCGGGGTGCCGTGGCGGGCTTGGCGCGGCGAATCTTGAGCTTGAGGATTTGCCGGCCGTCCGACTGCAGCACCTCGAAGTCGAAGCCGGCAAAGCCCTTGATCACCTCGCCCGGCGCCGGCACCCGGCCGGCGAGGTCGAAGACCAGGCCGCCGATGGTATCGACTTCTTCAGCCAGCTCGCCAGCGTCGAAATCGGGGCCGATGACCTCGCGCACCTCCCCCAGTTCGGCCCGGGCGCTCGCGATATAATTATTGGCATTGAGCTTGCGGATGAGCGGGAGCTCGGCGGTGTCGTATTCGTCCTCGATGTCGCCCACCACCGCCTCGAGCAGGTCCTCGATGGTGACGAGCCCGTCGGTGCCGCCATATTCGTCGATGACGACGGCCATGTGCACGCGCTTGGCCTGCATCTGCTGCAGCAGATCGCCCACCGGCATGGAGGGCGGCACGAAGAGCGCGTCGCGCACCAGATCGAGCTTGCTGATGCGGCTCCTGAGCCCCGTGCCGACGACCTTGACGCGGCCTTCCTCGGCGGATTCGTCGAGCGCGGGCAGTTCCACGATCCGGCGCAGCGCGTCCTTGACGTGGATGAAGCCGGCGATGTCGTCGAGATCGTCGTCGAAAACCGGAATGCGGGAATGGCCCGCCTCGAGGAAGCGGGCGAGCAGTGTGCCGAGCGTCTCGTTGATCTCAATGGCGACGATG
>DASZUI010000132.1:0-28093 GCA_035547675.1 Devosia sp.
CGTTATACGGCTGTCACATAGACAAGTATAATTCCGGCATCAGGTCGAAACGCCGATCAATCCCGGTTGGTCGGTCCACGTTCTTTAAGTAGAACGCGGACAACGGACAGTATTTACAAGAACAACTGACTCTGTCCGCATGCGAACCTTGTTGATGATAGATACGGATAACCGGAGGCAGCATGCTGAAACTCAGTGCCGTAACGCGACGGTTCGGGAGCTCGACTGCTGTCGACGGCGTCGACCTTGAAATCGGCAAGGGCCAGATAATCGGGGTCATTGGACGTTCCGGCGCGGGCAAGTCGACGCTGCTGCGCCTGGTCAACCGGCTGATCGACCCGACCGAAGGGCATATCGAATTCGAAGGCCTCGACGTCACCCAGCTGAAGGGCAAGGAATTGCGCCTCTGGCGCGCCCGCTGCGCCATGATCTTCCAGCAGTTCAACCTGGTGAACCGGCTGGACGTGCTCACCAATGTGCTGGTCGGCCGGGTTGCCACCAGCGCGACCCTGCCGCTGATGTTCAGGCAGTTTTCCGCCGAGCAGCGGCTTATGGCTGCAAAGGCGCTCGACCGGCTCAACCTGCTGCCGCAGGCCCTGCAGCGCGCCGATACGCTCTCGGGCGGCCAGCAGCAGCGCGTCGCGATTGCCCGGGCGCTGGTGCAGCAGCCCGATATCGTGCTGGCCGACGAACCCATCGCCTCGCTCGATCCGCATAATGCGCGCCTCGTCATGGAGGCGCTCAGGACCATCAATCGCGAGGACGGCATCACCGTCATCTGCAACCTGCACACGCTCGACGCGGCGCGCGCCTATTGCGATCGCATCATCGGCCTCGCCAAGGGCAGCGTCGTCTTCGACGGCCGGCCGGAGGCGCTGACCGAGGACAGCCTGCAGCGCATCTATGGCGGCGATGGTGCGGCGCCGATTGATGAAAGCCTGACTGCCGGCCAGTTCGGACACACCTCCCTGCAGCCGGCATTCGCTTGATCCCCTTCCCGGCCGGGGCCGCGGCCCCTTTCCTTCTACCCAGGAGCTCAAAGATGACGTTTCGCTTCACCCGCCGCGTAGCGCTCGCGGCCATGCTTGCCGGCGCGACGCTGCTTTCCGCAGCCGTGCCGGCCATGGCCGACTGGCACGACCAGTACAAGGAAATCGACTTCGGCATCACCAGCTCGGAAAACCAGCGCGACGCCGTGGCCCGTTATCAGGGCTTTGCCGACTACATGACCAAGAAGCTCGGCGTTCCGTTCAAGATCCACTGGGGTACCGACTACGCCGCCATCATCGAAGCCTTGCACACCGGCAAGGTTCAGGCCGCCACGATCGGCTCGGCCAATTTCGCCCTCGGCGACAAGGTGATGGGCAAGATGATCGAGCCCTTCGCCACCTCGCAGTCCAAGGATGGCTCGATCGGCTATTATTCGGTCATCGTGGTGCGCAAGGACAGCCCCTACCACAGCGTTCAGGACCTCAAGGGCAAGGTGCTCGCCTGGGCCGATCCGAACTCGACCTCCGGCTATGCCGTTCCGAGCTATCTCCTGCGCAAGTCCGGCATCGACCCGGACACCTTCTTTGCCAAGACCCCGTTCTCCGGCAGCCATGAGCTGGGCATCGTCGGCGTCGTCAACGGCACGTTCGACGCTGCCGCCGATGACGAAACCAATGACAACGCCAGCAATGTCACCCGCATGGAAAAGAAGGGCATGATCCCCGCCGGCCAGACCCGCAACATCTGGAAATCGGACCTGATCCCCAACGGCCCGTGGGTCGTTCGCGCCGATCTGCCCGCGGACCTCAAGGCCGCCTTCGAGGCCGCCGTCATGGCCTTCCCGAAGGAAGATCCGACCGACTTCTCCCAGCTCGGCCTCGGCGATACCGCTGCCCTCGTGCCGATCGATCGCGCCAACTACGACACCATTATATCCGTCGTGCGCGCCAACGACGCCATGCGTCACCAAAAATAACGCAAGAGCAGCAGGGGCGCCCGCTCGGACGCCCCTGTGGATTGCAGGAGAGACGACCGGATGCCGGCGGAAACAGCGACGCAGACTGCGCGGCTCGATGCCTTCGAGCGGACCTACGCCGCCAAGCAGCGGACGATGCGGCTGCAGACCCTCGTCGTCGGCGTCGTCCTCGTCGTGCTGGCCTTCGCCTCCGCACGGATGAGCGAATTCACGCTCGACGGGCTGGTCTCAGGCCTGCCCGATGCCTGGGGCTATATCGCCTCGACTTTTCCAAGCCTGCACTGGGCCACTCTCGGCGCCGATCTCGGCGCCTGGTACTGGGCCTTTCCGCGCTGGACGGAACTGCTGGCTGAAACGGTGCTGATGAGCTTCGTCGGAACCGTCATCGGCAGCGTGGCGGCACTGTTGCTCTGCTTTTCGGCCTCCCGCAACCTGATCCGCTCCACCCCTGTCTATTTTCTCTCGAGACGCCTGCTCGAGCTTGCCCGCACCGTGCCCGACACGGTCTACGCGATGATCTTCGTCTTCGCCTTCGGCATCGGGCCGCTGCCCGGCGTCATGGCGATCGCCGTGCACACGACCGGCGCCCTCGGCAAGCTCTTCTCGGAGGTCAATGAGGACGTGGACATCCGCCCGCTCGAAGGGGTCAAGGCGTCCGGCGCCAATTGGCCGACCATCATGCGGCTGGCCGTGCTGCCGCAGGTCCTGCCCAATTTCCTGAGCTATGTGCTGCTGCGCTTCGAATACAATGTGCGCAGCGCCTCCGTGCTCGGCATCGTGGGAGCCGGCGGCATCGGGGAGGAACTTTATCTCTCCATCCGCCAGTTCGACTACACCGACATCAGCGCCATCGTGTTGCTGATCATCATCGTGGTGATGATGACGGACCTGACCTGCGAGGCCATCCGTCACCGCGTCATCAGCAAGGAAGCCCTGCGGTTTACCTCATGAGCACTGTGAACGTCGGCGACAGCAACGAACTCGGCGCCTGGCGGGCGGCCCATCCGGAGCTTTTCGCCCGCCCGCTCGCCGAGCGCTGGCGCAACCGCCTGGTCTTCCTCGCCCTGCTGGCCGTCTTTCTCTTCGGGCTGTGGTGGATCGATGCGACCCCGGCACGCCTCCTCTATGGCAGCCAGCGGCTCGGCTTCCTGATCCGGCTGATGTTGCCGCCATCCGATGGCGGCGCGCTTGGCATCTACATCAATGCGCTCATCGAAACGCTGGCCATGGCGTTCCTCGGCACCGCCCTGTCCTCCGTCATCGCCTTTCCGCTCGGCTTCCTGGCTGCCCGCAACATCGTGCCCAATTTTGCGGTGCACTTCGCCTTCCGCCGGGTGCTCGACGTGCTGCGCGGCATCGACATCCTCATCTGGGCGCTGATCTTCGTGGCCGCCGTCGGCATGGGGCCGTTCGCGGGCGTGCTCGCCATCGCGGTTTCGGACCTGCCATTCCTGACCAAGCTCTATGCCGAAGCGATCGAGAACGTCGACCGCAAGCCCATAGAGGCGGTGCAGGCGGCCGGCGCCAACCGGCTGCTCGGCATCCGCCTCGCAGTCGTGCCGCAGGTGCTGCCGGTCATCGTGAGCAATATGCTTTACTTCTTCGAATCCAATGTGCGCGCCGCCGCCATTCTCGGCATCGTGGGCGCCGGCGGCATCGGCCTGCAACTGTCGCAGGAAATCCTGGTCAACAATTGGGACCAGGCATGCTTCATCATCATCATGATGCTGGTGGCGGTGGGGGTGATCGATTTCATTTCGCGCCGGATCCGTGCCTGGATCATGGGCGCCAGATAGGCTCCATGCCGAACCGGCGCGGGCACTCGCCATATCCGGCGTCTCCGATCGGCCTCCCGAGCGATCGCCTCCCCCGCCCGATCGATGCACGCCCGAGCGGCAGCGCGGGCGAAAGCCGCCGCATATTCAATTGTGTGGTGCGGGCCCCACCCTGTTCCCAAGACGACTCTTATTGATCGAAGATTAGGTAGCCGGCCGAGTGCCGGCAGCCCGAAAGCGAGGACCCCACTATGGCTTCAATGGCAGCAGGCGACGACCCGCAAGGCGGTTCGGGCGGGGGCATACGTGGCCGGCTCTGGCGCAGCGTCGCCTCCTCGCTACGCGAGGACATCCGCAGCGGCAAGCTGGCCATCGGCATGCAGTTGATGACCGAGCTCGATATGTCCGCCCATTTCGGCGTCAGCCGCTTCACCGTGAGGCGCGCATTGGCCGAGCTGGAAAAGGAGGGGCTCGTCCGGATCGAGCATGGCCGCGGCCTGTTCGTTGCGGAGGATGCGATTTCCTACGCGCTCGGCGAACGAACCCGCTGGAGCGAAAACATGGACAGCGCCGGCCTCGATACCCAGCGCCGCATGGTCGGCAGCTCGATCGAGGAAGCCGACGCCCAGACGCGGCGGGCACTGGAGCTGCCGCCCGGCGCCAAGGTGGTGATGATCGATTCCATCGGCGACGTCAGCGGTCGGCCCCTGAGCATAGGGCACAGTTTCTTTCCGGCCGATCGCTTCCGGGGCATAGACGAGCTGCTGCGCATCAATCCGTCGCGCACCGCCGCCTTCCGCTCGTTCGGCATCCTCGACTACAAGCGCAAGAGCACGCGCATCATTGCGCGGCTGCCGACCGTCAAGGAGGCCAAGGCGCTGAAGCTGCCCAAGACACGGCCCATATTCGAAATTTACAAGATCGACGTCGACATGGACGGCCGGCCCATCTCCTTCGGCACGTCCCGCATGTCCGCCGATCGGGTGCAACTGGTGATCGAATAGCCGATCCGATTTGCACTCGGACCGATCCAAGGCGGGCCTGGAGCCCAGCGTCAGAACAGGCGGATCACGCCATAGGCTAGGCAGGCCAGCACCAGCAGCGACAGCGTCGCGCCGGCGATCACCCGACCGCCGCTGGCGGCAACGGCGCGCAGGTCGACCGAGAGTCCCAGCGCGGCCATTGAAACAACCGTCAACGCGCTGGCGAGCAGCGCAATCGGCGCCTGCAGCGCGTCGGGTATCAAGTCGAATGAGCGCAGCGCCATCGCACCCAGGAAGCCGACGATAAACCAGGGCAGCAAATGCCCAAGCCCCGGCTTTGCCGCATGCGTGCGGCGGGTGAGGAGCGCGATGCCGAAGATCGTGGGCCCCAGCATCAGCACGCGTATGAGCTTGGTGAGCGTGCCGACACCGACGCTCAGCGTCGAGATGGGAGCCGTGGCCGCAATGACCTGCGGCACGGCATAAACGGTCAGGCCTGCGAAGATGCCGTATTGGCGGAAATCAAAGCCGAGCACGCCGCAGAGGAACGGCATGAGCAGGACCGCCGCGACGCCGAGCACGGCGGTAAACGCGATCGTCGAGGCGATCTCGTCGCTGTCGGCGCCAATTACCGGCGCGACCGCAGCGATAGCCGAATTGCCGCAGATGGAATTGCCGCAAGCGAGCAGCAGCGCGAGTCGCCAGCGCAGCCCGAGCAGCCGGCCGATGGTAAAGCTCGCGGCGATGGAGACGACCACGACCCCGGCGACGGCGAGCACGAAAATGGGCCCTGCCCCCGCAACGGCCTCGGCGCTAATGGAAGCGCCGAGCAGGACGACGGCGACTTCCAGCAGATATTTGCCGCTCCAGGCAATGCCGGGGCGATAAACGGCCCCGGGCCGGGCGAAATGGCGGTATATCGCGCCGAACACGATGGCCAGCGCCAGCGCCTCCACCCACGCATGGCCGAAGACCAGCAGCTCCAGTTTCTCGGCGGCCTCTCCGGCAATCGTCACGGCGAGGCTGAGTCCCAGACCTGGTAGGAATGGAAATCTGACGTTCAGCCTGGATATGGGAACAACGAGCTGCGACATGTACGAAGCTGTGGCCCCGTGCTCGCTCGCCGTCCATTTCAAACAATTTCATTTTCCGTTCGATCCTGTAGAATGATCGCATGACGCTGGAGCAGTTGCGCATCTTCGTTGCCGTTGCCGAACGCGAGCACCTGACCCAGGGGGCCGCCGCGGTGAACCTTTCGCCTTCGGCGGCAAGCACGGCGATCCGGCAGCTTGAGGATCGCTACAACACGCCGCTCTTCAATCGCGTGGGGCGGCGGGTCGAGTTGACCGAAAGCGGCCGCCGTTTCCTGACCGAGGCGCGCCGGGTTCTGGCAAGCGCGGCGGCGGCCGAGCTGGCACTGTCCGAGACCGGAGAATTGCCGCAGGGGACGTTGCGGCTGGCGGCCAGCCAAACAGTGGCCGCCTATTGGCTTCCGCCGCTGCTGCTGCGTTTTCATGCGCAACATCCGGCCGTGGAATTACCCCTCGAGATCGGCAATACCGAGACGGTGTCGCAGGCCGTGCTCGACGGGGCGGCCGATCTGGGCTTCATCGAGGGCGAAATCGACGAGCCGGCGCTCGCCATGCGGCTCGTGGCAACCGATCGTCTCCTGGTGCTGGTGGCGCCCGGTCATGCCTGGACGAAAGCGGCCCCCGATGCGGCGCAGTTCGCGGAGGGCCCATGGATCCTGCGCGAGCGCGGTTCGGGCACGCGCTCGGCGTTCGAGGCCTCCATCACGGCCGACGGGATCGATCCGGCAACGCTGCGCGTCGCCCTGACGATGCCGTCAAACGAGGCGATCCTGACGGCAATCGCCAGCGGCGGCTATGCCGGAGTGGCCTCCGAGAGGGTCGCCGCCGCCGCGTTGGCGGCGCAGCGCCTGGCTTCGGTCGATTTCGAGCTGCGGCCACGCCCTTTTCGAATGCTCTGGCACCGGGAGCGCTACCGGACACGCGCCGCGCAGGCCTTCGATATGCTGCTGCCCCGGCAACTCCGCTAGCTGCCCTGCCGGCGCCCATTCGATCAAGAGCTAGCTGAGATTCGAGGCGTAGTGCATCTTCTCGGTCAGGCAGCGCGAGACCCGGTATTCGACGGGTCGCTTATTGATGTCGTAGGCCGTACGGACAATCTCGAGCAGTGGCGTGCCGGGCGCGCAGCCCAGCGCCTTCGAATCATCGGCACTGGCCGAAACGGCTTTCAGCTTTTCGGCGGCGGCCGTGATCGTGATGCCCCATCGCTCGGAATAGAGCCGGTAAACATTATTCGGAATTTCTTTGAGTTCTTCGAAGCCGGTGAAACGCTCCGCCGGCAGCGACAGCACCTCGCGCAGCATCGGCTCGCCGCCATGCAAGCGGATACGCGACAGCCGCCACACCTTCGCGCCGGCAGCCAGACCCAGCGCGGCACATTCGTTCTGGTTCGCCTTGGCCGGGGCCCAGCTTTCAACGCGCGAAACGGGGAATAATCGTTCCCCCTTATCGGGATAAAGCCTGAAGAACTGGAACAGGATGCGGCTTTCCTCGAATTCCGCAACAAAGGTTCCGCGGCCCTGCCGGCGGACGAGGATACGCTCCGCGGTCATCGCATCGAGTGCCTTGCGAACGGTGCCCTGGCTCACGCGAAGCTCCCGCGCGAGTTCATGCTCGCTGGGCAGCATCGTGCCCGGCTGCCAGCGGCCGGCCGCCAGATGCCGGGTCAGTTCCTCGCGAACCTGCAGGTAAAGGGGGCGAAACCCCACGCCGGCGCTGTTGTCTGAGTCCATGTCTCGCTCGTGCACAGTTCCGGCGATTCATAGCCACATTCGATTGACAACGCCATGGTTTCGTATCTTATGTCTTATATAAGATTGAAGAGCGGCCGGGCCGCTTCATGATGGAGAACTTGCGTGAGCATACCGCAACTTCTCGTGCATGAGCACGGGGACAATGTCGGCGTCGTGGTCGTCGAAGGCCTTTCCGCCGGTACACAGATGACGTGTGTCGTGACCGCCGACAATTCCAGCTTTGTACTTGTCGCCGGCGCCGACGTGCCGATCGGCCACAAGATCGCGCTGAAAGACCTCAAGGCGGGCGATACGGCGATCAAGTACGGCGAGGACATCGGCCGCATCGTTGCGGATGTGCCCAAAGGCGGCCACGTCCATGTCCACAACCTCAAGACGAAGCGCTGGTAATCCGCCATGACCTCGAACTATTCAAACCTCACCTTCTTCGGCTATCGCCGCGATAATGGCCGTGTAGGCGTGCGCAACCACGTTGTCATTCTGCCGGTGGACGATATTTCGAACGCCGCCTGCGAGGCTGTGGCCAACAACATCAAGGGCACCCTCGCCTTGCCGCACGCCTATGGGCGGCTGCAGTTCGGCGCCGACCTCGATCTCCACTTCCGCACCATGATCGGCACCGGCGCCAATCCCAACGTCGCGGCCGTCATCGTCATCGGCATCGAGCCCGGCTGGACCGAGCGCATCGTCAAGGGCATCGCCGAAACGGGCAAACCCGTGGCCGGCTTCTCCATCGAGAAGAATGGCGACCTCAAGACCATCATGGACGCCTCCCGCAAGGCCAAGGAGTTCGTGCATTACGCAACCGCGCTGCAGCGCGAGAGCTTTCCCATTTCCGAACTCTGGATCTCCACCAAATGCGGTGAAAGCGACACCACCACTGGCCTGGGCTCCTGCCCGACCGTCGGCAATATGTATGACAAGCTGATCCCCGAAGGCATCTATGGCTGCTTCGGGGAAACCTCGGAAATCACCGGCGCCGAGCACATCTGCAAGAGCCGCGCGATCAACGAGGAAGTCGGCGAGCGCTGGTATCGCATGTGGAAGGCCTATCAGGACGAGGTCATCGAGGCCCACAAGGACAGCGATCTTTCCGAAAGCCAGCCGACCAAGGGCAATATCGAAGGTGGCCTGACCACGATCGAGGAAAAGGCCCTCGGCAATCTGGAGAAGATCGGCCGCAACTGCCGCTACATCGATATCCTCGAGCCGGCCGAGGCACCTAAGGCTGGGCGCGGTCTTTACTTCATGGACTCGTCCTCGGCGGCAGCCGAATGTGTGACGCTGATGGCGGCGGGCGGCTATGTCGTCCATACCTTCCCCACCGGCCAGGGCAATGTCATCGGCAACCCGATCGTGCCGGTCATCAAGATCACGGCCAACCCGCGCACCGTGCGCACCATGGGCGAGCATGTGGACGTCGACGTCTCCGGCATCCTGCGCCGCGACATGACCATCGATGCCGCGGGCGACGCGCTTATCGACAGCATCGTCGCAACCTCGAGCGGCCGCTACACCGCAGCCGAGGCGCTTGGGCACCGCGAATTCGTAATGACCAAGCTTTATCGCTCGGCCTGACCGATAGATCGTATGATCGCGCAGCGGCGGCCCCTCGTGGCCGCCGCAGCATCTTGGGCTGAGTCATATCTGGGCGGGAACTACCGATGGCGGATATCGTCATTTCAGAATTCATGGATGCGGCCGCGGTGGAGCGGCTGAAACAAAGCTACGCGGTCTCTTACGATCCGGGACTTGTCGACCGCCCGGAGGAGCTGGGCGCGTTGCTCGCCGATGCCCGGGTATTGATCGTCCGCAACCGCACGCAGGTGCGGCCGGCCCTGCTCGAAAAGGCCGCCAAGCTGACATGCGTCGGCCGGCTCGGCGTGGGCCTCGACAATATCGACGTCGAGGCATGCAAGGCACGCGGTATCGCCGTCTATCCCGCAAATGGCGCCAACGATCTGTCGGTCGCCGAATATGTCATCACCGCCGCGCTGGTGCTGCTGCGGCAAGCCTGGCTCTCTACCGCAGACATGATAGCCGGCGCCTGGCCGCGGCAGAAGCTGATGGGCGCCGAGCTCGCCGGCAAAACGCTGGGCCTCGTGGGCTACGGGGCGATCGCCCGCGAGGTCGCGCGGCGCGCGGCGGCGCTCGGGGTTGCCTGCGTCGGCCATGATCCCTTCCTGCCTTCCGACTCGCCGGCATGGGGCGACACGCAGCCGCTCGCGCTCGACGATCTTCTCGCGCGTGCCGACATCGTCAGCCTGCATGTGCCTCTGACCCCGGCGACGCAGCATCTGATCGATGCGCGGGCGATGGCCCGGATGAAAAAGGGCAGCCTGCTCATCAACGCCGCGCGCGGCGGCGTCGTCGACGAAGCGGCGTTGGTCGAAGCTCTGCGGTCCGGGCATTTGGCCGGCGCGGCCCTCGACGTCTTCGAACACGAACCGCTCACGGCCGATGCGGGCCGCCTCTTCGCCGGTCTCGGCAACCTGATCCTGACGCCACACATCGCGGGCGTGACGCTGGAATCCAATGTGCGGGTGAGCAATCTCATCGCCGACAAGGTCGCCGCACATCTGGAGGGCGCCGAATGAGCAGCACAGTTCTGCCCGCCGAGGCGGTACACAACCTCATCGCCGGTGCTCTCGAACGCTCCGATACATCCGCCGCCAACGCCGCGGCCGTGGCCCGCGCCCTGGTCGCCGCCGAGCTGGCGGGACAGACGGGCCATGGATTGCGGCGCGTAGCGGCCTATGCGGCGCAGGCCGCGTCCGGCAAGGTCGCCGGGCATGTCGTGCCCACCGTTTCGCAGCATCGCCCCGGCGCCATCGCCGTAAACGCCAATGACGGCTTCGCCTATCCGGCTCTCGAAGCAGCCTTCGCCCCGCTCAGCGCCGCCGCCCGGACGCAGGGCATCGCCGCGGCCGGCATCCGCCGATCGCATCATTGCGGCGTTGCCGGTGTGACCGTGGAAGCCTACGCGGCCGCGGGACTCATCGCGCTGATGTTCGCCAATTCGCCGGGAGCGATGGCGCCCTGGGGCGGCCGGCAAGCCTTGTTCGGCACCAACCCGATCGCTTTCGCGGCGCCGGTTCCGGATGGCGAGCCCATCGTGGTGGACGTATCGCTGTCCAAGGTGGCGCGCGGCAAGATCATGGCGGCAGCCCAGAAGGGGGAGAGTATCCCCGAAGGCTGGGCCTTCGACGCGGAAGGACGTCCCACCACCGATCCCAAGGCCGCACTGGCCGGAACGATGGCCGCACTCGGCGACGCCAAAGGCTCGGCGCTGGCCCTCATGGTCGAATTGCTGGCCGCCGGCCTCACGGGAGCCCATTTCGCGTCCGAAGCATCATCCTTCTTCGATGCGGAAGGAGCGCCCCCCGGCGTCGGCCAGCTGATTATCGCCATCGATCCGGCTCTTTTCGGCGCCGGCAATGTCGTTGCCCGCTTCGGCCATATGGCCGAAGCCATTGCAGGCATGGACGGCGCCCGTGTACCGGGACGCCGGCGGCAGGCATTGCGGCGGGAAATGCTCGCGCACGGAATACCCGTCGACGACCAATTGCGCCAAGAGATCGAAAAGATCGGCCGTTGAATCCCACGAAAGGAAGTCAAGCCATGGAAAACCGCTTCAAGCGCGAAGCCAATTATGTCGGCGGCCGCTGGATACAGGCGGATACCGGCGCAACCATCGCGGTTACCAATCCGGCCAATGGCGAGATCGTCGGCAACGTGCCGCGCGCCGGACGACTGGAGACCGCCCGCGCGATCGACGCGGCCAGTTCGGCCTTTGCCGCCTACAGCAAGACCTCGGCAAACCATCGCGCCGGCCTGCTGCGCCAGCTGCATGCGGCGCTCATGGACAATCAGCGCGAGTTGGCCGAGCTGCTGGTCATGGAACAGGGCAAGCCCCTCGCCGAGGCCATGGGTGAAATCGCCATATCGGCGGCCTATGTGCTGTGGTTCGCCGAGGAAGGCCGGCGCGTCTATGGCAGCATCGTCCCCTCCCCCTGGCCGGACCGGCGCATCCATGTCATCAGGGAGCCGGTCGGTGTGGTCGCCGCTATCACCCCCTGGAACTTTCCCTCCTCGATGCTGGCGCGCAAGCTCGGGCCGGCCCTGGCCGCCGGATGCACCGTTGTCGTCAAGCCGGCCTCGCAGACGCCGTTCTCCGGGCTCGCCTGGGGCGCCCTTTGCGAGGAGGTCGGATTTCCCGCCGGCGCAATCAACATCGTGACCGGCTCGGCCGCCGAGATCGGCGACGAAATCTGCGCCAACCCCAAAGTGCGCAAGCTGACCTTCACCGGCTCGACCGATGTGGGCAAGCAATTGATCGCCAAGTGCGCCGGCACCGTGAAGAAGGTATCGATGGAGCTCGGCGGAAATGCGCCGTTCATCGTTTTCGATGATGCGGACCTCGATCGCGCCATCGAAGGCGCCATGGTCGCCAAATACCGCAATTCCGGCCAGACCTGCGTCTGTACCAACCGCTTCTATGTGCAGGCCGGCATTTACGACGCCTTCGTGGAACGGCTTTCGGCGGCCGCCAGCCGGTTGAAGGTCGGCCCCGGCCTCGAGCCCGGAACCGAACAGGGTCCGCTGATCGACGACAAGGCCGTCGCCAAGGTCGAGGAACTGATCGCCGACGCCGTGGCGCTCGGCGCCACCGTCCAGACGGGCGGCAAACGGCATGCGCTTGGCGGCACCTTCTTCGAACCGACGGTCATCGCGGGCGCGAACCGGAAGATGCGGTTCGCCACCGAGGAAATCTTCGGGCCCGTTTCTCCCGTCTTCAAGTTCGAAACGGAAGACGAGGCGGTTGCTGCGGCCAACGACACCGATTTCGGCCTTGCCTGCTATTTCTATACCCGTGATCTCGGGCGCACCTACCGCGTGATGGAGGGCCTGCGCTACGGGCTCATCGGCGTGAACGAGGGCCTGATCACGACCGTGGAGGCGCCCTTCGGCGGCCTCAAGGAAAGCGGATTGGGCAAGGAAGGCGGCCGCGAAGGCATCGAGGATTATCTCGACAGCAAATACACCTGCATCGGCGGACTTGGGCTTTAATCCTGTCCGGTCTGTTCCGATAGCAGGCATTCCATCGAGATCGAACCGGCGAGGCTGTTCCCCGGTTCGAGAATCACGATGCCGCTCCCTGCCCTGGGCTGCGGCGGGTTGAGCCCTCCGATCACATGTGAACAGGGCTCGATACAAAAGGAGTCCGTACCGGGCGGTGCGAACAGGACGCAGAACGGCAAAGTCGGCGATGCCGACAGACGCAGCGTCCCCGTTTCGCGCCAGGAGAGATTGGCGCGACCGCTCCAGCGCGAAAGGCAGCGAACCTGCCCTGGGGCGACCGGACTGCCCTCGTAACGGGGACCGTCCGCGAACGAGGTTTCGATACCGGGTTCGAAGTCCGGCGTAATCGGGACTTGCCGGTCGGCAACGAGTTCGATGGTGCCCCGTCCTGGGAAATAGGGGTGAAAGCCGATTCCCGCCGGCATCGCCGACGCGCCGGTATTCTCGACTTCCAGCCGGACCCGCAAAGTCCGCTCGGCGACCGTGAAGCTTTGGTGCGCCCGATACCGCGACGGCCAATCCTTCCCCTCATAGTCGAACCGGATGTCGAGTTCGCCGGACGTGCGATGCTCGATTGTCCACGCCGTCAGGAAACCGCGGCCATGGCCCGCTCCCGGCCAGGGATGCTTAGCGCCGACATCGAAGACGCGGCCGGCGAACTCAAGCCACCCGTCCCTTATGCGGTTGCAATAGGGAACCATCGGGAAACAGCCGGCGCGCACATGCGGCGCATCCGGTCCACTGCTCGCAGGTGCCGGCACGATCCAGTCGATACGCCCCTTGGGGAGTTCGTCGTAGAGCGCCAGCAACCTGCCGCCGAAGCCGGGCTGGACTTCGGCAACGAGGGTGCCGTCGCTGATACGAACGACGTCCGTCAACGCGGTCAGCCTGCGAAGGCGGCGGCCGGCAGCCCGCGCGCGCCAAGCCCGTGAATGGCGAGAAGGCGGCCGGAGGCCGGTTGGCTGGCTCGCTGGGCCTCGTCGAGGCGCCGGCGCGAGCTCGTGACATAGAGCACATCCAGATCGCGGCCGCCGAAGGTACACATCGTCGGAAGCTGCACCGGCAGTTCGATCCGCTCGACAATCTTGCCGCTGGGATCGACCGCGATTACCGCCCAGCCGTCGACGAGCGCACACCAGTAATTGCCCTCGCTGTCGACCGTGGCCCCGTCGACGCGCCCGAGCATGTCGAGAGTCGAGAGGAACACACGCTTGTTGTGCACGGTGCCGGCGGCGAGGTCGAAATCGAAAGTCCAGACCGTCTCGCTCCGGGTGTCCGCGACGTAGAGACGATCTGCCGCAGGGGAAAAGGCCATGCCATTGCCGGTGAGATAACCGCCGTCGAACTGCCGCCAACTGCCGTCCGGGTCGATCCTGAGCAGGCGGCCCAACGGCGTCTTCATGTCACGGCTGAGCGTGGCACACCAGAACCGGCCGGCGGGGTCGCATTTGCAGTCGTTCAGCAGCTCCTGCCCGGACAAGTCCGGGTTGACGAGCAGCGTGCTGTCGCCGCTGTCGTCGAGCAGATAGAAACCGCCAAGCATTCCAGCGACCAAGCCACCCTCGCGCCGCGGCGCGAGGCAGCTCGTAATGCGCGGCATCGGCGTGCTGCAATACGACCCTGTTGCCGGCTCGTAGCGCTGGATGCTGGGGTCGTCATAGACGTCCGCCCAGACCAGCGCCTGTTCGCGATCGAGCCAGACCGGCCCTTCCCCGTGATCATCCTTTTTGGCGTCCACGATCTCGATTTGCGGCATTTTGGCCCCCGGTCAGGTCGCGGCGACGGCGGCGCGGAGTTCGCCCAGCGACTTGCGCGCGCCGGCCATCATGAGGCCGAGGTCGGAGCCGGTCGCGACCCAGTTGAAGCCATCGTCGAGGTATTGCTTCGCCCGTTCGACATCCGATGCGAGAATGCCGCAGGGCATGCCGCGCGCCCGGCAGCGCTTGGCCGCCGCGGCAATGGCGTCCCGGACCTCAGGGTGATTGGTCTCCCCGATATGGCCCATGTCCGCGGCGAGGTCGTTCGGCCCCACGAAGATGCTGTCGATCCCTGTCACCCCGGCGATCTCGTCGAGGCGGGACAGCGCAGCCGCCGTCTCCAGTTGCACGATCACGCACAGCTCCTCCGACGCATGGTGCAGATAGTCGGCGACACTGCCATATCGCGTCGCCCGGCTCATGCCGGCGACGCCTCTGATTCCCGCCGGAGGATAGCGCGTCGAGGCAACGGCCTGCCTCGCTTCCTCGACCGTCTGTACATAAGGGAACATCAGCGTCTGCGCGCCCAGGTCCAGCATCTGCTTGACCATGACGGCATCGTTCCACGGCAGGCGCACGACGGCGGGCGTCGAGGTTCCGGCCACCGCCTGAAGCGAGCCCAGCATGCGTGGCGGATCGGTCGGAGCGTGTTCCATGTCGAGAACGATAAAATCGTAGCCGACGAAGCCCAGCGCTTCGGCCGCGGCCGGATTACCGCTCATCGACCAGACGCCGAGCATCGTCCCGGACTGCACAAGATTGTTTTTGAAGCTGTTGCTGGGCAGCCGCATCTGATTTGCTCTCCAATAGCCAATTGAGAAGCCTGGAGGCCGGCGGCATCGGCTCGCGCCTTTCCCCCATGCGCAGGCATCAGCGGCATATACCCAATTCACCGCTGTTGCCAGCTCTCATATAATATGTCTTATATAAAACTGGTGGCGATGACGCGGCGTTCGCGTCGAGGTGCCGCTGACAAGGGGAGGAACCAATGACTTCACTCGCGAGACGGCCGCGTTTGCAGCTGCTTGCGTCAGTTGCCGCCTTTGCGGTGCTGGCTTTGTGCGCCGGCGCTTCGGCGCAGGACAAGATCACGCTTCACTTCGCCAACTGGGCCTCGGCGGAAGGCACCACCAAGGATGCGATCAACAAGGCCATCACCGATTTCGAGGCATCGCATCCCAACATCACCATTGAGAGCGAGTCGATCTCCTTTTCCGAGATCGCCCATCAACTGGTGCTTCGCGCCCGTTCGGGCAATCCTCCCGATGTCGCTCAGATCTCCGGCAACGACACCATCCTGCTTGCCAGCACGGGCGCGCTCGAGCCGCTCGATTCCTATGTCGACGCCAGCCTGAAGGCCAACATCAAGCCCGGCGCGCTCAGCGGCCTTTCGGTCAATGGCAAGCTGATCGCCTTCCCGTGGAATCAGTCGCCGGCCGGACTCTGGTACAACAAGAAAATCATGGCCGCGGCGGGACTCGATCCCAACAAGCCGCCGACCACCATCGATGAACTGACCGCCGACCTCGAGGCGATCAAGAAAAGCCAGCCGGATGTCATCCCCCTCGGCATCGACACGACGAATCGGGCTTTCGCCCTGACGTCGAACTGGCCGTGGATGCAGACCTTCGGCGCCAAGCCCATCGGCGAGGGCGCAACGGGTGCCAATTCGCCCGAAATGAAGGCGTATCTGACCTGGATGCGCAAGCTCGCCCAGGAAGGCTTGATGGATCCCGGTCGCAAGATCGGCGAATTCCGTCCCCTGGCCGCCCAGGATAAGGTCGCGTTCGATTGGGACCAGGTTCTGCTGCAGGGCGTGATCCAGGGCGCCAACCACATGTCGGCCGATGATTTCTACAAGACCTGGGGCGTGACCAGCATGCCGGTTGGACCGGAGGGCAAGGCGCACAGCTTCGAAGGCGGGCATCAGTTGATCATGTTCGCCAAGGGTGCCCACAAGGATGCCGCCTGGGCCTTCATCAAATACCTGGCAACCGATCCGGCTGTGATCAGCAATTACACGCTGGGCGTCAGCTCTTCGCTTCCTTCGGTGGTCAGCACCGGCGACGCCACCCTGGATGCCAAGCTCAACACGCCGATCTTCGACGCATTCGCCAAGAAGGTCATTCCGACCATCAGTGAGCAGCCTTACGGTCCCGCCTTCGCACAGGCCTCGACGGCCGTCATGGCCGGCGTCCAGGAAGCGGTCACCGGCCAGACCCCGATCGACGACATCGCAGCCTCCATCCAGCAGCAGTTGCCGCATTAATGGTTGCCGCGAACGCCACAACAATAACGGCTACCGCTCGACGCAATGTCGAGCGGTATCCCCTGCTGGACTGGATGGTGACGCCAACTCTGGTGGTGCTCGCCCTCGTCGTCGGCTACCCCATCGTCTATACGCTGGTCCTGTCCGTGCAGGACTACAATTTGCTCAATGTCACGCCCGCGACCTTCGTGGGTGCGCAAAACTACCGCAATCTCGTCCTCGATCCGATCTTCTGGGTTTCGCTCGAAAACACAGCGATCTACACCTTCGGAAGTGTGATCGTCTCCGCGCTGCTCGGTCTGATCCTGGCGCTGCTGACGGAAAACCTTACGAGCGGCCCGTCCCGTTTCGCGCGCACGCTGCTGTTGATGCCCTGGGCGGTCCCCTTCGTCGTCGTGGCCTTCCTGTTCCGCTACATGTACCTTCAGAACGGCGGCATCATAAACGCCATCCTGCTCGCGACCGGCATCCTGCACGCGCCCGTGCCGTGGCTGAACTCGGCGGCGCTCGCCATGCCCGCAGTATCGGTCGCCAATATCTGGGCCATGACGCCGTTTTTCTTTCTGCTGCTGAGCGCCGCCCTCACCGCCATCCCTAACGAGGTGATCGAAGCGGCTCGCATCGACCGCGCACGGGGCTGGAGCATGATCGTTTTCATCAAGCTGCCGTTTCTGGCCGCCGCGCTGCTCATCAGCAGCCTCTTGATGGTGATCTCGAATTTCAACGACTTCGCCAAGATCTGGGCGATGACCCAGGGCGGCCCCGGCTACAGCACGAGCACGCTGGTCGTCTATGTCTACCGGCTGGCATTCGAGCAGTACAATTTCGGCTACGCTTCGGCGATCGGGGTGGTGTGGCTGCTTCTGCTGCTCTGCTTCGCCCTTGCCTATCTCCGCGCTTTACGGATCCGCTGAAATGGCCCAGACGATCAACACAACGAGCCCTCGCGGCTTCGGCTGGCCCCGAGTCATCCGGTACCTCGCCATCGCGCTGGCCCTCGCATGGAGCCTGGCGCCGATCTACTGGATGCTGTCGACCTCGCTGAAGACCGAGCTCGAGGCGAACCAGCTCAGCCCTACCTATTGGCCGCAGGCGCCGACGCTCGCCAATTACGCCGGCCTGACCGGCAGCTCCCTGCCGTTCCTCGAGTTCTTCATCAATACCGTCGTCAGCTGTCTGATCACCGCCGTGGTGTCGGTGGTAATTGCCACGCCTGCCGCCTATGCGCTGTCCCGCGCCCGGTTCAGGCTGCGCGGCGCGGTGAGCTACGCCGTGCTCATCTTCCGCATGCTGCCGATGGTCGTCTTGCTGGCGCCGCTCTATCTGCTGCTGCTCAATGTCGGGCTGCTGGACTCGGCGTTCGGCCTCGTCGTCGGATTCACCACCTTCGGATTGCCGTTTGCCGTCTGGATGATGAAGAGCTTCATCGATGCGGTGCCCGTCGAGGTCGAGGAGGCCGCCCGCGTCGACGGCTATCCCCGCTGGCAGGTTCTGCTGCGGGTAGTCGTGCCTCTGGTCTTGCCGGGGCTTCTGACCACGGCGACCTTCGTCTTCATGGATGCCTGGAACAATCTCATCTATCCACTGACCTTCATTACCACGCTCGACAAGCAGACCTTGCCGGCCGCGCTGCAACTGACCTTCACCGGCGAGTTCAAGACGGACTGGGGTGGCATGATGGCCGCCGCAACGATCACGACCGTGCCGCTGATGATTTCGTTCTTCGCCGTGCAGCGGTCCATGGTCCGCGGCCTTACTTCCGGAGCTGTCGCCGGTGCCTGACAACATTTCGCCTGCGCCTGCCGGTCGGCGCTTCGTCGGCCGCACTGCCCTGGTCACGGGCGGCGGCAGCGATATCGGTCTCGAAATCGCCCGCCGGATTCTGGCCGAAGGCGGCCGCGTCCTGCTGACCGATCGCGATACGTCGCGTATCGAGGCCGCCTTGCCCGGCTTCGGCGACGTCGCGGACGACTGTTTCGTGGTGGCCGCCGATTTGATGCAGTCCTCGGAACGCGATCGCCTCGTGCCCCGTCTCGTCGAGCGCTGGGGACGGATCGATGTCCTGGTCAACAACGCCGCCATAACGGGCGAGCGCATCGGCGCCCTCGACCTCTCGGCCGATGCGCTCCAGACCATCCTTTCGGTCAATCTCGCCGCGACTTTTGCCCTGTGCCAGCAGGCCGGCCGGCACATGATCGCCCAGGGCGATGGAGCCATCGTCAATGTGACCTCCATCCAGGCACGGATGCCGGTTCCAACCTATGCCGTCTATGCCGCCAGCAAGGGAGCCATCATTTCCCTGACGCGCGCTCTGGCGGTCGAGTGGTCGGACAAGGGCGTGCGCACCAATGCGGTTGCCCCCGGAGTGATCGCCACACGCGCCTTTTCGCGGACGCTTGGGGAGAGCGACGGCGCGGCTCAGGCACCTGTACCGACCCTTATGGGCCGGCGCGGCCGTCCCGACGAAATCGCGGCGGCCGTGGCATTTCTGGCCTCTTCCGACGCCTCCTTCATTACCGGCACCGAACTGGTGGTCGATGGCGGACGCAGCCTGAGCCGGCGCCCCGACCCCTTCGAAGCTGCCTTCGGTAACTCGCAAACAGGAAAGAACTGATGGCAAGCATCTCGTTGCGCCATGTCGAAAAGCGCTACGGCGACGTGCCCGTGCTCTTCGACTGCAATCTCGAGATTCAGGATCGCGAATTCATGGTCCTGGTCGGCCCC
Organism: Devosia sp.; assembly: GCA_035547675.1. Classification (GTDB taxonomy): domain Bacteria; phylum Pseudomonadota; class Alphaproteobacteria; order Rhizobiales; family Devosiaceae; genus DASZTU01. The sequence goes on from DASZUI010000132.1 coordinate 19,399, forward strand.
TCCGGATCGGGGAAGACCACGCTCCTGCGCATCATTTGCGGCCTGGAGCACATCACGGCGGGCGATTTGATGTTCGACGACCAGCGCATGAACGACGTCGACGTGGGCGACAGGGACATCGCCATGGTGTTCCAGAACTACGGCCTCTATCCGCATATGTCGGTGTACGACAACATGGCGTTCGGCTTGCGCCGCCGCAGGATGCCGAAGGACGAGATCGATCAGCGCGTCAACGACGCGGCCGGCATGCTGAACATCGCCAATTATCTTCAGCGCCGGCCGAGACAATTGTCCGGTGGCCAGCGTCAGCGCGTGGCCCTGGGCCGGGCGATCGTGCGCGACCCGGCCGTCTTCCTGCTCGACGAGCCGCTGTCCAATCTGGACGCCCATCTGCGCGTGCAGATGCGCACGGAAATCCTGCGCGTACATCGGGCCGTGGGCGCCACGGCGGTCTATGTGACGCACGATCAGGTCGAGGCCCTGACCATGGGCGACCGCATTACGGTCATGGCCGATGGCCGCATCCAGCAGGTGGGGACGCCCGAGGAGCTGTATGATTCCCCGCGCAACCGCTTCGTCGCCTCCTTCATCGGAACCCCCTCCATGGGTTTCCTGGAATGTGACGTGAAGCGCGGCGAAACGGGCTTGCGCCTGGAGGCCGCCTCGACCGCGATTGCCCTCGGCAACGACATCGCGCAGCGAATTCCGGCGGCTTTGCAGAAGGTGACCGTCGGCATCAGGCCCGAACGGCTGGTCCTGTGTGCCCCCGACGTCGCGGAGGTTTCCGCGGTCAATATCCGTGCTCAGGTCGAGGCGGTCGAGATGATCGGCGCCGAGCAGCATGTGCACGTCAAATCCGACGATGGCGCCCTGGTGGCGCGGGTGCCGCGCGAGCAGCGCCTCAAGGACGGGGACGCGGTGGCGCTCAGCGCCAATACGGGGCACCTGCATCTGTTCGACCCGAATACCGGCCTAGCGCTCTAACCTCTCGCATCCGGAAGGCAAGTCCATGGCCAAGATCGTTGACATCAGCGTCTTCAAGGTCCCGCCCCGGTGGGTTTTCGTGCGCGTGACCGCCGATGACGGCCAGGTCGGATGGGGGGAATCCATCGTTCCCAGGCGTTCGCGCGCCGTCGTCGCGGCCATCGAGGACATGGCGGCAAATGTTGTCGGCGCCGACGCCAGCCGCATCGAGGACATCGCGCAGCGTCTGCGCCGCGGCGCGTTTTTCCGTAACGGTCCGATCCTCGGAACAGCCGCGGCGGGGATCGAGACGGCGCTATGGGACCTCAAGGGCAGGTCCATCGGCATCCCGATTTTCGAGTTCCTGGGCGGACGAGTCCGCGACACGATCCGATCCTATGTCTGGATCGGCGGAGATTCCCCGCACGATGTCGTGGAGCATGCGCGCCAGCGTATCGCGCAGGGCTTCAACGCGGTGAAAATGAACGCGACCCCCGCCATGGGCTATCTCGGCGACAGCGCCATCATCGACGGGCTCATCGAACGGATGGGCGCCTTGCGCGATGCGTTTGGCCGCAAGCTCGACATCGCGCTGGATCTGCACGGGCGCATACATCGCCCCGCCCTGAAGCCGCTGCTGCGCGAAATCGAACAGTTTCAACCGATGTGGGTCGAGGAAGCGACGCTGCCCGAGAACGAAGAGAGTCTCGTGACCCTGGCGCGGGCCGCCGGCTCGATTCCCGTGGCGACCGGCGAACGGCTCGAATCCCGCTGGGCGTTCAAGCGCGTGCTCGATACCGGCGCCGTCGACATCGTCCAGCCCGACGTTTCGATCACCGGCATTTTCGAACTCGAGAAGATCGCCCGGCTGGCTGAAATCTATGACGTGGCGGTTGCGCCGCATTGCCCCAACGGGCCGATTTCCCTGGCGGCATCGCTGCAGGTGGGCGCCTGCTGCAGGAACGTCGTTATCCAGGAGCAGAGTCTCGGCCTGCACTACCATCAAGGCTATGCCGGCCTGCCGGCTGCCGACCTGATGGACTATCTCGAGGACGTGCAGCCGCTGACGGTGGTGGACGGGTCACTCCGGGTGGGCACGGCTCCAGGGCTGGGCATCTCGCTCAAGGAAGAGAAGATCGCGGCCAGCCAGCAGGATTGGCATTTGCCCGACGCGGATTGGGTCCTGCCGGATGGAACCTACGCGGAGTGGTGAACTCGGCCGACGTCAGGCGCTGTTGCCGCGGTATGCGCAGCGCCTGAGACGGCGGCCGATTGCACCGCCGCCTGGGGCGCTGTGGGCAGCGCACAAGGCCAGCCTCTAACGGGCGGCCCAGTTCATGCCGCGACGCAGGATGGTCTTCATCTCCGGCACCTGGAATTCCGCCGATACGTGCCCGAGCGAGGAATAGAACACCCTGCCCTTGCCGTGCCGGCGCTTCCAGACCACCGGCACGGTGACGCCATCGATCCACCAGGCATGGTCGCCCTTGAAGGTCGTCGTCGCCAGCACTTCATTGCTGGGGTCGACATGCATGTAATATTGCTCCGAATGGTAGGGAAAGCTCCGGATGCCCTCCATCACCGGATCGTCGGGCCGCGTGACATCGACCCGGTAATCGATGATGCCGCCGGGATGGGCCACCCATTGCCCGCCGACCATGAACTGGTACTCGACGGCGTCGCGGAACGAATCCCCCATGCCGCCGTGATAGCCGGCGAGCCCCACGCCCTCGTCGCGCACGGCGGCGGTCAGCATGGCGACCTCCTCCTTTTCGATCTTGCTCATGGTGACGATCGGCACGATCAGGCTCAAATCCTTGACCGAGGGGTCGGCGAACGCCTCGGTGGTATTCTCGACATAGACCTTGAAGCCGTCTTCCTCGAGCATGCCGCGAATGATGGCGGCGCATTGTTCGGGTTCGTGGCCGCTCCACCCGCCCCAGACGATCAGTGCCTCGCGCATGAATTCTCCTCCCTCAGATTGATCAGGCGAGCTTGCCGCCCACCAGCGATTCCGACAGCGGCGCCGGGCGCTCGACGGTAGTGGTGATGTCGATGGCCCCTCCCTTTTCGGCCGAGCGGCCGAAGGCCTCCATCACCTCGAGCACATGCAGCGCCAATTCGCCGCTGGCCCGGTGCGGGCGGTTTTCGCGAATGGCGTGCGCCATGTCGGCCAGGCCGATCGAGCGGTAATTGCCGTCGGCATAAGGCATGTCGGTCTCGACATTGGTCCACTCGCCGCCCTTCTTCATGATCTCGATCTGGCCGCCGAAGCGGTTCGGATCGGGCACGACCAGCGTCGCCTCCGTGCCATAGATCTCGATCGGCAAATGCCGGTGGCCGGCGACATCGAAGCTCATGGTCATCTGCACCACGGCGCCGCTGCGGAATTCCAGCAGGCCCGAGACATGCGTCGGCACATCGACCGGAATGACCTCGCCGGCGCGTTCCTTCGCCGTGATGGTTCGGGTCTCGGACGGCGTCACCGTCATCCCGGTGACCCGCACCACTGGCCCCATGAGGTTCACCAGATCGGTTATGTAATAGGGTCCCATGTCGAGCATCGGGCCGCCGCCGGCTTCGTAATAGAAGGCCGGATTGGGATGCCAGCGCTCATGGCCGGGGCACATGAAATAGGCGGTGCCGCCGACAAGCGTGCCGAGCACTCCCGAATCGACCAGTTTGCGCGAAGTCTGGTGGGCGCCGCCGAAAAACGTATCGGGCGCCGAGCCGACGCGCAGGCCTTTTGCCTTTGCCGCTTCGATCAGCTTCTTGCCCTGGGCAAATTCCACCCCGAGCGGCTTCTCGGAATAGACATGCTTGCCGGCATCGATCGCCCGCAAGCCCACCTCGACATGCGCCTTGGGCACGGTGAGATTGAGGATGATCTCGACCTCCGGGTCCTTGAAGATTTCATCCAGCATGACCGCCTTCAGGCCGAATTCATCCGCCCGCGCCTTCGCCGCCGCCGGGCTCAAATCCGCCAAAGCCTTGATGTCGAGGATGGGAAAGTCCTTTGCCGCCTTCAGATAGGCCGCCGAAATATTGCCAAGCCCGACGATGCCGATACCGACGCGCTTCATTCTTCCTCCCGTTATTTGCTTGAATCGATAAGCGCCGCTCGCCGCGCCGGCCCGGTCGTACCCCAGGGCGAGCCATAGAGCTCCCCGAGCGCCACCGCCGCCGCACCGCGCGCCCACAATTCGTCGGCTGCCTCGTCGATCACGATCTCGGCGACATTGCTGAGCGACGGCGGGATGGCGCGGGCAAAGGCCTGCCGCAACGGATCGAGCAGATATTCGCCGAGCGCCAGGGCGGAGCCGACGAGGATCACGCGCGGCGGCGCAAACAGGCTCACCAGATTGGCAATGGCGATGCCGAGCGCCGCCCCGGCACGCTCGGCCGCATCATGCAGCGCATTGTCGCCCTCCTCGATCAGGCCTCGGATGCGGGTCATCCCCTGCCCCGCCCGAATGGCGTCGCGGATATGAGGATCGCGATGATCGTCGCCGAGGATCGCCTGGTCTCCGGCAAGGTCGGAGAGCTTGGTCGCGCTCTCGATGCCGCTCCCCATGATCATGTCGCCAAGGGTCAGGCTCAATTGCTGCGCGCCGCGGAACAATTGCCCGTCATGCAGCACGCCGAGCCCCAGCGACTCTTCCATGGCGACCAGCACGCAGTCGTCGAGATCGCGGGCGCGGCCGAACCAGTGCTCGCCCATGGTGATGGCGTTGGCATCGCTTTCAACAATCGTGTCGACCGCGAGCCGCCGGCGCATGGTTTCGGCGAGCGAGGCGTCGGACTCGCGCAGGACCCGGCTCGAGCGGACGCGCCCGCTGCCATGTTCGACAATCCCGGGCAGCGACAGCGCGACCGTCTTGATCTGCCGCAGCGCGAGCTGGGCATCGAGCACGCAGCGGCGGATGCCATCCTCCACAAGGTCGGCAATGACCTCGGTCGGCAGCCGGTCCACCCGGACCGGCAAGGCCAGGCTCGCCAGCACGTCGCCCTGGAAATTCGTGACCACGAAGACCAGCCGGTTCGACGCGATCTTGGCGCCGACGACCCGCGCCGCATCGGGATTGAGGGTCAGCATGACGCGCGGGCGGCCGCGTCCGGCATTGCGGATATCGCCCTCATGGCGCACCGAAATCAGGCCGTCATCGATGAGAGAGGCGGTAATCGCCGACACGGTCGTGGGCGACAGGTCGGTGCGTTCGCCGATCTCCACCCGGGCGATCGGGCCATGGCGGCGAATCGTATCCAAGACGTGGAAGCGGTTTATCGCCCGCATCAGTTCGGGATCGGCCGTCTTCATCGCTGCGGCCTTGGGAGGAATGGGGCTGGAGAATTCACGGGATTTAGCACGCGACGCGGAATAATTCACGGCCAAGTTAGAGCCGGACCTTGCGTCGAGGCAAGCTAAATCGGGCGAATTTCGCTGCTTCCTGCCGCGCCGAGTTACAAAGCCGGACGCAACTCGCTTGACAGTCATGGCTTTGGGGAGATTAATTTCTACGCATCAGGGACAAATAAGTCTCGTTGGGAGGACATCGATGAAATTCTTGACGGGCCGCTCCGTGCGGCACTTCGTGGCTATAGCGGTAAGCGCTGTCATGGCCGGCGCCGCCGTCACTTCAGTGATGGCCGACGACGTCATCAAATGGCTGCATATCGAGACCAACCCGGCCTATCTGCAGGTCTGGCAGGACATGGCCAAGACTTACGAGGCCAGCCATCCGGGCGTGAAGGTCGAATTCCAGTTCCTCGAGAACGAGGCCTTCAAGGCGAAGCTGCCCACCCTGCTGCAATCCAATGACGCGCCCAGCATGTTCTACACCTGGGGCGGCGGCGTGCTGGCGGAACAGTCCAAGACCGGCGCCATCCGCGACGTGACGGCGGCGATGGATGCCGACAATGGCGCCTGGAGGAAGGCGCTGTCGCCGGCTGCGGTCGATGGCCTCAGCTTCGACGGCAAGGTATGGGCGGTGCCCTTCAAGTCTGGCGTCGTTTCCTTCTTCTACAATAAGGCGCTGTTCCAGAAGGCCGGCGTCGACGGCAACAACATCAAAACCTGGGACGACTTCATGGCGGCCGTGAAGAAGCTCAAGGACGCCGGCATCACGCCGATCGCCGGCGGCGGCGGCGACAAATGGCCCATCCATTTCTACTGGAGCTACCTCGCCATGCGGCTCGCCGGCCATGACGGCTTCGAGCAGGCCAAGGCCGGCCAGAACAATGGCTTTGCCGGCGACGATTTCGTCAAGGCTGGTCAGCTTCTCGCCGATCTGGGCAAGCTGCAGCCGTTCCAGAACGGCTATCTGGGCGCCACCTGGCCCGAAACGCTCGGCGTCTTCGGCGACGGCAAGGCTGCCATCATCCTGAGCTTCGAAAATACCAATTTCACCCAGGCGCAGAACGCCACGGACGGCAAGGGCCTCTCGGAAGACAATATCGGACGCTTTCCCTTCCCGCTGGTCGCCGGCGGCAAGGGCGTGATCACCGACGATTTCGGCGGCCTCAATGGCTGGGTGATCACCAAGAATGCGCCCAAGGAGACCGAGGACTTCGTCAAGTTCCTGACCAACCAGGAAAACGAACGCATACAGGCCGAAAAGCAGGGTATCCTGCCGGTTGCCCTCGGCTCGCAGGATGGCGTCAAGGACCCGATCCTCAAGATGGCCGCCGACCAGATGTCCAGGGCCACCTGGCACCAGAATTTCCTCGACCAGGACCTTGGACCCTCCGTCGGACGCGTCGTCAACGACATGTCGGTGGCGATCGTCTCCGGGCAGGCCTCGCCGCAGGACGCCGCCCAGCAGATCCAGGATTCCATGTCGATGTCGCAATAAGCTTTCGCCTGCCGCCGGCACCTGCCAATGCCGGCGGCAGGCCGCTATAGCCCCGGCCCGTCGCGGCCGGCCTTCCGCACGGAGCAGCATGAGGCGATGAGCCAAGCCAGTAGCGTAACGATAGCGGCAGGCCGGACCGTCCCGCGTGCAGTCGCCCTGAGGCGCTCGGGCTCGGTCGGCGCCAAGTGGCCGGTCCTGGTGCTCTTCCTGCCGCCGGCGCTGCTGCTCTTCACCATCTTCGTCGTGCTGCCCATGGGCGAGGCGGCCTGGTACTCGTTCTACAATTGGACGGGCTATGGCCTGCCGACCGAATGGGTGGGTTGGCACAATTACGAGTTGGTCTTCCGCAACGCGGCCTTCCGCACGGCGCTCATCAACAACGGGCTCATCATCCTCGTTTCGCTGCTGCTGCAGATACCGCTCGCCATGTGGCTGGCGACGCTGACCTCCAGCCGGGTCAAGGGGGCGGTGACCTTCCGTCTCATCTTCTTCCTCCCCTATGTGCTGGCCGATGTCGCGGCAGGCATGATCTGGCGCTTCGTCTATGACGGCGATTTCGGGCTTGTGGCGGGCATTTCGCATTTCCTGGGCGTGCAGTCGCCCTACCCGCTCGCCGACAAGAACGTGGCGATCTATGCGGTGCTCGGCGTCGTCATCTGGAAATATTTCGGCTTCCACATGATGCTGTTCATCGCGGGCCTGCAGGCCATCGACCGCAACATGCTCGAGGCCGCCGAGATCGACGGCGCCTCGCCGGCGCAGAAATTCTTCTACGTCACCCTGCCCGCCCTCGCCTCGACGGTCCGGCTGTCGATGTTCTTCGCCGTGGTCGGCTCGCTGCAGCTCTTCGACATGATCATGCCGCTCACCGGCGGCGGGCCGCTCAACGCGACCCAGACCATGGTGACCTACCTCTATACCTTCGGCGTCACGCGCATGCAGGTCGGCTTCGGTAGCGCTGTCGGCGTGGTGCTCTTCGTCATCTGCGTCACCCTGGCCTTCGGCTACAAACGGATTTTCATGCGAAATGACTGATGTCGCGGCACCGGCACCACCCGGCTATCACGAAAGCGGCCGCAAGCTCAGCGCCGGCACGAAAGTCTATCTCTACACCTCGATGGCGATCGTCGCCGCCATCGTCGTCATTCCGCTGCTGACGACGGCACTGGGCGGCTTCAAGACCCTTGCGGACCTCCGCGGCGACCCCTTCGGCCTGCCCGCCCAATGGCAGTGGAGCAATTACGGCGACATCCTCTTCAGCCAGCGTTATTGGCTGCAGCTCGGCAATTCGCTGCTGATCGCGCTACTCACCGTAGTCCTGACGCTCATCGTCGGCTCGATGGCCGCCTTCACTTTCGCCCATGTGAAATTCTTCGGCTCCGGCTTCCTGCTCAACTACTTCCTGCTCGGGCTGATGTTCCCGGCCGCGACGGCCATCCTGCCGCTCTTCATCCGGGTGCGCGATCTCGGCCTGCTCGATACCTATTGGGGCGTCGTGCTGCCGCAGGTGGCGTTCGGCATGGGCATGAGCATCCTGCTGTTCCGCAATTATTTCCGAAACCTGCCGACCGAGCTGTTCGACGCGGCTTTCGTCGACGGCTGCGGGTATTTCCGCTTCTTCTGGTACATCTCGCTGCCGCTCAGCCGGCCGATCGTGGCGACCGTCGGCATCATCGCCTTCGTCGGAAGCTGGAATTCCTACCTGCTGCCGCTGATCCTGCTCAATTCGGAATCCAAATATCCCTGGCCACTCGGCATCATGGTCTACAAGGGCGAATACGCGACCGACTGGCAGCTCGTCCTCGCCTTCATCACGCTGACCATCCTGCCGACCGTCATCGTCTTCTTCCTGGCGCAGAAGCATATCGTGGCGGGTTTGA
>DASZUI010000133.1:0-4316 GCA_035547675.1 Devosia sp.
CTAAACTGGATTCCCGCCTTCGCGGGAATGACGCCGGGCAATTGGACCTGGCCGTGCCACACCCCCGACGTCATTCCCGCGAAGGCGGGAATCCAGTTTTCTTCCTTTGCCCCTTCCTTCAGTGAGCCACACATCCATGCCACCAAAACTCAGGATCGCCGGGCTCTCCAAGAGCTTCGGGGCCGGCGAGAAGCGCAATCTCGTGCTCTCGGGCATCGACCTCGAGCTCGCCGACAACGAATTCGTCTCGCTGGTGGGCATTTCGGGCTGCGGGAAGAGCACGCTGCTGTCGATCGTGGCCGGGCTGCAGGATTTCGACGATGGCGAGCTGACGCTCGACGGGGCGCCGATCACCAGCGCCGGGCTGGACCGGGGCGTGGTGTTCCAGTCCTATACGCTGCTGCCTTGGCTGACGGCGCGGCAGAACATCGAATTCGCGCTCAAGGCGGCGGGGCACGACCGGGCGAGTTCGCGCGACATCGCGCTCGAGCATCTCGAGCTGGTCAAGCTCTCCCATGCGGCGGACCGCTATCCGTCCGAGCTTTCGGGGGGCATGAAGCAGCGCGTCGCCATCGCCCGCGCCCTCTCCTACCGGCCGAAAATGCTGCTGATGGACGAGCCGTTCGGCGCGCTCGACGCCCTGACGCGGCACCAGATGCAGGAATTGCTGACCCAGATCTGGGAGGAGCACAAGCTGACCGTGCTCTTCGTCACCCACGACGTCGAGGAGGCGGTCTATCTCTCCGACCGGGTGGTGGTGATGGGAATCGGGCCGGGGCGGATCGCGACGAGCTTCGACGTGGACATTCCGCGCCCCCGCCGGGAAGAGATCAAGGAAGCGGCGGGATTCATGGCGCTCCAGCGCCAGGTCCACCGGGCAATTCGCGCCGCTTCGGCACGGGCCGAGATGGCGTAGGCGCACTGCCTGTCCCCTCGCCCCTCTGGGGAGAGGGCTAGGGTGAGGGGTCCGCACGCTCAGACGCTTTGTCGCGTGGCAACCCCTCACCGCCCTGCCGGGCACCCTCTCCCCAGAGGGGCGAGGGTTGTTCCGCGGCACCCGGGCTGCCGACATTAAAAAATACACAGCCATTCGGGCCTAGCCCTCATGGCCTTCTCACCTCAAATCGATCCGGTGGATCGATTTGGCCTGCGGCACGGTTCGAAGTCCGGCCGGATGGCTCCCTCACGTTTGCGCGAGAAGCCGACATATTCGACGAAATTCACTTGGCAGGGGACAAGGGGCGAACCTAGCCTCGCGTCGTGCGTTTCAGAGCCTTGTGAACGCCGAGGAGCGTCGGCCAGAATGGCGAGACGACCGCTTTACAGCAGATCGGGCAGGGCAAGAGCCGAAGGCGGATCGCCTTGGGTTGCCGAGGATGGGATCAGCCCGGTCTATGTCGATCCCTTTCCAGAAGAGCGTGGCCCCACCCTGAGGCAGCGCCTCGGCGGCTGGTGGCTGCGCATCTATGGCAGGCACCAGGGCAAGGTGCTGGTTGTGACCAGTGCACTCGTCACGCTCGCGATGGTCGGGGCCTATGATGCGCTGCGGCCGAAGCCGCAGGATCTGAGCCAGGGCACGCTCAACGCGGCGGTCAATTTCGCCATCGACCATCGGCCGGAGCAGCCGGCGGTGACCACGGTCGCCTATGCCAAGATCATTCCCTCCGTGGTGAGGATCGACGGCTACGACCCGATCATGCCCAATTCCTCGGGCAGCCCGGACGACCGGGGCGGCCAGGGGAAGGGCAAGAGCCCGCCGATGAAGCTCGCGACGAATGCGGCGCTCCCCGGCTATGAGAATACCGCCGCCGGCACGGGCGTGGTGATCAGCGACGACGGCACCATCATGACGGCGCTGCATGTGGCGGCGGCCACCAAGAAGCTGCGCGTGACCTTTTCGGACGGCACCGAAGCCAATGCGACGATGACCGGCGCCGATCCCTCCAACGACATGGCGATCCTGAAGCCGGACAAGATACCCGACGACCTGCAGCCGGCGACGCTGGCCTCGACCCAGGGCCTGCGATCGGGCGACCAGGTGGAGGCCGTCGGCTTCCCGTTCGGCATCGGCCCGTCGGCGTCGGCGGGCATCGTTTCCGGGCTCAAGCGCGAATTCGAGGATGAGGGGCGGGCCAAGCTCTCCAATCTCATCCAGTTCGATGCGGCGGCCAATCCCGGCAATTCGGGCGGGCCGCTGGTCAATTCCCGCGGCGAGGTCGTGGGCATTGTCGATGCCATCCTCAACCCCTCGGCGCGCACCTTCGCCGGCATCGGCTTCGCCGTGCCGATCGAGAACGCGATGAAGGGGGCGATGGGAGAATCCCCGCTCTAACACCAAATCGCTGGAGGACAGCGTGGCCGAAGATTTCAAGGACGGTGCAGCCGTCGCCTCACTGATGGAAGCGATCCTCTATGAGGTGAAGAAGGTCGTGGTCGGGCAGGACCATTTCCTAGAGCGGGTGCTGGTGGCGCTGCTCGCCCGCGGGCATTTGCTGGTGGAAGGCGTGCCCGGCCTCGCCAAGACGCTGACCGTCAATACGCTGGCGCAGGCGATCGGCGGCAGCTTCAAGCGCATCCAGTTCACCCCGGATTTGGTGCCCGCCGACCTCGTGGGCACGCGGCTCTACAACCAGAAGACCGGCGATTTCTCGACCTCGCTCGGGCCGGTGTTCTGCAATCTGCTGCTCGCCGACGAAATCAACCGCGCCCCGGCCAAGGTGCAGAGCGCGCTGCTCGAGGTAATGCAGGAAAAGCAGGTGACGATCGCCGGCGAAACGCATCGCCTGCCCAACCCGTTCGTCGTGATGGCGACGCAGAACCCGATCGAAACCGAGGGCACCTACCCCCTGCCCGAGGCGCAGGTGGATCGGTTCATGATGAAAATCCTGGTGGGTTATCCGAGCGAGGCGGAGGAATTCGTCATCGTCTCGCGCGTGACCGGCGCGGCGCAGGCGGTGGGCAAAGTCGCCACGACCGAGCAATTGGTCGAGCTGCAGGCCGCGGCCCGCTCGCTCTATGTCGACCCGTCGCTGATCCAGTTCGCGGTGCGGGTGGTCAATGCGACGCGCAATCCGGCCGCCGCCGGGCTCGCCGACAGCGCCAAGCTCATCACCTATGGCGCCTCGCCCCGGGCCTCGATCAACATGATCGAGGCGGGACGCGCCCTCGCCTTCCTGCGCGGTCGCGAATATGTGCTGCCCGAGGATGTGCTGGACGTGGCGGCCGACGTGTTGAGGCACAGAATCGTGCTCTCCTATGAAGCGCTTGCCGAGCAGGTCAGTGCCGACGACATCGTGGCGCGGATATTGAAGGCCGTGCCCGCCCCCGAAAAGCCGCTGGAAACCCATGCCAAGCTCGCCGCATCAGCCTGACCAGCTGCTCCGGCGGCTGGAATGGACCGTCATCAAGCGGCTCGACGGGCTGCTGCAGGGCGATTACCGGACGCTGTTCCGCGGCTTCGGGCTCGATTTGGCGGATTTGCGCGAATACCAGCCCTATGACGATGTGCGCCATATCGACTGGAACGTCACGGCGCGGACCCAGACGACGCATGTGCGCATCTACAATGAGGACCGCGAGGTTACGGCGTGGCTCTTGCTCGACCTCTCGCCTTCGGTCGATTTCGGCTCGGGGCCGGTTTCCAAGCGGCAGGTGCTGGCCGAGTTCGCGGCCATCGTGGCGCGGCTGCTGACCCGACAGGGCAACAAGGTCGGCGCCATTCTCTATGACGGGCAGTCGGAATTCGTGGTGCCGCCGGGCACCGGGCGGCGGCATGTGCTCAACCTCATCGAGCAGGTGTTTTCGCGGCCGCGGCTGCTCAGGGCGCCGAAGACCGACCTCGGCGCGTTCCTGAGACGGGCGCTCGGAGTAATCCGCCGGCGCTCGCTGATCTTCATCGTTTCCGATTTCGTGTCGCAGCCGGGCTGGGAGAAGCAATTGTCCCTCCTGGTGCGGCGGCACGAGGCCATCGCCGTCCGGCTCGTCGATCCGTTCGACATGGCGCTGCCGGATATCGGGTTGCTGGCGTTCCAGGACGCAGAAACAGGCGAGCAGATTTTCGTCGACACGGCGGACAAAGGGTTCCGCAAGCGCTTCGTGGCACTGGCAGCGCAAGCGGAGGAGGAGGTGCTCTCGGCATTCGCCGATGCGGGCACCGACGTATTGGAGCTTTCGACCGGGGACGACCTGGTCGACGGCATCATGCGGTTCGCGGACCTGCGCAAGACCCAGTCGCGGCTTGCCGGCGGAGGCGGGCTGCCGAAGCATTTACAACCGACCGAGGGGTGAGGCGGCCGGGCAGCGCATCAGGAGGCGCG
>DASZUI010000134.1:0-2431 GCA_035547675.1 Devosia sp.
CTTCGTCCGCCACATATTGACCTCGTTCGGCGAAGACCGGGTGATGTTCGGCAGCGACTGGCCGGTCTGCCTGCAGGCCGCCTCCTATGCCGAGGTGATCAACGCACTGCGGACCGTCGTCGCGCCGCTGCTCGATGCCGAGGGACTCGCCAAGCTCTTCGGCCGCAACGCCATCGGCTTCTACAAGCTCGAGGCCTAGCCATGCCCAGGCGCATCGCCATGATCGGGGCCGGCATCGTCGCCGAACTCTACGCCAAGGCCTTTGAGCGCGGCGTCGCCGGCGCGGCCTTCGCCGGCGTCTTCGACCCGGACGCCGACCGGGCCAATGGCTTTGCCCAACGGCTCCACGGCCCCGCCTACGCCAGCCGTGAGGCGCTGCTCGCCGATCCGGATGTGGACGCCGTCCTCGTCCTTAGCCCCAATCATGCGCATTTCGACGATGCCCGGGCCTGCCTCGCCGCGGGCAAGCACGTCCTCATCGAAAAACCCGTTGCCGATACGGCGGCAGAGCTGCGCGAACTCGAAAATCTCGCCGCGTCCGTCGGCCGGGTCTGCATGCCAGCGCATAATTACATCTACATGGAGCCAGTTATCCGCATGCGCCGCATGATCGCTGAAAAGCGCTTCGGTACGCTCGCCAGCATCTGGATTCTCTACAACATCTTCCACGCCGAGGAGGTGGCCCGGCGCTATGGCGGCGTGCTGCGCGAAGTCGCCGTCCACCACGCCTATTCGCTGCTTTTTCTCGCCGGCCGGCCGATCGGCGTGTCGGCGCACAAGACCCGCGTCCACTATCAGCAGATGCAGGAGGAGGACCAGGTCATGCTGGTCTGCCACATGCCCGACGGTTCGCTGGCCAATCTCTGGGTCAGCTTCGCCGCTTCCGACCATACCGCCGACCCCTGGACCGTTCTCTACAAGGTGCTCGGCAGCAAGGGCGGTGCGAGCTTCAGCTGGAATGATGCCTTGGTCGAGGACGATGGCGGCCCGGCCTGGGGCATCGTCAACTATGTCGACAGCTTCCACAGCGAATTGACGCATTTCGCCGCCATCGCGGAAGGCGCCGGCGCCCCGCTTTCGACGCTCGCCGATGCCCGCGACGCGCTGGCGATCATCGAAGCGGCCGAGCGATCGATCGCCAGGAGCGGCGCCCTGGAGCCCGTGGCCTACGACCATTGATCGAAGCACCCGCTACGTCTGGTTAATGTCTCCAGTCATAAAATAGAGCCTGCGGCGCCTCATGGCAGGGTAGGGCAAGGTAGTGAGGCAGACAGGTGAAGTCGAACCGGGTGCCGGTCGGGCGGGCTCCGACGGTGTCCATCGACCTGAATCAAAGCTCTATGCACTCCTGAGCCGTCTGCGTCTGGCATTGGGTGGCCCTTCCGACGGCCAGCTCGTCGGGCAGTTGCGCCGGCAGATCGAGCAGCAGTCCAGCCTTGTTCGCCGCGCCGAGGCCGCGCTCGCCGGTGCCGAGATTTTCGAGCGCGCCTCGGTTGCCGCCCATATGGGGCTTTGGCAGTGCGAGCTGCCGAGCGAAAGATTGACCTGGAGCGATGGGGTTTACGACACCTTCGGGCTCGAGCGCCGTAGCGGGATCGTGCGCAGCAACATTCTGAGGAGCTATTCCGAAGAATCGCTTGTCCGTCTGCAGAGAATCCGTCGCGAGGCCATCGAAAATGGCGCCGGCTTCGGGCTCGATGCCGAAATCTGCTGCCCCGACGGCAAAAAGCGCTGGATCAGGATATCCGCGACGGTCGAGCGCCGAAACGGCGATCCGATCCGGCTCTTCGGCATCAAGCAGGACATCACCGCCGAAAAGCAGCAGTTCGAGCGAATAGAATATCTGGCCGGACATGACGTGATGACCGGGCTCGCCAATCGCCCGCAGTTCGAAGCCCGGCTGGCTGAAATCTGCGAGCCGGGAGGGCCGGGAGGCGTCTTGATCCTCGTCGACCTCGACAGGTTTAAGGAGGTCAACGATACGTTCGGGCATGCGGTCGGCGACGAATGCCTGATCGAAATCGCCCGGCGCCTTACCGCGGTGTGCCACGCTGCCGACCTGATCGCCCGAATTGGCGGCGACGAATTTGCCTTGATCTTCGGCCCGGGTGCCGGCCCGCAAAGAATCGCGGAGACGGTTCAGCGTATCGTCCGCCTCGCGCAAGAGCCGATGAACTGCTCAGGCCGCACCCTGAAAATCGGCGCCTCGGTCGGCTACGCCTTCGCCACGTACGACACGCCGATGACCCTGTTCACCAAGGCCGACAACGCCCTTTACGCCGCCAAAGCAGCAGGCCGCCCCCCCTTTTCAGGCCCTTCGCAGGCGGCTTGATTAGCCGTCCCCGGCATTGCCGCGAGGAAGGTGGCGGCGTGCACCGCTTTGGGCCAAGGCCAACGTTAAGGGCCCAAAATCGGTGAAAATTGGCGCGCC
>DASZUI010000135.1:0-8247 GCA_035547675.1 Devosia sp.
ATGCGCAATATCGAGCTGGTGCTGCATCGCTGCCATCTGCAGATCGAGGCGCTGGTGGCCACGCCCTATGCCTCGGGGCTGGCGGCGCTGGTCGACGACGAGGCGCAGCTCGGGGTCGCCTGCGTCGATTTCGGCGGGGCGACGACGACGGTCTCGGTGTTCTCGGAGGGCGCGCTGGTCTACGCCGACGCCATCGCCATCGGCGGCCACCACTTGACGCTGGACCTGGCGCGGCAGCTTTCGATCAGCGTCGAGGATGCCGAGCGGATCAAGACCATGTATGGCAGCGTGCTGCCCGGCCAGGCCGACGAGCGCGAAATGATCACCATCCTGCCGGTGGGCTCGGCGCCCGACGAGGCGCCGGGGCAAGTGCCGCGCTCGGCCGTCACGCGCGTGCTCAGGCCGCGCATCGAGGAAATCCTGACCGCGGTTCGCGACCGCATGCAGGCCACCGGCATGATGGATGTGTGCGGGCGGCGCTTCGTGCTGACAGGCGGGGCGAGCGAATTGACCGGCCTGCCGGAAGTGGCGCGGCGGCTGCTTGCGCGCAATGTGCGTAATGGCCGGCCGATGGGGATTGCCGGCCTGCCCGAGATGGCGCGCGGGGCGGCCTTCGCCACCGTGGCCGGCATGGTGGTCTATCCGCAGGTCTGCGCGCAGGAATATGCCGAGCCGCGCGCCTCCCGCCGCCTCACCGGCACGGACGGCTATTTTGCGCGCGTCGGGCACTGGCTGCGCAGCAGTTTCTAGGGCGACGACAAACTGTCGCCGCGCCGCTGCCTAGACGTGAGGCGCCAAGCTGCGTTTTGTTTCTGGGCCGCTTTCTTCGCGGCGATTCAGGAACAGTGTCATGTACAAGTTGATGATCATCACCGCCAGCACGCGGGATGGGCGCAAGGGCCCGAGCCTGACGCGCTGGATCGAGGCCGAGGCGCGCAAGGACGCCGACTGGGAAGTCGTGCCCGCGGACCTCAGGGAAATCGCCCTCCCGATGATGGAGGAACCCGAGCACCCGCGCTTCAAGAGGTACAAATACGAGCACACCAAGCGGTGGAGCGCCATGGTCGATGCGGTCGACGCCTTCATCACCGTGCTGCCCGAATATAATTTCTCCGTGCCGCCGGCGCTGCTCAACGCCATCGACTACCTCTTCCAGGAATGGGCCTACAAGCCGATGGGCTTCGTGTCCTATGGCGGTGTGTCCGCCGGCACGCGCAGCCTCAACATGACGCGGCAGATCGTCTCTGCCCTCAAGATCGTGCCGATCACCGAGGCGGTGAACGTCCCCTTCTTTACCCAGTTCATCAATGCCGAAGGCATCTTCACGGCCAATGAGCAGACGCAGCAGGGCGCCAATGCCATGCTCGCCGAGCTCAAGAAATGGACGGGGCCGCTCAAGGCGATGCGCAGCGGCGGGTGAACCGCAGATACCGCCGCTAACCGTTCGGTGGATCGTTGCAGCCTCGTCTCCCTCCCCCTTGAGGGGAGGGATCGAGGGTGGGGGTGCCTTTCCACAAACGCCCGCGCGCGTTGCTTACCCCCACCCGGCTGCCGCCACCCTCCCCTCAAGGGGGAGGGGGACGCGAGGCACCACCTCGCCCAAACCCGCTGTCGTTCCCGCTTCCACTTCGTCATTCCCGCGCAGGCGGGAATCTCCGTTTCCCGGCGCGGCCCTTAACCATGCCGGGGCCGAAAACATGCTTAACGCGGCGTTTTCGAGCCTCGCAGAATGCAGCGGCGTTAACGGATTTTCTGCAATCGTTAGGACCTGGTTAACGAATTGGCGACTAAAACGGCAGGCACGACGCCATCACGGGGCCTTCCATGACGATCAATCTTTCGATCCCGAACATCCAGGAGCTGAAACCCCGCATCACGGTGTTCGGTGTCGGTGGTGCCGGCGGTAATGCCGTGAACAACATGATCAATTCGGGCCTCGAGGGCGTCGATTTCGTCGTCGCCAATACCGATGCCCAGGCGCTGGCGCTGTCTAAGGCGCAGCGAATCATCCAGCTCGGCGTCTCGGTCACCGAGGGGCTGGGCGCCGGCTCGCACCCGGAAGTGGGGCGGGCGGCGGCCGAGGAAAGCTTCGACGAGATCAACGACCACCTCAACGGCTCGCATATGGTGTTCATCACCGCCGGCATGGGCGGCGGCACCGGCACCGGCGCGGCGCCGGTGATCGCGCGCGCGGCGCGCGAGCAGGGCATTCTGACGGTGGGCGTGGTCACTAAGCCCTTCACCTTCGAGGGCAATCGCCGCACGCGGCTGGCCGAGGACGGCATCGACGAGCTGCACCGGCATGTCGACACGCTGATCGTCATCCCGAACCAGAATCTGTTCCGCGTGGCGAACGAGAAGACGACCTTCGCGGATGCCTTCAAAATGGCCGACCAGGTGCTCTATTCGGGCGTCGGCTGCATTACCGACCTGATGGTCAAGGAAGGCCTGATCAATCTCGACTTCGCCGACGTGCGCGCCGTCATGCGCGGCATGGGCAAGGCGATGATGGGGACGGGCGAGGCCTCCGGCGAGGATCGCGCGCGGCACGCCGCCGAGGCGGCGATCGCCAATCCGCTGCTCGACGACGTGTCGATGCACGGAGCGCGGGGCCTGCTCATCTCGATCACCGGCGGCCCGGACCTCACCCTTTACGAAGTCGACGAGGCGGCGAGCCGCATCCGCGAGGAAGTGGATTCGGACGCCAACATCATTCTGGGCGCCACCTTCGACAACGAGCTCGAAGGCCGCATCCGCGTGTCGGTGGTGGCGACCGGCACGGACGCCACCATGGTGCAGGCGCTCGATCCGGTGAAGCCGAACGCGGCGCGCGCCATTTCCGTCAAGCGGCCGGCGCCCGAGGCGCAGCAGCAGCGCGTGCCGGCCTCCGAGGCCTATCGCGGCCCGGAAATCGAGACGCAGGTCGAGGAGGCGGTGGCCGAGGCGATCAGCCAGCGCCACGGCAATTACGCCCAGCCGGCCTATGCCGAGGATGACGGCGTGACGGTCGAGCCCTATGTGCCGGCGGCGACTCACGAGCAGTATGACGAGCATGTCAGGGTCGACGAAGTGCCCGTGCCGAGCGTCTATGTGCCCTCCAGCGCCGCCCGCCCGGACGGCCAGCGGCGCATGCCGCGCACGGAGGAGCTTCCGGCTGTTGCGCGAAGGACACTCGAAGAGGCAGATCGACATGAGTCCGAGCCGCGCAATGCGCGTGCTTTGTTCAAGCGGCTGGCCTCCAATATCGGCCGCAACCCTCGCCATCCGGAGGGCGCCGGCGAGGATGAAACCAGCTATTCGGCCCATGACGACGCCGCGGCGCAGAGTGCCATAGAGGCCGGAAGCGCAAGGGTTTCGCGGGGTTCGGGCGGTGCCGCGGGGCAGCTCGATCCGCATGGCCGGCCGGTCGCCGGGCAGCCCCAGAAGGAGCGCCTCGAGATCCCCGCGTTCCTGCGCCGGCACGGTTAACGGCCTCTTTTCACTCGTGGAAAACTCCAATCGGTGCTGCTTCCGCCCCGGTTGGAATTTGGCTAAGAGTGCAGGGGGATGTGCCAGCGGGGGTTGGAGTAAAGAGTATGCAGAAACTGTCGGCCCGCCAGCGGACTCTCGCCGGCTCTGTTGAATTCTCCGGCATAGGCGTTCACAGCGCGCTGCCGGTGACTCTGACACTAGAACCCGCACCGGCCGACAGCGGTTTTCTGATTTCCCGGCGCATGGAAGACGGCTCTATTGCCGGGCCGGTGGCGATCCATTTCTCCCGCATCGTGCGCACGACGCTCTGCACTACGCTCGATCTCGGCGATTCGATCAGCGTGGCGACCATCGAGCACGTAACCTCGGCGCTGTCGGGGCTCGGCGTCGACAACGCGCATCTCATCGTAAACGGGCCCGAATGTCCCATTCTCGACGGCAGCGCCGCGCCCTTCGTCGAAGGGATCATGAAGACCGGGCTCGAAATCCAGAACGCCAGCCGGCGCTATATCAAGATCCTGCGCGCCGTGATGGTGCGCAACAACGAGGCGCATGCGGCGCTCGAGCCCTATAACGGCCGCGCCCTCGACCTCGAGATCGATTTCGACAGCCGGGTCATCGGCCGGCAGCGGATGATCTTCGACTGGACGCCGCGCAAATATTACGACGACGTTGCCCGCGCGCGCACCTTCGGCTTCGTGCGCGACGCCAAGATCCTGCGCCAGGCGGGCTATGCGCTCGGCTCCTCGCTCGAGAACTCCATCACCGTGCACGAGGACAAGATCCTCAATCCCGGCGGCCTGCGCTACGAGGACGAATTCGTCCGCCACAAGCTGCTGGATGCCATCGGCGATTTGGCCCTGGGCGGGCTGCCGATCTATGGCCGCTTCCGCTCCTATCGCGGCGGACATGCGCTCAATGCGCTGGTGCTGGCGGGGCTCTTTGCCAGCGATGCCAATTATGAAATAGTGAGCGCCGAGGACCTTCCGCTCGCCTTCGATGCGTTGGACGACATGCCGCAGGGCATCTCGGTCAGCCCCTATCTACGCTCGGTGGGCTGAGCGGTCACAGTTCCGCGCGAATCGTTCCTTAGCCGTGCCCGCTGGACGGCATGCAACATCATGGGGACCAGGTGAAGTTGGAAGCTTTTGCAGGCGGGGCCGGGCAGGTGGCCCGGCTGCTGGCGGTAGGCGCTTTGGTGGCGCTGCTGGCCGGGTGCGACCTCTTCGGGCCGCAGAAGATCACCGAGGAGCCGATCGTTCCGCCCGATACGCTCTACAACGCGGCCATCGCCGACATGGACGGGCAGCGCTATATCACCGCCATCAGCGAACTGGAGAAGCTCGAGCGGCAGCATCCCTACTCGGAATATAACGAGAAGGCGAAGCTGATGCAGGTTTTCGCCAATTACCAGATCGGGCGCTGGGACGACGCCATTGCGGCCGCCGACCAGTATATCGCGCTGTTCCCCTCGGCCGACCAGATGCCCTATGTGCTCTACCTCAAGGGCAATTCCTATTATAACGAGATCGCCGACATCACGCGCGACCAGCAGACCTCGCAGAACGCCATCGAGGCGTTCCAGCAGATCGTCGACAATTATCCCAAGTCCCCATACGCCAAGGACGCGCAGGACAAGCTGATGGTCGCCTATGACCAGTTGGCGGGCAAGGAGATGTCGATCGGCCGCTATTACGAGGGTAATGGGCAATATGCGGCGGCGATCGGCCGCTTCCGCACCGTGGTCGACAAATACCAGACCTCGACCCATATCGAGGAAGCGCTTTATCGGCTGACCGAGGCGAACCTGGCGCTCGGCCTGACCGCCGAGGCGCAGACGGCGGCGGCGGTGCTGGGGCACAATTACCCTTCGAGCCCCTGGTATCAGGAAGCCTATACGCTGCTGCAGAAGCAGGGTGTCGAGCCCAAGATCAATCCCGGCAGCACGCTGGCGACGGCGGTCACGAAAAAGGCCGTGGCCTCGGCGGCGCCCGCCAGCACCGGGCCCGCCAAGGTTGCGGCGCCGGTATTGGGGAAGTAGGGGCGGCGTCTCGGCGTGTTCCTGGATTCCGGCCTTCGCCGGAATGACATGGCGTATTGGTCTCGGACTTCCCCGCAACTGCGACGTCATTCCGGCGAAGGCCGGAATCCAGTCCAGGACGCGATACGGCGAGTCATGTTGCCATTTTGTTCTTGCCAGACTCTCAGCGGCAAGGCACAGTCCGGTCGCCTTGCGTGACGAAGGGCGTAACTCCGAATGCTGACGGCGCTTTCGGTTCGCAATATCGTGCTTATCGACCAGCTCGAGCTCGGGCTGGACGAGGGCTTGACCGTGCTCACGGGCGAAACGGGCGCCGGCAAATCCATCTTGCTCGACGCGCTGACGCTGGCGCTGGGCGGCCGCGGCGACGCGGCGCTGGTACGCAGGGATGCCGAGAGCGGGCAGGTCGTCGCCGTATTCCAACTGGCGCCCGAGCATCCGGCGCGGCAGACGCTGCGCGACAACGAGGTCGGCGACGACGCCGAAGTGATCCTCAAGCGGGTGCAATATGCCGATGGCCGCACCCGCGCCTTCATCAACGACCAGCCGGTGTCGGCGGGCCTGCTGCAGTCGATCGGGCGGCAGCTGGTGGAGATTCACGGCCAGCATGACGAGCGGGCGCTGATCGATCCGGCGACGCACCGGGCGGCGCTCGATGCCTTTGGCGGGCTGTCGCCGGAGGTCGCGGCGGTGGCGGAGGCGCATGCGGCGCTGGCGGCGGCCGAAGCCGCGGTGGCGGCGCAGCGCCGGGCGGTCGAGAAGGCGCGGGCCGACGAGGAGTTCGCCCGGCATGTGGTCGAGGAATTGTCGGCGCTGCGGCCGGAGGCGGGCGAGGAGGAGGTGCTGGCCGAGCGGCGCTCGCATCTGATGCAGCTCGAAAAGGCCGCCGAGGATGTCACCGAGGCCGATGAATTGCTGGGCGGGCCGGCGGCGCCGGGGCCGGCGCTGATTTCGCTGATGCGGCGGCTGTCGCGCAAGGTGGATGCCGGGCAGGGGCTGTTCCAGCCGGTGGTCGAGGCGCTGGATGCGACGCTTTCGGCGCTCGACCGGACGACGGAAGCGCTCGAGGCATTGAAGCGCGACATGGCGTTCGATCCCGCCGAGCTTGAGGAGGTCGAGGGCCGGCTCTTCGCGCTGCGCGCCGCGGCCCGCAAGCACCAGGTGCAGCCGGACGAGCTCGCCGGGGTGCTCGCCCGCTATGTGGCCGACCTCGAAACGCTCGAGGGCGGCGAGGTGGCGCTGGCGCGGCTCATGGCCGAGGCGGCCAAGGCGCGGGCCGCCTATGTCGCGGCCGCCGGCAAGCTGAGCGCGGGGCGCGAGCAGGCGGCGAGGGCGCTGGCCAAGGCGGTCGAGGCGGAATTGCCGGACCTCAAGCTCGGCGGCGCGAAATTCATCGTCGACCGGCAGGTGGACGAGGGCAGGGTGGCGGCGAGCGGTTTCGACACCATCGCCTTTCATGTGCAGACCAATCCGGGGACGCTCGCCGGGCCGCTGATGAAGGTCGCCTCGGGCGGCGAATTGAGCCGGTTCCTGCTGGCGCTCAAGGTGGTTTTGGCGGATCGCGCCTCGGCGCCGGTGCTGGTGTTCGACGAAATCGATACCGGGGTCGGGGGCGCGGTGGCCGACGCCATCGGGCGGCGTCTGGCGCGGCTGGCGTCGCGGGTGCAGGTGCTGGCGGTGACCCATGCACCGCAGGTGGCGGCGCGCGCCGGGCGGCACCTCCTTATCGAAAAGCAGGTCGTCGACGCCTTCACCCGCACCCATGTCCATCCGCTCGAGGGCGGCACGCGGCGCGAGGAAGTGGCCCGCATGCTGGCCGGCGCGACCATCACCGAGGAAGCCCGCGCGGCGGCGTCGCGGCTGCTGTCGGAGGTGGGGTAAGTGTTTGTGGCGCGCTCTTCGTCCGGTAGTGGCGGGAAAACCAGGCCACTCGCGCCCCTCCCCCTTGAGGGGAGGGATGCCGGCAGGCAGGGTGGGGGTGGGCCTCGCACGCCGGCATATGCTGAGAGCACCCCCACCCTTGATACCTCCCCTCGAGGGGGAGGGAGACGCGACGGCATCGTCCTCCAATTCCTTTTCTCTTCGGAGCGCTTCGAGGAAGCTCCATGCCCACTGACATGACCGAAGTCGAGGGCCTCAGCGAACCCGAGGCCAAGGCGGAGCTCGACCGGCTGCACGAGGTGCTGTCGGCGGCCGATGCCGCTTATTTCCAGGCCGATGCGCCGGAAATGAGCGATGCCGAATATGACGCGCTGAAGCGGCGCTATCTTGCCATCGAACTGGCTTTCCCCGAACTCAAGCGGCCGGACAGCCTGTCGGAGAAGGTCGGGGCGCCGCCGGTCGAGGGCTTTGCCAAGGTGCGCCATGCCGTGCCGATGCTGAGCCTCGCCAAGGCCTATACGGACCAGGACGTCGTCGACTTCATCGAGCGGGCGCGGCGCTTCTTCGAGCGCGACAAGGAGCTCGAGCTCGTTTTCACCGCCGAGCCCAAGATCGACGGGCTTTCCGCCTCGCTGCGCTATGAGGGCGGCGTGTTTGTGCAGGGCGCGACGCGCGGCGACGGCTATGTGGGCGAGGACATCACCGCCAATCTGAGGACCATCGCGGACATTCCGCATCGGCTCAAGGGCAGCGGCTGGCCCGACGTCATCGAAATCCGCGGCGAGGTTTACATGACCTATGCCGAATTCGAGGCGCTGAAGCAGCGCTCGGCGGCGGCGGGCGGGCAGGATTAC
>DASZUI010000136.1:0-10686 GCA_035547675.1 Devosia sp.
AGCCCGAGCTCGTCGAACTTCTTCTTGTAGTCGCGCTCGAAGATCTCCTGGAAGATGTCCTTGAAGCGCCCGTCATAGGCCTTGAGAATGGTGTTCTTCGTGGAGAGGTAGCAGGGCACCTTGCGGTTGATGGCGTAGTTGAAGGAGGCATGCGCGAAATCGCGGATCGACTCGTCGAGATTATACATGGCGAGCGCCACGCCCGAGCCGGGGGCGGAATAGACCTCGTGCTCGATCGTCTGCCCGTCGTCGCCCACGAACTTGATCGAGAGCTTGCCCTTGCCGGGGAAGCGGAAATCGGTGGCGCGATACTGGTCGCCGAAGGCATGGCGGCCGACGATGATCGGCTGCGTCCAGCCGGGAACCAGCCGCGGCACGTTCTTGCAGATGATGGGCTCGCGGAAGATCACCCCGCCCAGGATGTTGCGGATGGTGCCGTTGGGCGACTTCCACATCTGCTTGAGGCCGAACTCCTCGACGCGCGCCTCGTCCGGCGTGATCGTCGCGCATTTGACGCCGACGCCGTGCTTCTTGATGGCGTTGGCGGCATCGACCGTCACCTGGTCGTTGGTGGCGTCGCGGTTCTGCACGGAGAGGTCGTAATAGTCGAGCTTGATGTCGAGATAGGGGTTGATGAGCTTGTCGCGGATCGCGTGCCAGATGATGCGGGTCATCTCGTCGCCATCGAGTTCGACGACAGGGTTGGCAACAGTGATCTTGGGCATTGAAAGCTCCGAGCTGCTTTGAGTTTCGGGCCGGCCGGCCCGCCGCGCTATAGCATCGCCCCACGCCGCCCGCCAGCCACCAGCCATTCGGCTGGACTTCGAACCGGCCGCGCAGCGGCAAAATCCTCCGGTGGAGGGATTTTAGGCGAGAAGGCCGTGAGAGCTGTGCTCGAGTGGCAGCGCGCCGTGCCCGCTGCTGGATTCCGGCCTTCGCCGGAATGACGGCGGGGCGGGGGTAAGGCAGTGCCTCGCTCACCAACGTCATTCCGGCGCAGGCCGGAATCCATAACGCGCACCCCTCCAATCGTACCGCGGCATCGGTGAGGCGTTTGGGGGTAGGGACAAGTCTTGGGCGGAGAAGGCCCCCTCACCCGGATTGCTGGCGCAATCCGACCTCTCACCCGGAGGGAGAGGTGATGCGGCGGCGAGGCGGTGCCCCTCTCTTTTACCTCTCCCTTGGGGGAGAGGTCGGCCGAAGGCCGGGTGAGGGGGCCTTGCAGCGCGCGCTGTCCATCCTTCGAGGCTCCCTTCGGTCGCACCTCAGGATGAGGTCGGGGGTTCTTCCAGACCTCATCCTGAGCCTGTCGAAGGATGGGCCACGCACTCTCTACCTCTCCACATCGAAAATCCGGTCCAGCCGAATGGCTGGTTGACCTGTGTATATGCACGGGTGTAGCAGGGCGACATGGAAGTGGACTTTACGACCTGCCTGGTGTTCAACACGCGCATGGCGGCGCGGGCGGTGACGCGGCGTTACGATGCGCTGCTCAGGCCCTATGGCATCACCTCGGCGCAGTTTTCGCTGCTCGGCGGTATCAGGCGCGGCGAGGGGCGGACGGTGACCGAGCTCGCCGAGCGCAACGGCATCGAACGGACGGGGC
Organism: Devosia sp.; assembly: GCA_035547675.1. Lineage (GTDB taxonomy): Bacteria > Pseudomonadota > Alphaproteobacteria > Rhizobiales > Devosiaceae > DASZTU01. The sequence goes on from DASZUI010000136.1 coordinate 1,607, forward strand.
TGACCCGCAATATCGACCGGCTGGAGCGGCTGGGGCTGATCGAATCGCGCCCCGCCGGCAGGGGCACGGGTCGCATTTGCGACCTCACCGAACGGGGCGAGGCGCTGGTCGAGGAACTGGTGCCGCTCTGGCTTGCCGCGCAGGCCGAAATGCGCGACCTGCTGGCGGCGAGCCCGGCCGATTTTTCGACTACACTCGATATGCTCAAGCGTCTCGCCCATATCTAGGCGATAACAACAAGGAGGCCAGCATGGCTGTTTCCGACACCGATCCCATCGTGGTCACCGGCATGGGGGCCGTCACGCCGCTGGGCGTGGGGGTGAAGACGAATTGGGAACGGCTGACAGCCGGCCGCAGCGGCGTCCGCCGCAACGACCGCTTCGATGTGTCGGAACTCGCCTGCCAGATCGCCGGCCTCGTGCCGCCCAGGGCCGAGGACGAGCACGGCTTCGACGTGCTGGATTTCGTCGACCCCAAGGACGTCAAGAAGATGGACCTCTTCATCCAGTACGGCTTGGGCGCCGCGCAGGAGGCGCTGCAGCAGGCCGGCTGGAAGCCCGAAACCGAGGCCGACCGCGAGGCGACCGCGACGATTATCGCGAGCGGCGTGGGCGGCTTTCCGAACATGACGGCCTCGGCCATCACCGTGAAGGAACGCGGGGCAAGGCGGCTCTCGCCGTTCATCGTGCCGAGCTTCCTTGCCAATCTGGCGGCCGGCTGGATTTCGATCCGCCACGGCTTCAAGGGCCCGCTGGGCACGCCCGTGACCGCCTGCGCCGCGGCGGCGCAGGCCATCGGCGACGGCATGCGGATGATCCACACCGGCGAGGCGGAAGTGGCCGTGGTCGGCGGTGCCGAGGGCTCGATCGACCCGGTGACCATTGGCGGCTTCTCGGCTGCCCGGGCGCTGGCGACGACCTTCAACGACCGGCCGACGGAAGCCTCGCGTCCCTTCGACAAGGCGCGGGACGGCTTCGTGCTGGCCGAGGGCGCCGCCGTATTGGTGATCGAGAAGCTGAGCCATGCACTGAAGCGCGGGGCCGAGCCGCTGGCGGTTCTTGCGGGCTATGGCACCTCGGCCGACGCCTACCACCTTACGGCGTCGCCGCCGGACGGAGAGGGGGCGCAGCGCGCCATGCGGCTGGCGCTGAAGATGGGCGGCGTGAGCCCGGCCGATATCGGCTATGTCAACGCCCATTCGACTTCGACGCAGGTGGGCGACGCGGCGGAAATCGCGGCGGTCGCCTCGGTCTTCGCCAATCGCGGCAAGGAACTGGCGATCTCCGCCACCAAGTCGGCAACGGGCCACCTGCTCGGGGCCGCCGGCGCCATCGCCTCCATCTATACCGTCATGGCGCTCAGGACCGGCCTGCTGCCCGCCACGCTCAACCTCGATGACCCCGACGAGAGCGCGGCGGTCTTCGACCTCATTGCCAAGACGCCCAAGCCCAAGGACGTCGCCTACGCCCTCGTCAACGCCTTCGGCTTCGGCGGCGTGAATGCGAGCCTGCTGGTGGGGAGGGTTTGACCAGCCGGCTGGACCAACTTTTCCAGTCGGGCAGGTGGGGAGCGCGTGCTCATCCATCCACTTCGTCATGGCCGGGCTTGACCCGGCCATCCAGCCGAGGGTGAGGACCCCACTCCCATCGTTGCGGATGTGCGACCGTCGCATGGATGGCCGGGTCAAGCCCGGCCATGACGGTGGAGAGGTGGGGCTAAAACCGAGATTCCCGCTTTCGCGGGAATGACGGTGTGGTTTGGACGACGCCCTGCTCTCTCCGGCGAAGGCCGGGGTCCGGTCGCCGGCACGCCGCGTGTCACTGGCTTCCGGCCTTCGCCGGAATGACGTCGGTGGTGGGGCGAGATCGTGCCTCGCTCACTTCGTCATTCCCGCGCAGGCGGGAATCCAGTTTTGCTGTCCCGCAAAAGAGAAGGGCGGCCCGATGAGCCGCCCTACCTGAGAACATCGAAAGGTTGGTCCGGTCGCAGGCACGGCGCGTGTTACTGGATTCCGGCCTTCGCCGGAATGACGTCTGTGGTGGGGCGAGGCCGTGCCTCGCTCACTTCGTCATTCCCGCGCAGGCGGGAATCCGGTTTTGCCGTCCCGCAAAAGAGAAGGGCGGCCCGATGAGCCGCCCTACCTGAGAACATCGAAAGGTTTTGTCCTGTCGCAGGCACGGTGCGTGTCACTGGCTTCCGGCCTCGCCGGAATGAGGTCGCTGGTGGGGCGAGATCGTGCCTCGCTCACTTCGTCATTCCCGCGCAGGCGGGAATCCAGTTTTGCCGTCCCGCAAAAGAATAGGGCGGCCAGTGAGCCGCCCTACCTGAAAACAATCGAAAAATCGGTCCAGCCGAATGGCTGGCTAGCGCGAATAGAATTCGACGACGAGGTTCGGTTCCATCTGGACTGGGTAGGGCACGTCGGCGAGGGCCGGGACGCGCACATAGGTCGCGGTCATCCTGGTGTGGTCGACCTCGATATAGTCCGGCACGTCGCGCTCGGCGAGCTGGACGGCTTCGAGCACGACGCCGAGCTGCTTGGACCTGTCCCTGAGCTCGACCTTATCGCCCGGCTTGACCGAGTAGGACGGGATCGTGACGCGCTTGCCGTTGACCAGCACATGGCCGTGGCTCACGAACTGGCGCGCGGCGAACACGGTCGGCACGAACTTGGCGCGATAGACGATGGCGTCGAGCCGGCTCTCCAGCAGGCCGATGAGACGCTCGCCGGTGTCGCCCTTGACGCGCGAGGCTTCGGTATAGAGCTTCTTGAACGACTTCTCGGTGATCGAGCCGTAATAGCCCTTGAGCTTCTGCTTGGCGCGGAGCTGCAGGCCGTAGTCCGAGGTCTTGCCCTTGCGGCGCTGGCCGTGCTGGCCGGGGCCATAGGCGCGGTCGTTCAGCGGGGACTTCGGACGGCCCCAGAGGTTTTCGCCGAGGCGGCGGTCGATCTTGTATTTGACTTCATGGCGCTTCGTCATCGCCAGTCCTTTCAGGATAGGTTGAAAAGGCTTGCGCCCTCCTCTGCCTGGCGGTTTCCCGACCGGGCCGACAGACCTCCGAATTTCGGAAATCCCGGGTGCGCCCAATGGGCCGGCGGCCCGAAGGGATGCGGCGATGTATAGGGCAGGGGCGGCAAAGTCAAGCGCGGGGCTCATTCCGCCGGGCTTGCGGCCTCGGCCATCGGCCGGTCGAGCGATTGCTGTTCCCTGAGGCCGGGGAAGAGCCGGCTCCAGATCGCCGCGACGGCCATGGTGGCGAGTCCGCCGCCGACGACGGCAACGACCGCTCCGAGCCAGGCCGCCACGAGCCCGGCGCGGAACTCGCCCAATTCGTTCGAAGCGCCGATGAAGACGGAATTGACCGCATTGACGCGCCCGCGCACCTCGTCCGGCGTCCAGAGCTGCATGATCGTCTCGCGGATGGAGACGCTCACCATGTCGCAGGCGCCCACCAGCACCAAAGCGGGAACGGCCAGCCAGATGCTGGTGGAGAGGCCGAATATGGCGACGAACAGCCCGAACCCCGCGACGCAGAAAAACAGCAGCCGCCCGGCATGGCTGCGCACCGGAAAGCGCACCAGCAGCAGCGCCGTACCGATGGCCCCGATCCCCGGCGCGGCGCGCAGCAGGCCGAGATCGAAGGGGCCGGCATGGAGGATGTCCTTGGCGTAGATCGGCATCAGCGCATAGGCGCCGCCCAGCAGCACGGCGAAAAGGTCGAGCGAAATGGCGCCGAGCACCACCTTCTGGCGGAAGATGTAGCGCACGCCGGCGAGCAGGGTTTCCACGCTCGTCGCCTGGTGCGACTGGCGGACCATGGGCCTGGGGATCAGCAGCACGGAAATGGCGCCGACCAGCGCCATTGTGCCCGCCGCGCCGAAGGCGACGGAGGGCCCGAGCCCATAGAGCAGGCCGCCGGCGACGGGGCCGAGAATATTGGCGAACTGCCAGGCGGTGGCGGTCGCCGTGACCGCGCTGGAGAGCGCCTCGGGCGGCACCAGATTGGGCGACAGCGAGCTCGAGGCGGGGCCCAGGAAGGCGCGGCTCGTCCCCAGGATCACCAGCATGACGAAGATCGGCCAGACCGGATGCCCCGGCTGCCCGGTGAATACCAGCATGAAGGCCGCGCAGCAGAACTCGACGCCAAGGCAGCACGCCATGATCAGCCGCCGGTTGAGGCGATCGGCGGCAAGGCCCGTGACCAGCACCAGCAGCAGCGAGGGCAGGAACAGGCTGAGTCCCACGAGGCCCAGCAGCACCGCCTGCCCGGTGATGTCGTAAATCTGCCAGCCGACCGATACGGCGACGATCTGCGCCGCAAAGCTCGTGAGCATCGTGGCCAGCCAGAAGAAGCGATAGCCGCGATAGCCAAAGGCGCGGCGCGACGGCGCAGCCGCGGGAGAGGATGTGTCCATGATGCGCAAGCGTGTGACAGATCGCCGCTTCACAGTCCAGCCGGGCGCTTTCAGGTGATGTGGCAGGTACGGACCCAGGAGTCCGTTTCTGGATTCCGGCCTTCGCCGGAATGACGGCGTGGCGGGGGGACAGGCGGTGCCTCGTTCACCGGCGATTCCCGTAGAGGTCGGCGTCCACCCCGAACAGGCGCTCTACGGCCATGTCCTCCACGGCGTCATTCCGGCGGAGGCCGGAGCAGGGGGAGGCCATGCCGGAGTGGTGTCGGCTCTGGGTAGGTAGGAGCGCGCTGCCCGTCCTTCGAGGGTCGCTCCGCTCCCACCTCAGGACGAGGTCGGTGGATACCTCGTACCCATTCCACTTCGTCATTCCCGCGAAAGCGGGAATCCATTTTTTTCATTCGGATTCGGGTCCGGCTTTCCCCTGCTTCTGCTTCACCCTGTTCGGGTTCGGCCGCTCGTGCCGGCGGTCGATGGCCGCGATGATGCCGTGCAGCGTCCTGACTTCCTGCGAGGAGAACTGGCCGCGCGTCAGCATGGTGCGGAGATTGTCGACCACATGCGGCCGCTTGTCGGGGGCGGTGAAGAAGCCGGTGCGGTCGAGCGCGTCCTCGATGTGTTCGAAGAGGCGTACCAGCTCGTCCTTGCTCGCAACCTCCGCGAGGCCGCTGCCGAAGGGCAGTTCGCCCTGCGTCTGCCGGCGCCACTCATAGGCCAGCACCAGCACCGCCTGGGCGATGTTGAGCGAGGCGAAGGCCGCCTCGACCGGCAGGGTGACGATGGCGTCGGCGAGCGCCACTTCCTCGTTGTAGAGGCCCCAGCGTTCCCGCCCGAACAATATGCCGGCGCCGCCGCCCCCGGCGATATGGCCCGCGAGCCGCTGTGCCGCGACATCCGGGCCGATCACTTCCTTCTGCATGTCGCGGCGCCGGGCCGTGGTTGCCAGCACCAGCGACAGGTCGCCGATCGCCTCCTCGAGCGTTTCGAACACCCTGACCTTTTCGATGACGTGGTCGGCGCGCGAGGCGGCGGCGATGGCGCGTTCGTTCGGCCAGCCGTCGCGCGGATTGACCAGCCTCAGATCCCAGAGGCCGAAATTGGCCATGGCCCGCGCCGTGGTGCCGATATTCTCGCCGAGCTGCGGCTCGACCAGCACCACGGCCGGGCTCGGCCGATATTCAAAGACCTGCGATTTGTCGGTACCCGCCATTGCCCCCGCCTTCGAACCGGAACGGGGTTATAGCGGGATCGGCCGCCGGCGGCACTATCCTTTAGCCGCCTCCGGGACACCGGAGGAGTCTGCCGCGCCGCCCTCAGGCGACGCGGTGGCTGGGAAACAGCCTGTGGCTGGGAAAATCGTGGATGTTGTGGCTGCGCCGCCATTCGCGGTCGAGCACGGCGAAGTGCAGCTCTTCGTCCCAGTCGCCCTGGAACAGCGCATGCTCCCGGTAATGCGCCTCGAGCCGCATGCCGAGGCTCTTGAGCATGCGCGCCGAAGCGGCATTGCGCGCGTCGCAGCGGGCGAAGATGCGGTGGAAGCGGAACGAATCGAAGCCAAGGGTAATGGCGGCCTGCGCCGCTTCCTTGCCATAGCCCTGCCGGCGATAGACCGGGTTGATGATGCAGCGGAATTCGCCCTGCGCGGCGGTGGCGTCGTACCAGTTGAGGCAAACCTGGCCGATCATCTTGTCGTCGGCCTTGCGCACCACGGCCAGCGCCAGCGTATCGCCGGGCCGGTTGAGCGCCACCTGCTTGGTCAGGACCTCCAGCACGGACTTGACCTCGACATGGTCTCGCGCCTTCCAGTCGAGATAGCGCTGCACCTCGGGGAGCGTGGAATAAGCCAACAGCGCGTCGAAATCCTCGCCCTCGAACAGGCGTAATCGGAGCCGTTCGGTTTCGATCGGCAGATTGGGTGAAGTCATAAAAAGCCTCCCGCCGGAAAACGGCGCGAGCCGCCCCGCCTTCCGTGATAGTTCGGAAATTTCGCTGTACCCGCCGCCTGAGCCGGCGACGGTCACTTATCTAACGAGCAAGGACAGGCTTGGTTGCCGCCCGACGGCGACGATTGCGCGGCGGATGAGGGTGTCCCTCAGCCGGGCCATTCGTTCCACAGCACGGCATAGACATATTCATCCTCCCAGGCGCCGCGCACCATGCGGACCTGCCGGAAATGCGCCTCGCGCTGCATCCCGAGCCGCTCCATGACGGCATAGGACGCGGCGTTCAGCGTATTGCAGCGGGCATAGATGCGGTGCAGCGCGAAGGGCCCGAAGCCGAGGGCCAGCATGGCGTTGCCCGCCTCCGTGGCATAGCCCCGGCCCTGGAAGTCGGGGTTGAGGATATAGCCGAGCTCCGCCTGCCGCGCCGGCGCATTCTGCCAGATCAGCATGATCTCCCCGATCAGCGCGCCATCCTCGCGCCGCACCATGGCCAGCGTCACCCGGTCGCCCTCGGCCACGAAGCCGACCTGCCCGGCACGCTGCTGCACCGCCTCGGCACAGGCCTCCCGGCTCATCGGCCCGTCCGCGAGGAAGCGCGCCACGTCCTCGCGCCGCCGATAGGCGAACACGGCATCGACATCGCCGCGCATGAACGGGCGCAGCAACAGGCGCTGCGTGACGATCGGAAGCTCGGGCAGTTGCTGCATGATGCGCAAGTGGTAGCCTATTCGTCGGAGGCCCTCAAACGGGCCGGCCCGGCCATGCTATGGTCGCGGCCGATGGAGGCAGGCCCATGACGCCTAATGACGAGCTGACCGAACGTATCCGGCGCCTGACCGCCTTCGATCCGCGCATCAGCGAAAAGCGCATGTTCGGCGGCATCTGTTTCCTGCTGGATGGCAAGATACTTGCCGCCGCCCGCCGCACCGGCACACTGATGCTGCAGGTGGGGGCGGAAGCTGCGCAGAAATCGGTGGGCGAGGAGGGCGTCGCCTATATGATGATGAAGGGGAAGCCCACCGCCAATTTCATCGAGGTGGAACTAGGCCTCGTCGAAACCGATGCCGAACTGGGCAATTGGCTGCAACTGGCCGAGCGCTATGTTTCGGTGAAGGAGAAAAGCTGAGCCGCCTCGTTAACCCTCGCCCCTCTGGGGAGAGGGTGCAGGGCGGTGAGGGGTAGACACGCGGCACGACCTGAGCGCGCGAACCCCTCACCCCTGACCCTCTCCCCAGAGGGGTGAGGGAAGGAAGGTGTATTACTCGCCCGCCACTTCGACCGGCCGGGCCGAGAGGTCGCCGGAGGCGACGAAGCCCGGGTGGTCGTAGTCGTTGGCGTAGGTCGCATCCGGCCCGATATTGGCCTCGAAGCCGCGCAGGCGCTGGTAGATCGAGATCAGGTTGATGACGCTGGTCCAGGAATTGACGAGGAAGCGCAGCGAATCCGACACCTGGCTGAAGGCATCGAGAATCTGCTGGAACAGCCCGAAGGTGATCGCGCCCGTCACCACCGCCGGGCCCATGGCGATATAGGGAATGAACTGGCTGCCGTTGAGATAGGTGAAGCGCGCCAGGTTGAAGTAGAGATAGTGGAAATAGAGGCGGAAATAGTTCCGCTGCATGCTGAGAAAGAGGTCGCGCACGGTGGGCGGCTGCGCCCGGTCGGCGTAGTCCTCGCCCAGCACCAGTTCCTTGCGGTAGGCCGCCTCGACCCGCTGGTTCTGGAAGGTGAGGCCGGGCAGGCGCACGCCCACCACGGCGAGCAGCAGCGTGCCGAACAGCGCCGAAACCACGGCGATCCAGACCAGCCCGCCATTGAGCGGCCCGATGATCGGATAGTTCGTGATCTGCTGCGACAGCGTCCAGAGCAGCGGCAGGAAGACGATGAGCGTCATCACTGAGCTCACCAGTGTCAGGCCCAGGCTCTCGAGGATCGAGGCGAATTGCTGCGTATCGTCCTGGATGCGCTGCGCCGCCCCTTCGATGTGCCGGAGCTTCTTCCAATTGGCCATGTAGTAGAACGACATGGCCCGCCGCCAGCGGAACAGATAGTGCGAATTGAGGAAGGAATTGAAGATCGCGAAGATGATGTCGACGCTGAGCACGATGCCCACCGACCAGATATAGCCGCCATACTGGTCGAGGCTGACCGTGTTCGGCTTGGCCATGGCGCCCTGCACCAGGTCGTAGAAGCCGCCATACCAGCTGTTGAGCCAGGCGCTGATCTGCACGTCGAAATAGACGAATTCGATGATGGTGACCGAGCCCACCACGCTCCACCAGTACCAGCGCCGGTTGCCGCCGATGAAGTACCAGGGGATGCAGAAGAGATACCCTGAGAGGATCACATATTCGTAGAGCCAGACCCGGTGCGTATCGAGGAAGGGCGTGGCCTGGCCTGCCGCCGCCTTCATGCCGAGCCACGGGCCCAGGCTGAAGACGCTCTCGAGCGCGCTGCCGAGCGGGGAGAACCAGACCGCCATCACGAAGGCGGTCCAGACCACGGCGGCGGTGAAGTAGGTTCTGGGTTCGGGAAAGAACGAGCGGAACACTTGGCTCTCCGGGAAGGGAATTGTCCATTTAACGAATGTATGGCCGCCAAGCCAAGCGACGGCAGGCCCTAATACATGACGCGATTGCAGCACTCACCCGCCCGGTGAGGCGAAGTTGAGGCGTTGAGGTGAAGGAATGGTAAGGCGAGGGGGGCCGCCGTTCCCTCGCCCC
>DASZUI010000137.1:0-12948 GCA_035547675.1 Devosia sp.
ACGGCGGCGGAATATCTCGAGCGGCGGGCGCTGGCCGCCGTCGAGCACCTGCCGGTGATGCAGCCCTATAAAAAGTTCTTCACCGAAGACTCGCCGGCCATGCTGATCGACGTGACCGCGCCGGACCGCGAAACGCTCGCCATCGAGACCGCCAAGGCGATCGCCATCCTCACCGAGGAAGGCGCCATCGACGTCGATTTCTCCGAGGACGAAGCGCGCTCCCACGCCCTGTGGGACATGCGCAAGGGCTTCATCCCGATGTTCGGCGCCGCCCGCGACAAGGGCACGGTGATGCTCACCGAGGACTGCGCCGCCCCCGTCGACAGCCTCGCCGATTTCGTCATCGACATGCGCAAGCTCCTCGACCGCCACGGCTACGAGGATGGCGTGCTCTTCGGGCACGCGCTGGCCGGCAATCTGCATTTCCAGATGGCCGCCGATTTTTCCAAGGAGGGCGAGACCGAGCGCTTCGACCGCTTCTCGCAGGAATTGTCCGAGCTGGTGTCGGTCCGCTATGGCGGCTCGCTCAAGGCCGAGCACGGCACCGGCCGCGCCATCGCCCCCTTCGTGGAAGCGGAATGGGGCGCCCGGGCCTATGAGCTGATGAGCCGCATCAAATCGCTCTTCGATCCGGAAGGCCTGCTCAATCCGGGCGTGCTGCTCAATGCCGACCACATGCAGCACGTCAAGGATCTGAAGCGCATGGTGCCGACCGATCCCCTGGCCGATCTCTGCATCGAATGCGGCTTCTGCGAACCCGCCTGCCCCTCGGCCGGCCTCACCTTCTCGCCCCGCCAGCGCATCGCCGTCAGCCGCGAACGCGCCCGCCTGCGCCAGACCGGCGAGGACGAGGCCCGGTTGGCGGCGCTGGACGAGGGCTTCGTCTATGCCGGGCTCGACACCTGCGCCGCCTGCAATCTCTGCTCGCTGCGCTGCCCGGTGGGCATCGAAACCGGCAGCATGATCCTGGGCGAACGCGCCCGCCGCCGCGACGACAAGGCCCGCGAAATCGCCCATTGGGCCGCCGGCCACCGCGGCGGCCTCGAGGCCGCCATGCGCCTCGGCGCCGGTGCCAATGCGCTAGCACGGACGGTGATCGGCAATGCCGCAACCGACGCCATCGCCGGCACGCTGCGCTCGGTTTCCGGCGATCGCGTGCCCCGTGTCTCCGAGGCGCTGCGCCCCGGCCCCGGCGCACCGCGTCCGCCCGCGCCGCTCAACCGCCGCGCCGATCCGAAGCGCGACGGGGCGCCGGTCGCGATCGCGCTGCAGCCGCCGGCCGACAGAATCGTCTATTTCCCCGCCTGCCCCACCCGCATGTTCGGCGCGCCCAAAACCGAATTCGGCCTGCTGCCGACGCCCGACGCGGTGATCGCCCTGCTGCAACGCGCCGGCTACGAAGTCATCGTGCCCCAGCATGCCGGGGGCCAGTGCTGCGGCCAGCCCTGGCAATCCAAGGGCTTTCCCGAGGAAGCGAAAAGGGTCGGCGCCGAACTCGACGCCGAGCTGTCGAAGCTTTCCGAGGGCGGCAGCCTGAAGATCGTCACCGACGCCTCGACCTGCGCCAAGCATCTGCAGGGCGGCGCCGGGGCAGAGGTGGCCGACAGCGCCGAATTCCTCGCCCGATACGTCCTGCCGCGCCTCAGGATTACGCGGCAGCTGCCCGTCGTCGCCGTGCACCATAATTGCTCGGCGCAGCGGCTCAAGGAGCAGTCGGCGACCGAAGCGGTGGCCAGGGCCTGCGCCGAGCGGATCGCCGTGCTGGAATCGATCACCTGCTGCGGCTATGCCGGCGACAAGGGCCTGTTCACGCCCGAGCTCAACGAATGGGCGACCCGCTTCGCCAGCGCCGACATCCCGCCGGATTGCCGGATCGGCGTCTCGACCGTCTCGACCTGCGCCTCCGGCCTCTCCGAACGCGCCGGCGTGCCCTTCGTCTCGCTCGCCAGCCTGCTCGAACTGGCGAGCCGGCCCGCGTGAGGAGAGAGCCGTCAATCTTGGCGCCCCTCCCCCTTGAGGGGAGGGTGGCGGCAGCCGGGTGGGGGTACAACGCGCGCCGGCTTCTGTTGAAGGGCACCCCCACCCCCGACCCCTCCCCTCAAGGGGGAGGGGGGCGATGTGGCCCGATCGTGCCATGATCACCACCATCACCGCCCTCGGTCGCCGCGGCGAGGGCGTGGCCGAGATCGACGGCAAGCGCGTTTTCGTGCCGCTCGCCCTGCCCGGCGAGACCGTGGACATCGCCGTCGAAGGCGAACGCGGCACGCTCGTCTCCATCCTCGATCCAAGCCCCGAGCGCATCACGCCCTTCTGCCCGCATTTCGGTCCCTGCGGCGGCTGCCAGCTCCAGCATATGAGCCCCGCGAGCTATGGCGCCTTCAAACGCGGCCTCGTCGAGACGGCGCTGCGCCACGCGGGGATCGAGGCCCCGCTTGCGCCGCTGGTCGATGCCCGCGGCACCGGCCGCCGCCGCATCACGCTCCACGCCATCGGCCCGGCGGCGGGTTTCATGGCCTTCCACACCCACCGCCTGCACGATATCGACCGCTGCCCCATCACTGTGCCCGCCCTCGCCCAGGCCCCCGCCATCGCCCGCGCCTGCCGCGCGGCGGTCGGCGATGGCGACGTGTCGCTGACGGCGACGCTGACCGGCCTCGATGTCGAGGTGAAGCCGAAAAAGCGCGGCAAGCCCGAGCGGCTCGCCCCGCTGCTCGGCCAATTCGGCCTGGCGCGCGTTTCCCTTAACGGCGAGCCGGTGCTGATGGCCCACCCGCCGGTGGTGAAAATGGGCAAGGCCACGGTCGAAATCGCCCCGCAGGGCTTTTTGCAGGCAACCGAAGCCGCCGAGGAAATCCTCGGCGGGCAAGTGCTGGCGGGCCTCGCCGGCCTCGACAATGTCGCCGATCTCTTCTCCGGTGCCGGTCCCTTCGCGCTGCGCCTCGCCGAGGCCGCGCGCGTTTATGCCGCCGACAGCGACCGCGCCGGGATCGAGGCGCTCAACAAAGCCTATCGCCACGCCAAAGGCCTCAAGCCGATCGAGGCGGTGCGCCGCGATCTCTTTCGCGAGCCGCTGACCGCCATCGAACTCAACCGCTTCGACGGCCTCGTCTTCGATCCACCGCGCGCGGGCGCCGAGGCGCAGGCCAGGGAGATCGCCCGCTCCAAGGTAAAGCAGGTGGTCGCAATCTCCTGCGAGCCCGCAACCTTCGCCCGTGACGCGCGGCTCCTGATCGAAGGCGGCTACCGGCTCGAGCGCGTCACCCCGGTCGACCAGTTCGCTTTCTCCACCCATGTCGAGATCGTCGGGGTGTTCCGGCGATGACCGGCCTCCGCCCGTCACGTGCCCATGAAAGCCTCGGTCCCGATTTCTACGACATCGTCGCCCCGGCGCGTTTCCCCGAGCACATCCTGCGCTATCGCAACCAGCGCTGGGCCGAACGGGTCGGCCTGGGCGGGCTCGGCGACGCCGAATGGATCGCCCATTTCGGCCGCTTCGAGCCGCTGCCCGGCAGCCTGCCGCAACCGCTGGCGCTGCGCTATCACGGCCATCAGTTCCAGACCTACAATCCCGACCTCGGCGACGGCCGCGGCTTCCTCTTCGCCCAATTGCACGACCTCGAGGACGAGCGCCTGCTCGACCTCGGCACCAAGGGCTCGGGCCGCACGCCCTGGTCGCGCGGCGCCGACGGCCGGCTGACGCTCAAGGGCGGCGTCCGCGAAATCCTCGCCGCCGAAATGCTGGAAGCCTTGGGCGTGCCCACCAGCAAGGCCTTTTCGCTCATCGAAACCGGCGAGGAATTGGAGCGCCACGACGAGCCTTCGCCGACCCGCGCCGGCGTACTGGTCCGCCTCAGCCATTCCCATGTCCGCATCGGCACCTTCCAGCGCCTCGCCTTTCTGCGCGACGAGGCCAATCTGGCGCGCCTGCTCGATTATTGCGTCGAAACCTACATGCCCGATTGCCGGCGCGAGTCCATGGCCGAACGCGCCGCCGCCTTCCTCGAACAGGTCGCGAAGAACGTCGCCCGCATGGGCGCCCGCTGGATCGCCGCGGGTTTCGTGCACGGCGTGCTCAACACCGACAATATCAACATCACCGGCGAGAGCTTCGACTACGGCCCCTGGCGCTTCCTGCCCAGCTACGATCCGGCCTTCACCGCCGCCTATTTCGACCAGACCGGCCTCTATGCCTTCGGCCGCCAGCCCGATGCGCTCGCCTGGAACATGACGCGCCTTGCCGAATGCCTCGTGCCGCTCGCCACCATCGAACTGCTCGAGCCGGCACTCAACGCGTTCTGGCCCGCCTTCCGCGAGGAAATCGCCGCCGCCGTGCTCGCCCGGCTGGGCCTCGAGCCGCAGGGACTCCAAGCCGATGGCGAGCTGGTCGCGGCGCTTTTCACCTTCATGATGGCGACGGGCGCGCCCTTCGAGCAGGTCTTCTTCGACTGGTATGGCGGGGAGGCAAGCACTGCCCGGGCAATGGCCGGGCCCGCCGCCGGGCTTTACCATTCGGAAACCTTTTCCGCCTTCCGCGCCCGCCTCGCCCTATACCGGAGCCGGCCGGATATCCGTCTCGGCCATCCCTATTTCGCCCGGCCGCGCCCGCGCACCATGCTGATCGAGGAGATGGAAGCGCTCTGGACGCCGATTGCCGAGCGCGACGACTGGCAGCCCCTGGAAGCGGCCCTGGCCGGGATCGGCGAGATGCGCGCGGCCTACGGCCTTTGAAGACGGAACCGCCAGAGACCCGGCGGCGTTAATTGCGCGTCTTCGGGTTAAGTTCAAAGCGCTGGATCATATTAAGGCCCCATTCCCCCAATACTTGCGCGGCGTGGGGGCGGGACCAGGAGAACTTATTATATGCCCAGACTGATACCATTGGCCGCTGCCTCGCTTGCTCTCGGCCTGCTTGCCGCACCCGCCTGGGCGGGGAGCGTCACCAAGTCGCCGGCCGGCGCCTGGCAATCGACCGACGGGTCGGCCCGTGTGCAGGTGTCGATGTGCGGCGACGGCACGCAATTCTGTGCCGTGCTGACCGGGCTCGGCGGCGAGGCGCGCACGCCGCGCAACCTCGCCCTGCTCAATTCCTATGTCGTCCAGGGCGCCCGCGCCGCGGACATCAACGCCTGGGAGGGCACGGTCCACTTCAACGGCCAGACCGCCCAAGGCCGCATCACCCTGGTCAGCGCCAATCTGATCCAGGTGTCTGGGTGCGAGCTCGGCATGTGCAAGACCTTCGAGTTCCGCCGCGTCGGCAACCGTCCGGAGACGGTCGCCAGCCTCGGCACTCAGATTCCGCCGCGTACGGTCGGCCTGACCCTGCCGGAATAAAACTCCCAAAGCTGGTCGTCGAGCGCCGCCGGAATCGGCGGGCGCGCGGCGGCCGCCACATTCTCGTCGAGCTGGTCCGGCCGGCTGACCCCGGCAATCACCGTGCTCACCGCCGGGTGATCGAGAATCCAGCGCAGCGCGAACTGCGCCATGGGCAGGCCCGTGCTGTTGAGCTTTTCGAGCTCGCTCACCAGCTCCACGCCCGTCTCGAACGGGATCCCGGAAAACGTCTCCCCGACATTGAACGCCGCGCCATCGCGATTGAAATTGCGATGGTCGCTCGCCGCGAAGCGCTGGTCGCGGCCGAACTTGCCCGACAGCAGGCCCGAGGCCAGCGGCAGCCGCACGATAATGCCGACATCGGCCGCCTGCGCCTGCGGCAGCAGATCGCTCACCGCATCCTGCCGGAACAGGTTGAAGATGATCTGCAGCGTCGCGAGCCGCGGATTCCTGAGACACAGCAAGCCCTGCTCGATCGTCTCGACGCTGGCGCCATAGTGCCGGACCAGCCCTTCGGCCACCAGTTCATCCATCCAGCTGAAGATTTCGCCATCCTCGAGCACTTCCTGCGGCACGCAATGGAGCTGCGCCAGATCGATCGTTTCGACCCCGAGCCGCTGCGCCGAGCCCTCGAGGCTCGCCCGAACGCCCGCCCGGGTATATTTGTCGGGAAACAGGCTCCCCGCCCGGCCGACCTTGGTGGCAACCCGCACATTCGGGTGCTGCTTCAGCACGCGCCCGATGCGGCTTTCGCTTTCGCCGTCGCCATAAACGTCGGCGGTGTCCCAGAAATCGACCCCCAGCACCAGCGCCCGGTTGAGGATTGCCTCCGCCGTTTCGTCGTCCACCGGGCCGAAGGAATTGCCGAGCTGCCAGCAGCCCAGCCCGATTTCCGACACCAGGTAATCCGTCTTGCCGAGCCGCCGCCGTTCCATATGCCGTTCTCCGGTATCTGCGATTTCTGGATGAATTCAGCGATTAGCGCCAAAAGCCGTGGAGAGGCAATTGCGCCCCGCCGAATGTCAGGACAATGACGAAGGCGGCAACTATGTTGCCGCCACCCGCCGACAGGGAAACGCACCATGGCCGATCTCGACGCCGCCCGCCGCTATTGCGGACCGGAGGCCTCCCCCCGCCTGCTCACGCTCGCCGCCCTCTCCCTCCGGGGCGGCGCCATCGCCCGCACCAAGCTCAGGCATTTCGGCCTCGGCGACATGGTGCTCAAGGGCCCCCGCGACTACCAGACCGAGGTCGACCGCGAGGTTGAGACGCTGATCGTCTCGGGGATAGCCGCGGCCTTCCCCGATTACGCCATCGAGGGCGAGGAGAAGATGGGCGACCGCCAGGCCGGCCCTGACGCGCCCATCGTCCATATCGACCCCATCGACGGGACGACGAATTTCGCCTGGGGCATTCCGCATTTCGGCATCGTCATCTCGATCGAGGAGCAGGACGAGATCACCGTCGGCGTCGTCTACGACCCCATGCTCGACGAGCTGTTTTCCGCCGAACGGGGCGGTGGCGCCTGGCTCAACGGCCGGCGGCTGCGCGTCGTGCCCGTCCCCTCGCCCGAGGCGTCCGTGGTCGGGGCGAGCCTGCCGACGCCGGGCCAGGTCAAGTCCGTGCCGCTCGAAACCTATCACCGCGCGCTGCGCCGCCTGATGGACACCACCTCGGGCGTCCGGCGCTTCGGCTCGGCCGCTCTGTCCTTCGCCTATGTCGCAGCCGGGCGCATTAACGGCTTCTTCGAGGACGGCCTGTCCAAGCACGATTACGGCGCCTCGGTCCTGCTGATCCGCGAGGCCGGCGGCATCGTCACCGATTTCCTCGGCGGGCCGGTGGTCGAAAAGCGCGGCATACTGGGCGCCGCGCCGGATTTGCATGCCTGGCTGGTGGAGGGGTTCAGGGAGTAGGGGCGCAGCCCGCCGGGCCTGTGGAAGCCCTCGCCCCTCTGGGGAGAGGGTGGCCGGCAGGCCGGTGAGGGGTAGCCGCGGGCACCACGCGTGAACCCCTCACCCTGACCCTCTCCCCAAAGGGGCGAGGGACGAGGTGGCGAGGCCGTACCTCAACCACCCCTCAACGCCCGCTCCAGCCCCACGGGATCGTCCGTCGTGATCTGGTCGACCTGCAATTCCAGCAGCCGCTCGGCGATCGCGGTCGTCGCCTTGTCGGCGAGCTTCAGCGTATAGGCATCGACGGTTTTGCCCGCCGCGTGGAAGGCGCCGACCAGATCGAAGCCGTGCTCGCTCGAAAAGAGCACCACCCGATAGTCGAGATAGATCATCCGCGCCCTCGGGAAGGGCGCCACCGCCTCGGCGACGAACCCCTGGAAATCCTTGTGCGCAGCGAGCCGGTCGATCGACCCCTCATGGCAGGGATCGAAGCCGAGCGGCAGCGCCGGCACCGCCTCCGATAGCAGCCGGATCGCTCCCGGACTGCCGCCGGAGAGGATGAAATGTCGGGCGACCGGCGCGACGGCGGCAGCAAACCCGGCGGCCACCGCAGCATCGAGCCCCGCCTCGGTTTCCTTGAGGTCGAGCTGCAGCACCGAGTCCGGCGAAATGTCCGGATCGGCCGCGATCAGCGCGCAGAGGTCTTCCAGCAGCATCGGGCGGTGGTGCGTCGGCGCGCCGGCATCGTCGCGCAGGAACAGTTCGCGTATCGCCGGCGCAGGCGTGTCGCGGACCCGCCCGGTGCCCGTCGTGTCGCGGTCGAGCGCGAAATCGTGCAGTACCGCGAAGCCGTCATCGGCGTGCCGCACCAGATCGACCTCGACGCTCGCCCCGAGCCTCAGGCCCTCGACGATCCGCTCGCCGGTAAAGGGCAGATCGCCGGCCTGCTTGCGCGCCCGGTGCCATTTGAACAGCGTGCGATGCCCCTCCCGGACGATGGCGATGCCCTCGGGCTTCACATCCTCAAGCATTGGCCGGCACCCGCTCGGCCTCGGCATGGGACCCGCTGCCGACGCGATGGACCGCGCGACCGTCGCGATAGACGGCGAGGTCGGCGGGCTTGAGCGCCAGCTTCATGCCGGCCTTCCACCCCGCCTGCGGCGCGGTCTGTGCCTTGAGCCGGATGCCGTCCTTGAGCTCGATATCGACCATCAGATGCGTGCCGTAATCGATGACGCGATGCACCAGCGGCGCGTCGGCGGCGCTGGCGGGCGAAAGCGCCAGGAATTCCGGCCGCACGGCGAGCGTCGCCGGCCCATCCGGCAGCGGCACCGGCACGCTCATGCCGCCCGCCGTCAGCCGGCCGCCCCTGACCTCGCCCTCGATGAGGTTCATCTGTCCGATGAAGCCCGCCACGAACGGCGTGCGCGGTTCGCGATAGACGATCTCCGGCCGGTCGACCTGCTCCATCCGCCCGTCGCGCATCACCACGATCCGGTCGGCGAGCGCCAGCGCCTCGTCCTGGCCATGCGTCACGAACAGCGTCGTGATGCCGACGCGCTGCTGGATGTCGCGCACCTCCTCGCGCAGCCGCTCGCGCAAATGCTGGTCGAGGCTGGCGAAGGGCTCGTCGAGCAGCAGGATCTTGGGTTCGAGCACCAGCGAGCGGGCGAGCGCTACCCGCTGCTGCTGGCCGCCCGAGAGCTGGCGCGGATTGCGCTTGCCGAAACCCTTGAGGCCGACGAGATCAAGCACCGCCTCGACCTTGCTCTCGATCTCGGCCCGCGGCAGCCGCCTGAGCCGCAGCCCGAAGGCGACATTGCCGAAAACCGTCATGTGGCTCCACAGCGCATGGCTCTGGAACACCATGCCGGTGGGCCGCTTCTCGGGCGGCACCCCGGTCACGTCCTGCCCGTCGATCAGCACGGCGCCCGATGTGGGCGTCTCGAAGCCGCCGATCATCCTGAGCACGGTGGATTTGCCCGAGCCGGACGGGCCGAGCAGGCACACCAGCTCGCCATCGCCCACCTCGAGCGAGATGTTGTCGACGGCAAGCGTCGTGGAGAACTGCCGCGACAGGTTGCGCAATTCCAGCTTGGCCATGAGCTTTCCCTAACTTGTCATCAGGCGCCGAAGCCGCGCGCAAAGGCGCCCGAGCCGAGCACCCGGCGCGCGAATAGCAGCGCGACGAAGGACGGCACCCAGAGCATCATCGACAGCACCGCGCCATATTGGATCACCGGCTGGTTGTTGATGAAGCTTATCATGAGCACGGGCGTCGTCCGGATTTCCGGCGCGCCGATGAGCCAGGCGCCGTCGGTTTCGTAGAACGTGCCGACGAAGGAGAACAGCACCGCCGCCGCAATCGTCGGCAGCGCCTGCGGCAGGGTGATCGACCAGAAGACGCGCAGCGGTCCCGCCCCGACATCGCGCGCCGCCTCCTCGATCCGCCGGTCGACCGCCTGGAAGGCGGAAACCGGAATCCAGATCATGAACAGCAGCGTGCCCACGAGCTGGATCAGCACCACCCCCCAGAAGGTCGCGATCAGGTGGAGCTGCAGGAAGATCGCCGCCACCGCGACCAGCAGGCCGAACTTCGGAAAGGCATGGCCCGCAAGGAACGAGAAGAACAGCAGGTTGCGAAACGGAAACCGCAGCCGCGCGAAGGCATAGGCGGCCGGCAGGCAGATCACCGCCGACAGCAGCGTCACCGTCACCGACAGGCGCAGGCTGATCCACAGCGACTCCCACACATCGGCCCGCGCCAGCGTGTCGTGCCAGTAGCGCAGCCCGAATTGCTGCGGCAGGACGGCGGGAAAGCGCCAGACATTGGCGAAGGCCCAGATGCAGACCACCAGCATCGGCAAGACCACGGCGACCGTCAGCGCCACGGCCAGCGCGATGCCTGGCAGATCGGGGCGGGAAGGGACGAGCGGCTTTGCCATCGTCACCGCGCCGCCCGGTTGCGCGCCACCGAGCGCACATAGAACAGGCCGAAGACGAGGCAGAAGGCGAAGGTGACCACGGCCTGCGTGACGGCGTTGAGCGGATCGTTGAGGTCGCGGAAGGTGCGCTGCATGAACGGCCCCATCATTTCCGGCGCGGCGGGTCCCAGCACATAGGGCAGGGTGAAGGCCGAGAAGATGCCGAGCACGGTGAAGCTCAGCGCCACCATCAGCGTATTGCCGATCTGCGGCAGGATGATGTGGCGGAACACGGCGAGGCCGCCGGCCCCGACGTCGCGCGCCGCCTCGATCGCGGCATCGGGAATCGACCCCATGCCCGACACAAGGATCAGCACCGTCAGCGGCACATTATCCCAAACCAGCCCGATCACCGGCCCCCAGGGCGTGAGATAGGGCGAGCGCGCCTTGGGCAGATGCACGGCGTTGAGCAGGATATCAAGCATGCCATTGGGCCCGAGGACGCGAATGAACGCATAGCTCAGGATGATCGAAGGCACGAACATCGGAAAGACCGCGAGCGCCTGCACATAGGTGGGGAGCCAGCCCTTCGAAAAGCGCAGATAGAGCGCGATCGGAATGCAGATGGCGAGCAGGACCGCCGCGCAGACGGCGGTGGTCCAGAGCGTCAGCCAGAGATTGTTGAGGCTGTAGGCGTCGGTGAAGAAGAAGCGGTAGCTGGCGAGCGACCATTCATGGCCGCCCGTGTCGGTTTCTACCCAGAGCGTGCCGATGATGGCCGAAATGATCGGCCAGATGATCAGCCAGACCACCAGCAGCACCGGCAGGGCCACGAGCAGGAGGCCGGTCAGCCCCCTACTCGTCTGTCGTACTTTCGGCGCGACCGGCGCCGTGGCGGCGATGGTCACTTGCTGCGGTCGATATTGGGCGCGACGGCGCGGTACCAGCCGTCATTGATGGCCTTTTCCCAATCGCCGCCCGGGAACACCGGGATGGAGGCCGGGATCACGTCCTTGTACTTGTCGTGGAGCTCCTTGCTCACATAATCCCACGACACGCCCGGGAAGCCGCCGAGCTGGGTGATGACCGCCGACTGGATTTCCTCGGAGAGCACGAAATCGGCGAGCTTGAGCGCGGCCGCCTTGTTGACGCCGTTCGCGAACACCGTGGCGCGCGAGAAATCGCCGGCGAGCGCCAGATCGGTCAGCTGGACGAGGCCGGTCGTTTCCGGCAGCACGCCGGTCGAGATCGCCTGCAGCGACTGGTCCGACCAGGCCGGGATCATGGTGACGGCCGACTGGCTGAGCAGCTGGATCGACTGGGTATTGCCCGAAGTATAGGCGCCCTTGTCCATCATATAGGGCGCGAGCTCGTTGAGCAGGTCCCAGGCCGGCGGCAGCGCCGTCGCGGCGAAGCTGCCGGCATTGTCGATCGTGAACTTCTTGGGGTCGCGTCCATTCACTTCCCAGATGGCGCGGCGCACGAAATTGCCGCCGGCCCCGCCCTTGTCGGGACGGTTGTAGATGAACTGGCCCGGATTGGCCTTGATCCAGGCGACCAGGTCCGCCCAGGTCTTGGGCACATTTTCCGGCTTCAGCTTGGCGGTGTCATAGGCCAGCAGCACCTGGCTGCCGCGATAGGGCAGCGAGAAATCCGAATTGAAGGCCAGCGGGTTGACCTTGGAATAGTTGGAGAGACCCGCGGTCTTCATGTCGACCCAGAGGCCCTTGTCGATCGCGCCCTTCGGCAGGCGCGGATCCCAGGTCTCGAAATAATCGGCCCGCGGGTCGGTGTTGGTCTGCATCGCCGCCAGGGCGCGCTCGGCGATCGCCTGCGCACCGGCGGCATCGCCGGCATCGACCAGGTTCAGCGTGATCCCCGGATTGGCCGCCTCGAACTTCGGCTTCACGATATTGGTCCAGAAGTCGAGAATGTTCTGGTCCGAATCCGTGTACCAGTCGATGCGGTTGGGATCGGCGAAAGCATTGCGCGGCAGCAGCGTGGCGGCAGCCGCCAAGGCCGAAGCCGAAAGCATGAGTTCACGGCGATTCATGATGTCCCTCCTGAAGACCCTGGCTCGGACGGGCGGCATAGGTGCCCATCCCTTTGAGGTGCGGGGCACACTAGGCAGCACGCTCGACGCTGACATGACGGTTCTACGACCGTTTCATGACAGCGCTTCTCCTTGATTCAGCTTAGCAAGCCGCCGCCGCCTTTACAAATGCGCAAATGCCGTTCCACAGCAATGGAAAATGGAATATCCGTTCCGGCCGTGTCGTCGAGCCATCCGGCGGCGGATCGGGAACGCCCGCGCTGAAGGGGTGAGATCGTCACAAGCCGGTGCTAGACTGGCGCGCCGCGGGCCATCCGCCCGGGACGGCAATCCAGCTTTCGGGGACGCTAGACATGCAGATCGGCATTGTGGGTCTGGGCCGGATGGGCGCCAATATCGCGCGGCGGCTGATGCGGGCGGGCCATTCGGTGGTCGTCTACGACATCAACCCGACCTCGCGCGAGGCGCTCGCCGGCGAGGGCGCGACACCGGCCGGCTCGCTCGATGCGCTCGTGGATGCGCTCGCCACGCCGCGCGCCATATGGGTCATGCTGCCGGCCGGGCCGGTGACCGAGCAGGCGATCGCCGAGCTCGCCACCATGCTGACGCCCGGCGATGCGCTGATCGACGGCGGCAACACCTATTACCAGGACGATATCCGCCGGGCCCGCTCGCTCGAAGTTTCGGGCGTCCACTATGTCGATGTCGGCACATCGGGCGGCGTCTGGGGCCTCGAGCGCGGCTATTG
>DASZUI010000138.1:0-3880 GCA_035547675.1 Devosia sp.
CCCGATGACCTTGGAGACGATGATGCCCTTGGCGTCGACGACGAAGGTTTCCGGCACGCCATAGACGCCCCAGTCGATCGAGGCGCGGCCATTGCTGTCGGCGCCGATGGCCGTATAGGGGTCGCCCATTTCGGCGAGGAAGGCCTTGGCGTTGTCGGGCTGGTCCTTCTGGTTGATGCCGTAGATCGGCACGCCCAGCTGGTCCTTGAGCGACATCAGCACCGGATGCTCGTCGCGGCAGGGAATGCACCAGCTGGCGAAGACGTTGACCAGGCTGACATGGCCCTTGAGCGTATCGGTATCGAAGCCGGGCGCATCGACGCCGGCGACAGGCGGCAGGGCGAAGTCCGGCGCCGGCTTGTTGATGAGCACGGAGGGGATGTAGCTCGGGTCGTGGTTGAGGCTCATGGCGAAGACGCCGATCAGCGCCACCAGCACCACGAGCGGCAGAACGAAGAGGGCAAGGCGCCGCAGGTTCACGGCTTGCCCCCGGCGGAGCGGCGGCGGATGCCGCGGGCTTCGAGCGCCGCGAGGCGGGTCCTGGTGCGGCGCGCGTCGATGATGGCGTAGGCGATGAGGCCGACGACGCCGAGCGTTACCCCGACATAGGCCCAGATGATGAAGGCGGCGTGCGGTCCCAAATCCATGATCAACCCGCTATGCTGGCGGCGGCCTGGCGCTCGAGGGTTTCGGCGCGGCGCTTGAGGATTTCGGTGCGCATGCGGACGACGAGCAGCGTCGCGAAGAGCAGGGTGAAGGCCAGCGTCATCACGAGGAGCGGGATCAGGATGGCGGGGGCTACGTGCTCGCCGCTCATGGTCAGGACGCTTGCCGGCTGGTGCAGCGTGTTCCACCAGTCGACGGAGAATTTGACCACCGGGATGTCGAGCGCCCCCACCAGGGTGAAAATCGCGATGATGCGCCCGGCGCGGCCCTGGTCCTCGAAGGCGCGCCAGAGGGCGATGATGCCGAGATAGATCAGGAACAGGATGAGCGTCGAGGTCATGCGCCCGTCCCATTCCCAGAAGGTGCCCCAGGTGGGGCGGCCCCAGAGCGAACCGGAGAACAGGGCGAGCCCGGTGAAGACCGCGCCGAGCGGGGCGGCGGATTTGGCCGTCACATCGGCGAGGGGATGGCGCCAGACCAGGGTGCCGATCGAGGCCACGGCCATGACGCCATAGACGAACTGGCTGAGCCAGGCATTGGGCACGTGGATGTACATGATGCGGACGGTTTCGCCCATCTGGTAGTCGGGCGGGGAATCGAAGAAGGCGTAATAAAGACCGGCGATGAAAAGCAGCCCCGTGATGATCACGAGCGGCCAGACGAAGCCTTTGCTCCAGGCGAGGAACTGGCCGGGATTGGCGAGCCGTGAAAACCAGTTCGGCCGCTTGGCGGTCAGTTCGATGGTCATGGAGTGGAATTCCTCTTAACCAGCCGGATTTAGTCCTCGGCCAGCCGCAAGGCAAGCGCGGCGGCGAAGGGTGCGAGCGCCAGCGCCACGAGGCTGATGGCGGCGAGAAACAGCAAGGCGGCGCCCGCAAGTCCTTCGGGGCTCCCCGCCGCGATGGCGCCGGTGCCGAAGATCAATATCGGGATCGAAAGGGGCAGGATGAGGACCGGCGCGATGAGTCCGCCGCGCCGCAAACTCACGGTTACGGCGGCCCCGATGGTGCCGAGCGCAACCAGCCCGGGGGTGCCCAGGAGCAGGGAGGCCACGGTCTTCAGCCAGGCGCCCATGTCCATGTCCAGCAGCACGGCGAGAATGGGGGAGGCGACGATCAGCGGCAGGGCGGTGAGCAGCCAATGAGCGATCACTTTTGCGGCAACGATGGCTTCGAGCGGCAGGGCGGCGTGACGGAACAGCAGGAGCGAACCATCCTCCTCGTCGGCCCGAAACAGCCGGTCGAGCCCGAGCAGCATGGAAAGGAAGGCGGCGATCCAGATGATGCCGGGGGCGAGGCGGGACAGCGTCGCCGGATCGGGGCCGATGGCGAAGGGGACGATGACGCCGACCATGACGAAGAACAAGACCAGCGTCAGCGCATCGCCGCCGACGCGGGTGGCGAGGCGGATGTCGCGGGCGATGACGGCGAGGAAAGCGGTCATGGGGCGAATATTCCTGTGGCGCTCTCGCGGGCTGACCCCCCTCCCATCCTCCCCCGCAAGGGGGTAGGAGTGCCCGTGGCAAGGCGGTGCAACATCGTCTCCCTCCCCCTTGCGGGGCGGGGACAGGGGTGGGGGTCAGGCCGCAAACGCCGACCTCTCACGCCGCCGCCCTCGCGCGGCCGATCTCGATGCGGCGCACCGCATGCGCCAGCCCCAGGTCGTGGTGCGTGGCCGCAACGACGAGGCCGCCGCGGTCGAGGTGGTGGTCGATCAGCCGGGCGACCAGCTTTTCGCCGTCGCTGTCGAGGGCCGATGTGGGTTCGTCCATCAGCCAGACGGGCCGATCGGCGAGGAGCAGGCGGGCCAGCGCCAGGCGGCGGGTCTGGCCGGCGGAGAGGTGGCCGGCCTGCAGCCAGGCGATGGGGCCGAGGCCGACGGTTTCGAGCGCGGCATCGATATCGGCGTCGCCGCCATTGAGGGCGACCCAGAATTTCAGGTTTTCGGTCACGGTGAGCCGCGGCTTGATGGCGGGACGGTGCGACATATAGGCGATGTCGGTCTCGGGCCGACCCTCCGGGTCGCCGCCCTCGAGGCGCGCCGTGCCGGCGGCGGCGCGGACGATGCCGGCGAGAATCATCAGCAGCGTGGTCTTGCCGGCGCCGTTCGGGCCACGCAGCTCGGCGGCCTCACCGGGGCCGAGTTCGAGGGTGAGGTTCTCGAACAGCGCCCGCTCGCCCCGGCGGCCGGCCAGGCTTTCGAGGACGATGCGGCGCGGCGGCAAGGGGTCCATCTCGGGCAATAATCGGCTCATCTCGGCGCCACGTAAGGGGGCCAAGTGGATGCTGGCAAGCAGGAAATGATTTCGCTATATCGACCCCAGACTGGAATCCTTCCAGTGTAGGCGCGGCCGCCCGGCTGCGCCGGCGCGTTGCCTCGCGCGGGCCCTTGCCGCCGGGGAGCACAGCGTCCAACCCGAGCGACAGGCGGTTCCGGTGGCAGACAGCAACAGCTTCAATTCCAAGACGACGCTCAGCGTCGGCGGCAAGACCTATACCTATTTCTCCCTTACCGAGGCCGAAAGGCATGGCCTCGCCGATATCTCCCGGCTGCCGAACTCGCTCAAGGTGGTGCTGGAAAACCTGCTGCGCTTCGAGGATGGGCGGACCGTGACCGCCGACGACGTCAGGGCGGTGGGCGAATGGCTCAGCAACCGCGGCAAGGCGGAGCACGAGATCGCCTTCCGTCCGGCGCGCGTCTTGATGCAGGATTTTACCGGCGTGCCGGCAGTAGTCGACCTCGCCGCCATGCGCGACGCAACGCAGAAGCTCAAGGCCGATCCGCAGAAGGTCAATCCGCTGGTGCCGGTCGACCTCGTCATCGACCATTCGGTGATGGTCGATTATTTCGGCACGCCCTCGGCCTTCGCGCAGAATGTCGAGCGCGAATATGAGCGGAACGGCGAGCGCTACGAATTCCTGCGCTGGGGCCAGTCGGCCTTCGACAACTTCCGCGTGGTGCCGCCGGGCACCGGCATCTGCCACCAGGTCAATCTCGAATATCTCGCCCAGACGGTCTGGACCAAGACGGAGAACGGCGAAACGATCGCCTATCCCGATACGCTGGTGGGCACCGACAGCCATACCACCATGGTCAACGGCCTTGCCGTGCTCGGCTGGGGCGTGGGCGGCATCGAAGCCGAGGCGGCCATGCTCGGCCAGCCGATCTCCATGCTGATCCCCGAGGTCGTGGGCTTCAAGTTCACCGGCAGGCT
>DASZUI010000139.1:0-6108 GCA_035547675.1 Devosia sp.
CGACAGCGCCTGGCTGTTGGCCGCTTCCTCGTTGGTGTCGGCGAGGGTCAGGTTCGACGCGCCGGTCTGCAGAACGTTGATCAGGTTGTTCGAGAAGTCCTGACGGATCTGCACGATCGAGAGGTTCGAGCCGAGGGTCGACGCCTGAGAACGCAGCGTGGTCGACGCGGTATTCAGCGTCGCCAGAACCTTGTTCGTCGCGGCATTGTCAAGGAAGTCGCTGCCGTTGGTCAGCTTCGACAGGCCTAGACCCGACGGATCGTCGGTCACGCCCTTGATGTTCAGGCTCGAGGTGCCCGTCTCGTTGAACACGAGCTTCAACTGGTCGCCATTGAGCAGGTTCACGCCGTTGAAGGAGGCATCCTGGGCGGTCGTGGTGATCTGATCGATGATGGCGTTGTACTGGTCGACGAGGCTCGACCGGGCGTTCTGCGCATCGGTGTTCTTCACCGGACCAGAAACGATCTGGCCGTTGAAGGCGGCGCCGGCCGTCGACACTGCGGTGCCCGTGGGGGCAGTCATCGTCGCGGACGAGTGGTCATTGGTGGCCGAGATCGTCAAGTGGCCCGTGGAGTCGAGCGACGCTTCGAGGTTGTCGGCGGCGAGCGCGGTGTTGAGTTGGTTCAGCGTGCTGACCTGGCCGGTAGCGGTACCGAAGGTGATGTTGACCGCCGTACCACCATCGAACGAGCCGAAGTTCAACGTCTGGCCGCTGAGGCCGGTTTCCGCCACGCTGGCGGTGGTGGTACCGACCGAGAGCCCCAGCTTGGCAAGACCCGAACCGCCGAGGACCAGGTCCGAGGCGGTGCTGGAGTTGACGACGACCTGGCCGTTGACTACCGAGGAGAGCTTGTCGCCGGTCGCGGCAGTCAAGGTTTCCGTACCGTTGATGTAGCCGTTGCCGTCGGTATCGCCAGTGGCGACGCCGCTGGCGAGGTCGATGGCGCCGAGGACGTCATTAACCGTTGCGGTATTCAGGTCGAGATAGACCGTGTTGGCAAGGTGGCCGGCCGAACCGCCAGCGCCTGAGTCATAGAACTCGATGGTCTTGCCGTTGACGGTGATCGTATCGCTGGTCGTAAAGGCCGAGGTCAGCGAGTCCGTACCGGCCGTGCCGGTGAGCAAAGTGCTGCCGGTGATCTTTGCCGGGGTGGCCGGGCTCATGCTGGCGGCCGGGATGCTGGCCACGCCGCCGAGGGCGGTGAGGATCGCCGTTGCATCGGTACCGCCGAAGGTCAGCGGGGTCGTGCCAGAGGTGAGCGTAATTTCACCCGTGGCGCTAATAGACGCCGCAGTGGACGGAGTGGCAGCACCGGCGGCTGTCTCGATCGCCGTGAGCAGATCGCCGAGAGTGCCAGTCGCGTCGGTCGCAACGTCCACGTTGTAACCTGTGGTGTTGTCGCCGCTCACGCCCAGATTGCTCTGCGACGCAGTGGCATCGAACGTGAAGTTGATACCGTTGACGGTCATTGTCTTGCCGTCAAGCGCCGACAGGTCAATGGACGTGCTGGTTGCAGCGCCGTCGAGCACCGAAGTGGCAGTAGCTGCATTACCATTCGTGTCGTAAACAGGCCCGGTTCCCGTGACGGTGGTCGGGGCATAGATCGCTTGATTGAGCTGTGCGGTGCCGACGGTGCTGTTGGTACCAAGTAGGTTGTTCGCGGTGATGCCGGTAATGGCCGCAGATACGATCTGCGACTTCTGGGTGTAGCCCGAGGTGGCCTGCAGGGCCTGGTTGGCCACGGATTTGGCGCTGTCGATCAGCTTCTGCAGCGAGGTGATGCCGGTATTGGCCGCCTGCAGCACCTGCACGCCGTTGCCGACGCTGTCGAGCAGGTTGCTGATATCGCTCGCCCGGTTGTTCAGCGACTGGGCGGTGAAATAGTTCGTGGGATTGTCGAGAGCCGAATTGACCTTGTTGCCCGTGGCAAGGCGCTCCTGCGTGGTCGCGAGCAACTGCGAGGTCGACTGCAGCGACAGCAGGTTCTGGCGAACCGATGCCGAAAGGGTGATATCGGACATAGAGTGTTTCCTCTTCTGGGACACGTGTTCAGACGCCTCGTCCTGAGGCGGCCGCGACGACTATCGGCCGGCAGGCAATAAAGAATGGTTAAATTGCGGGCTGTTTCTGGTCCGATCGGCGCCCGCCCGGCAGGGTTAATGCAATGGAAAGGCTTTGGCTTTTTCGAATTGGGCGGCCGAGGCTCGTCGGGGCGGAAAATTAATGCCGGACAGGGCTGCGGAAGCGAATCGCCGGCGGCGAAAGGGGTGGCAGGCGCGCGCGGACGATTCGAGGGCGCCTTGCGCCGTGCCCCGCCTTTCAGATCGTCTTGTCCTTGAGGCGGAGGATCGATTCCGGCGGGGTCCAGCCATGGCCGGTCGCCAGCCTGACGGTGTCGGGCGAGGGCGGCGGGGCCGGCATTTCGTTGGCGAGGAGCGCGGCGGCGAAGAGCGTTTCGGCGGGCACCAGTTCGGCATCGACCGGGAGCGGCGCGGCTTCGAGCGTGAAACGCGGCTGCGGCTGGCGCCGCCCGGCCTGCTCTTCGCCATGCTGGTCCGCCTCGCCCTGCTGGCGATGCTGCTGCTCCTGGCGGGAACGATGCTCGGACACCGGCGCGACGCCGGCGCCCGTCGGCAATGGGGCTACTGTATTGCTCACCTGGCGCTCCCGTTGCGGTTACGACCAAAAGGGAGCCGATAGTCGGCCGGCAATTAGCGGCCGGTTGCCGTCTCCCGCAGTATTTTACGCAGTGCGACCAATTAGAACGCCTTCGAATAAAACTTACGCCGAATCCCTGCTTTTATGCAGCGATTCGGCGCTCAGGGTTGATGAATTCTCTATAACCGGCGGATTAGAGCGCCCGGTTGACGGCGATGCCGCGCGCGGAGGTCAGCTCGGACGGATCGAGCACCATGCCCGCCTGGTCGTAGGTCTTGGCGCGCTCCTGGCCGGCGGCGCTGGTCGCCACGTCCGCGAGCAGGGTTTCGGCCACGTCGCGCGAGGTGGCGATCACCCGGAGGTTTTCGGCCATCTGCGTCACCAGGCTGTCGTGGCCGCGCTTGAGGCGGGCGATCTGCTCGGGGACATCCGCCTCGAGTTGCGGCAGCCGGCGCTGCACGGCCCGGGCAAGGCCCACATAGTCCTGCGCCAGCTGGGTCTTTTCGGCGCTGAGCTGGCCGGCCTGGGTATAGCGGTGAGCGTGGAGCAGGGTGGTCTCGGCGTCCATGATCTCCACCAGCCGGGCAAGCACGTCGCCGGTGCGGCCGACCAGTTCGGCGGGGTCGAGGTCGTCGAGGGCGGCGAGGCGTTCGGCTGCGGTTGTCGGGCCGGTACTCATGGTGTTGTGGCTCCTTGGGGCGAAAGCAGGGTTGGGGTCGAAAGCAGGGTTGGGGTCGAAAGTTCGGTTGGGGTCGAAGGCGAAGCGGATGTGGCGGCGCGCTGGGCGGCTTCCTGCACATCGAGCAGGCTGCGGGTGATCTGGTCGGCAAGGCCGATGCCGCCCGACTGGGCGATGGAGTCGGCGAGCTGTTCTGCCTGCATGCCGCGCCAGGTTTCCTCGCCGAAGCCGCCGCCAAAGGCACCGTCGGTCTTGATCGAGGAGAACATTTCCTTGGTCAGGGTGTTGAGGAACACGCCCTCGAGGCTCTTGGCCTGGTTCAGCAGCTTGGCGTTTTGTGGCGAAAGCTCCGGCTGGGCCGTCTTGCGGGCGGTGGTGGAAAGCGCGGAAAAACCCATCACAGCACCTCGATATCGGCCTGCAGCGCGCCGGTCGCCTTGATCGCCTGCAGGATGGAGATCAGGTCGCGCGGCGTGATGCCGAGCGCATTGAGGCCGTCGACGAGCTGCTGCAGCGTCACCGATTCCGGCAGCAGGGCGAGGTCGGAGTTCTTCTGGTTGACGGTGATGTTGGTGCGCGGCACCGCCACCGTCTGGCCCTGGCTCAGGGGCGCGGGCTGGCTGACCTGCGGGTTTTCGGCGATCGTCACGGTCAGATTGCTCTGGGCGACCGCCACGGTCGAGACGCGGACATCCTTGCCCATGACGATGATGCCGGAATTCTGGTCGATGACGATCTTGGCCGGCTGGTCGGTATCGACGACCAATTGCTCGATGTCGGTGAGCAGGTCGACGATATTGCCGTTGAAGTGCGGGGGCAGGGTGACGCGCACCGTGGCCGGGTCTTCGGGCGTCGCCGTGGGGCTGCCGATGAAGTCGTTGATCGAGACGGCGATGCGGCGGGCGGTCGTCAGGTCGGGGTTGCGCAAGGCCAGGCGCAGCGAGCGCTGGGTATCGAGCTTGAAATTGATCTCGCGCTCGATGAGGCCGCCCTCGGCGATACGGCCGGTGGTGACGACGCCCGAAATCACGGTCGTGGCATCGCCCTGCGCCTTGAAGCCATTGATCGCCACCGCGCCCTGGGCGATGGCATAGGCCTGCCCGTCGGCGCCGAGCAGCGGCGTCACGAGCAGCGTGCCGCCCTGGAGGCTCTTGGCGTCGCCGAGCGAGGCGACGTTCACGTCGATGCGCGTGCCCTGCGTGGCAAAGGGCGGCAGGTTCGCGGTGACCATGACGGCGGCGACATTGCCCGTCCGCATGTTCTGGCCGACCGTGTTGACGCCCAGCCGCTCGAGCATGGCCTGCAGGCTCTGCCGGGTGAAGGGCGAATTGTTGAGGCTGTCGCCCGTGCCGTCGAGGCCGACCACCAGGCCGTAGCCCACGAGCTGGTTGTCGCGGATGCCCTCGATATTGACGATGTCCTTGATGCGGGCGGTGGCCGCATGGGCCTCGGTCAGCGGCGCGAGACTCAGTAGCGCCGCCATGAGGCCGGTAAGTAGAATCCGTAGGTTCGGAAGCTGCATTGCAATCCCCGTTCTGGCGACTCCCATCCCCATGGGGGCCGCAAGCTGTGGATTGCGAAAAGCGTGCCAGCCGCCATTCGGCCGTGCCGAATTCTTCTAAGCAGCTGGATTATCTAGTGGTTTCAGGCGGATCGGCGATGGCAGGGCGGCGACGCACGCTGCGGGGGCGGCAATTCCTGCCGGGTGAATTAAGGTCTCGTTAACCATTGGCGGCCGAATTTGCCGGGGTAGGCAGGCTCTTCTTCAAGGTGGTCCCATGCGGATAGACGGCACTTCCCGAACCCCGCGGACGGATTATGCCGGGATGGGCCGCCGGGTCGGCGGCGGCGAGGCCTTCATGCCCGAGGTCGAGGCGGCTCCGGCCCGCATAACAGGGGCGCCGGCGACGGCGCCGACGGCCAGCCTGGATGCGCTCCTGGCGCTGCAGGCGGTGGACGACGCCTTAATGGCGCGGCGCAAGGCGCTGCGCCGCAGCACGCAGATTCTCGACACTTTGGACGAGCTGAAGGCCGACCTGCTGGCCGGCCGGGTCAGCGAGGGGCGGCTCAACCTGCTGCTGGCGCTGATCGGGCAGGCGCGCGAGCGCAACGAACCCGCGCTCGACGAGGCGCTGGACGCCATCGAACTGCGGGCGCGGGTGGAACTGGCCAAGTTCGGACGCTTCACGGCGGCCTGAGGCCGAAAAGCCACGCGCATCGGCCCATTAATCACCGATCGTTAACCCGCTTGCTCATGTCAGTAGGCGCCCCTATAAGGGCGCCATTCGTTACCGCCTGCTGGAGTTGAGTCCCTAGATGCAAGCTCCTGTCGATACGCTGGAATACCGGCCGACCGAAGACGAACCCTTCATGAACCCGCGACAGCGGGAATATTTCCGGGCCAAGCTCGAAAACTGGAAGGAAGAGATCCTGCGGGAAAGCCGCGAGACGCTCGACAACCTCCAGGAGGAGAGCCAAAACCACCCCGACATGGCCGACCGTGCCTCCTCCGAAAGCGACCGCGCCCTGGAGCTCAGGACCCGCGACCGGCAGCGCAAGCTGATCGCCAAGATCGACGCCGCGCTGAAGCGGATCGAGGACGGCACCTACGGCTATTGCGAGGAAACCGGCGATCCCATCGGCATCGCCCGGCTCGATGCCCGCCCGATCGCAACCCTGAGCCTCGAAGCCCAGGAAATGCACGAGCGCCGCGAGAAGGTCTATCGCGACGAATAGCCAGCCATTCGGCTGGACCTGACTGCCGCCGCGG
>DASZUI010000140.1:0-4165 GCA_035547675.1 Devosia sp.
CGACTATATCTTCCGCGAGTTGGCGATTTCCTACCTCGACCGGGACGATCTGGCGCATGTGAATCCGGACGCCTCGGCGACCTCGGTGGGGGGAGATTCGTCCGACCAGCCGCGCGCGCCGACGCCGGTGGCCGCCGACAAATTCGTGTCGCGTGGCATGACGCGGGGCCGCGTCAAGAACCAGAGCCTCGTGCTGGTTCCCAATGATGCGCCCTACAACCCCGTGCAGGCGATGCAGACCTCGACCGTCACGGCATTCCGTGCCGCCACGGCGCTGAGGACCGATCCGGGCACCGAAACGAGCCCGAACACCTTCAATGCCGGCGAACTCGATCCCATCCCCTCCCCGCCGGCACGCCAGGACGCCAATTCGCTGCGCGCCGAGGCCCGGATGAAGGGCTATACCGGCGACCAGTGCACGAATTGCAATTCCATGCGGATGAAGGTTTCGGGTCACTGCCTCGTCTGCGAGGACTGCGGCACGACGACCGGGTGCAGCTGAAACCCGAGCGGATCGACGTTGGTCAGCCGAGGACCATTATTCCGGCAACAATGACCATTTTGCCGTGCTGTTTGTCCATCTTCGCCCGGGGATAGTTTGTCTATTCCCGGGTTCGGACGCTGAAAAAGCCGGGAACTCCGGGCTTTTCGCTTCAAATGGCAGCGTTGCCAGGGCTTGGAAAAATCCGAGCCCTTTCGTCCCTTGATGGCTGTAGTGCAAGCCCGGCGTATCACGACAATGCGGGTTACGGGTCCTGTGGTTGAGCCGGGCGGGCGGCTTAGAGCACTTCACGTTCTGATTGAATCAGAACATGAGCTCTAAGTTCTTGACTTGTCGCGTTTTCGTGGTTCGACAAGCTCACCATGAGGCCGGAAAAGTGGAACCACTTTTCCTGAAAACGCTCTAGGCCGGCGCCGGGCTGACATGGGCCGAGACGATCCGCCACCCAACCGGCATCCTCGCCCAGGTCTGCGACTGGCGGCTGCGGCGCCCATCCGGGCTGGCGATCACGGCGTTGGTGATGCCGACATCCCGCCCGAGCACGATCACCGCCAGCGTCTCGACCGTCCGGTCGACGCCGCCGCCCTTCCACTGCCTGGAGCGGAAATTCGAGATCGCCTCGTAGCCGAACAGCGTCTCCGTCGGAGCAAAGCGCACCGTGGAGGGCGAGTTCCAGAAAAACCCGTTGAGCGCCTCGGCCTCGCCGGCGTCGAGCGCCTTGTTGTAGGCCAGAAACGACTGCCGGATTTCCTCGGCGGTTTTCGGATCGTTGACTTCTTCGATCATCTCGACCTCGACAATCAGGAAAGCGGCGGCACGCTGGCCGGCGCATGACGGTGGTGGGTCGCCTGTTCATAGGCGTAGGCGATTTCGAGAAGCAGCGTTTCGGTCCAGGGGCGACCGACGATCTGCATGCCCGACGGGAGATCCTCATAGGTGTAGCCCATGGGCACGGCGATCGCCGGCCAGTGCAGCGCTGAGGCGAAGCCGGTATTGGCGCCGGCCTGCGTCAGTCCACGGTCGCCATTGAGGCGCGGCGGGTTCCTGGCCACCGGCATGACGAAGGCGTCGACGCCCGCCTCGCGCATCGCCGCATCATAGGCGATGCGCATGCGCGCTTCGGTTGCCTCGAGTTCCATGACTATGGGGTCCTGGTCCGGGGGCGGCGCCGGCACGGTCGCCCGGAAGCTACCCTCGTGCACGGGATGGAATTTTCCGGATTCCATCACCGCCGCGAGCGTCTTGGGAAATTGCGGCCCGGTCGTCGCGAGATAGCGCTCGATCGCCGCCTTGACCTCGCTGAGCGGGTGGCTCGCCGGCAGGAACTGGTCGAACTCGGGCACGACGAACGGATCGACGATCTCGGCCCCTGCCCCTCTCAGGTCTTCGACCGCCCGATCGAGCAGCGCCGTCACCTGAACGTCGGACTGCCCCGGCGGAAAGGCCTGCCGCAACACGCCGATACGCTTGCCGCGCGCGCCGTCGGCCCTAAGGGCGGCGGCATAGGTCGGCGGAATCCTGCCCTCGGCGTTAAGCGTGGCCGGATCGGCTGGATCGACGCCGGCGATCACGTCGAGCAGCGCAACGAGGTCGGCGACCGAACGGGCCATCGGCCCCGCCGTATCGCGTGCATCGTAAAGTCCGACCATGCCGGCCCGCGAGACCAGCGCCCAGCTCGGCCTCAGGCCGACCAGCGCATTGTTGGAGGAGGGATTGCGGATCGAGCCGAACGTGTCCGAACCGAGGCCGACCACGCCGAAGCTGGCCGCAAGCCCTGCCCCGGTGCCGCCAGAGGAGCCGCCCGTGGCATGGGCGGTGTTGTAGGGGTTGCGGGCGAAGGAGGGCAGCACGGAATTGATGTTGTCATAGCCGCCCCGCGCCCATTCGGACATGGTGGACTTGGCGAGGATGATGGCGCCGGCCTTGCGCAGCCGCGTGATGACGGTTGCGTCCTTCTGCGGCACCCAGCCGATGAGCGCACCGGAGCCGCCGGTCGTCTGCAGGCCCGCGACGTCGTAATTGTCCTTCACGAGCACCGGGATGCCGTGCAGCGGCCCGGTGAGCTTGCCGGTTTCCGCGAAGGCGCGGTCGAGCGCCTCGGCATCCGCGAGCGCATCCGGATTGGTCACGACCAGCGCCCATAATTGCGGCCCCCGCCGGTCATAGGCCTCGATACGATCGAGGAAAGCCTGCGTCACCTCCCGCGCCGTGGTGGTGCCCGCCAGATAGGCCGCATGGATGTCGGCGATGGACTTCTCGACGACGTCGAACCTCATCATTTCACTCGACCTTCACGATGGAAGTGAAGTCCTGGTACCAGTTCTGCACCTGGGTGAAGCCTTTGAGCTTCGGCGAGAGCCCGCGCGGTCCGGTGTCGTGCACGACGAGCAGCGCCGCCGCGTCGTTGGTCAGCACCTCGTTGACCTTGGCGAGCGCCGCTTCCTGCTTGGCGGGACCGAACTCCGCACGAGCGGCCCGGATGGCCTTGTCGAAATCGGGATTGTTGTAGAAGCCCCAATTGCCGCCCGCCGGCGGCGCCAGCGTCGACTCATAAGCCGCTATGCCCGAGGGCGGGTCCTGCATGGTCATGGCGACGTTGATGGCGTCGGCGCCCACGGCCTTGGCACCCTGCCGCAGCATGTTGATCATGGCGGTGAAGTCGCGGACGTCATAGGTCACGTCGATGCCGACATCGTGCAGGTTCTGCTGGATGATCTCGTTCATGGAGAGCGGCGTCATCTGTCCGCCGCCCGAGGAGGAAATGACAACCTTGAGCTTGACCGGATGGTCGGGGCCGTAACCGGCCTCGGCCAGCAGCTTCCTGGCTTCGTCGGGATCGTATTTCAGCTCGAAGGATGGCGCGCCGAACCACGGCGACGTGGGTGGAGCGAAGCCCTTGGCCGGCGTCGCCGCGCCGTTGAGGAAATCGACGATCGACTGCCGGTCGATGGCGAGATTGGCCGCCTTGCGGACGCGGATATCGGAGAAGGGCGAGTCCTTGGTGAAGTTCAGCCGCCACAGCCAGGTATGGGGATAGGTGTTCTGCGTAACGGTGAAGCCCGCCGCCTTGACCGTATCGACGGCATCGGTGGGAAGCGTATCGACCAAGTCCACCTGCCCCGACAGCAGCGCGGCAACACGCGTGTTCGGATCGGAGATCGGCAGCAGCTCGAGCGTCTTGGTCTTGGGAATGCGATCCTTGTTCCAATAGCCCTCATTCGCCGCCAGCGTCAGGCGCTGCTTGGGCTGCAGGGACACGAAGGAATAGGGGCCGGTACCCGAGGGGTTCTGGGCGAACTTGGCCCAGTCATTGCCGACCTCGGCGAAGCGGGCCGGGCTGACGAAGAAGAAGCTCGCCAGCTCATAGGGCAGGAATCCGTCGGGAAATTTGGTTTCGATGGCGAGCGTGTGATCGTCCACCTTGCTGTAGCTGGCGATGGTGGCGACGCGTGACCCGTTGGCGCCGGCGCGGGCCGGGTTGAACTGCGGCGCATTGCGGTTGAGCGAAGCGTCGAGGTTCCAGATCGCCGCGTCGGCGTTCCAGGGCGAGCCGTCATGGAACCTGGTGTCGCGCAGCTTGAAGGTCCAATGCTTGCTGTCGGCCGGATCGACGGTCCAGGACTCGGCAAGGCCGGGAATGAGCCGCGACGGCTTGTCGGCCGA
>DASZUI010000141.1:0-2680 GCA_035547675.1 Devosia sp.
CAAGCCGGTGCAGGAGATCGAGGAGATCTGGCACGGGCTCGCCATCCCCTATACCGAACTTTTTGCCTGGCTCGAGGATCGCGGCCCGCGGCCGGACATCGCTCATGAGGTGCGCTTCCACCCGATGATGCTGTCCAATCCGATCGACGAGGAAGTGGACCTCGGCAAGCTCGATCCGGCGGACTTTTCCGCCGAGTGGAAATGGGACGGCATCCGTGTGCAATTGGTGCTGGGCAATGGACCGGCCTCGCTCTTCTCGCGCACCGGCGACGAGATCGCGGCGGCCTTTCCCGACCTGGTCGACAATGCATTCGGGGAGGCGGTGCTCGACGGGGAATTGCTGGTGGGCGAGAATTTCGAGCCGGCGCCCTTCAACGACCTGCAGCAGCGGCTGAACCGCAAGGTGGCTTCGCCCAGGCACCTGGCCGACTACCCCGCCTTCATGCGGGTCTACGACATGCTGTTCGACGAGCGCGAGGATATCAGGCCGCTGCCCTGGACGGAGCGGCGCCGGCGGCTCGAAGCCTGGATGGCGCGGCACAGGCAGACGCGGCTCGATCTCTCCGAAGTGCTGCCCTTTGCGAGCTGGGACGAACTGGCCGAGCTGCGCCGGCGCGGGGCGGCCGAGCATGGGCATGAGGGCGTGATGGTGAAGCTCAAGACCTCGCCCTATGTGCCCGGGCGGCCCAAGGGGCTCTGGTACAAATGGAAGCGCGATCCCAACGTGGTCGATGCCGTGCTAATGTATGCGCAGCGCGGGCACGGCAAGCGCTCGAGCTTCTATTCCGACTATACGTTCGGGGTGTGGAAGGGGAACGAGCTGGTGCCGATCGGCAAGGCCTATTTCGGCTTCACCGATGCGGAGCTGCGGCAGCTCGACAATTGGGTGCGCAACCACACGGTCAACAGCTTCGGGCCGGTGCGCGAGGTGGAGAAGCAATTGGTGTTCGAGGTGGCGTTCGACAGTGCGCAGGTCTCGGGCCGGCACAAATCGGGCGTGGCGCTGCGCTTCCCGCGCATCAACCGCATCCGCTGGGACAAGCCGGCGAGCGAGGCGGGGACGCTGGAGGAAATGCAGGTTTTCCTGGAGGCGACGTGATGTCTGTTTTTCTCCCGCCGGTGGGGGGAAGTGTGGAGGGCCAGCCATGTCCTTGAGCGCCATCGAGCGGAAGATCGGCGAGCTGACGCGGCAGATGCAGCAAGCGGCGGAGGCCGAGGACTTCGAGCTTGCCGGGCGGCTGCGCGACGAAATCGCGGTGCTCAAGGGAGAGGCGCCCGAGGCCGGCAAGCCGCAGGTGCGCCAGCCGCCGCCGGGGCAGATGGGGCTCGGGACGCATATCCCCGTCGCCGCGCCGCCCAAGGGCTGGAAGCCGCCGAAGAAGCCGGATCCGATGACCGGGGGCAAGCGGTAGCCCCCTCGCCCCGGCCTTCGGCCGGACCTCTCCCCGACGGGGAGAGGAACGGGGCGCGGAATGGGCGCGGCTTTGAAACAGGCTTCCTCTCCCCGTGGGGGAGAGGTCCCGGCAGGGGGTGAGGGGTCTTACAGCACCTTCGTCCAGCCGGTCGCCGTCGCGATGAGCCGCGTGGCGGGCTGTGCGTCCGGGTTCTCGACCACTTCGCCGACGAGCCTGTCGCCGAGCGGCAGCCTGCCTTGTTCGTAAAGATCGATGAGCGCGTCGAGCGCGGCGCGGCTGCTGAGCTCGATCTCCCCCGAGCTGCCGATTGCCAGTTCATCCAGGGCCTTGGTGCCGGGCCGGGCCTTCTCGATGGCAGCGGCGGTGCCGGCGTCCGGCGTGGTCTCCAGCGACATGACGCCATTGGCATAGCTCATGAAGCCATAGAGCGTCCCGTCCGGATCGCCGTCCATGCCGTTGACGGCGAGCAGATAGCCATGGCTCAGCGGCAGGAAGCGCAGGACCATGTGGTCGTCTTTGGTGGAGGGATCGGTCGCGACATAGGTCTTGCCGCGCCGCGTGAAGATCATCGGTCCATCCTCGGTGCGGCGATAGCCGTCCGGGCCGGCCTTGTAGCTGTAGAAAATGAAATGATCGGGCAGCGGCGTCACCGCCTCGGCATCGGCGACCAGCGGTTGCGCGGACGTGATGGTGCAGGCGGCAAGCAGCAGGCCGAGGCCGAGTGCGGTCGCGGCGACGCGGATGGTCTGGAACAGGCGCATGGTGAAATCCCCCTTGTATGGAGGCTGAGCTTACACCCTGCCGGCTGAGCGGAACTTGAACGGGACGTTGGGTGACCGGCGCCGTGCGCGCTGCTGGATTGCGGCCTTCGCCGGAATGACGGCGGGGTGGTGGCGCGGGCATTGCCATAAACGCGGGGTCACCCCGGCGAAGGCCGGGGTCCAGGACCAAGCGCAACCTACCCTTCCTGCGCCAGCCTTTCATGCGCCAGGCGCCGGATTTCGTGCAGCTCGGCGATCGTGGTCTGAAGGTCTGCGAGCTGGCCTTCAAGCAGGGCGAGCCGCTCGTCCACCTTGCGGACCAGCAGCGAGACCTGGGCGGTCTGCGACTGGGCGTCGTAGAGGCCGAGGTAATCGGAGATGTCGCGCAGCGAAAAGCCGAGGCGCTTGCCGCGCAGGATGAGGATCAGCCGGGCACGGTCGCGGCGGCGGAAGATGCGGGTGCCGCCGACGCGCTCGGGGCTCAGCAGGCCCTTGCTCTCATAG
>DASZUI010000142.1:0-7121 GCA_035547675.1 Devosia sp.
GCGCATGCTCGATCCGGTGCCGCAAAGCTATGATTACGATCCGCCGACGGAGCCCTGGCTCTCGGTCGTCTATGTCGACGACGACATATTGGTGCTCGACAAGCCGAGCGGGCTGCTGAGCGTCGCCGGCAAGGACCCGGCGCTCGCCGATTGCCTCGCGGCCCGGGCAGCGGCGAAGTTTCCCGGCGCGCGCATCGTGCACCGGCTCGACAAGGACACGTCGGGCGTCATCGTGCTGGGGCTCTCCAGGCGCGCCATTTCCGGGCTCGGCATCCAGTTCGAAAAGCGCCAGACCAGGAAGGCCTATGTGGCCCGGGTCTGGGGCGAGATCGAAGGCGATGCGGGCCGGGTCGACCTGCCGCTCGCCACCGACTGGGAGAACAAGCCGCGCCAGCGCGTCGATTTCGAGAACGGCCGGCCGGCGCAGACCGACTGGCGAGTGATCGACCGCGAGCCGGGCATCACCCGCGTGGCGCTGGTCCCGCGCACCGGCCGCACGCATCAATTGCGCGTCCACATGCTGGCGCTCGGCCATCCGATCCTGGGCGACGCCTTCTATGCGACAGGGGCCGCGCGGGACGCCGCCCCTCGCCTGCAGCTCCACGCCGAGGAACTGAGCTTCGCCCATCCGGCGGATGGCCGGATGCGCGATTTCATCGTGCCGGCGCCGTTCTAAGAGGCGCGAAGTCGGGCACCCCTATCCCCTTGCGGGGCTCCCCGGCGCAGCACCGCCCGGTGGTGGGGATGGAGCAAGAGCGTGCCACCTCGTCTCCCTCCCCCTTGAGGGGAGGGATCAAGGGTGGGGGTACCTCGCAGCAAATGCCGGCGCGCGTTGTTTACCCCCACCCGGCTGCCGCCACCCTCCCCTCAAGGGGGAGGGGACCCGTTGGAGCCAGCGGTGTCCTGCGATGCCGTTTTAGGAAGGCCACTACTGCCTGGGCAGCGCGTCGAAGCTGGCGGTGAGGCGCTTTTCCAGCTCCACGAGGTCGTCGGGGAGCGGCATGCCCGTGGCCCTGATTTCGTTGAGCTTTTCGATGAGCTGCTGGTGCAGCTCGTGGGAATCCTGCGGCTCCTCGACCGATTCCTCGAGCAGTGCGCGGATTTCCGCCTTGATTGCTTCGAATGCCATGCTGACGCTTCCCTGTTCCGGCGGCCGTACTGCCGACCCGGCACTATAAACGGGAATCGGTCCTTGCGCGTTGCACTATGCGGTCCGGCGGCCGGGCATTGTCACAATTTCTCCGCATAATGACCTTGTTGACGACCATAAGCCGCCGCGCCGGGCCTTCATCTGTTCACGATTGCATGAAGCACGAGGTTGGCCATGTCGAAGAATTCGGCGTTTGCGCGGGTCGTGGAACTGACCCGGACTTTTTCACCCTTCGAGCGCCCCGAGGCGGACGAGAGCGAGGATGAAACGGATGCGGTGGTCGCGACCGCCATGGCTGAGGAAGCGGCCGAGCCCGGCGACGAGCCGGCGGCTGCCTTGCAGATCGCGCCGCCCAAGCCGCAGCCCCTGACGCTCGAGGCCCGGGTGACGACCGCACGCCCGGCGCTGACGCAGGTGACCGTGGTCGCCCCCGACAAGGTGGAGGACGTGGATGACCGGCAGGCGGTGATGGACGAGGCCATCGAGTCGATCG
Source organism: Devosia sp. (assembly GCA_035547675.1). Lineage (GTDB taxonomy): Bacteria > Pseudomonadota > Alphaproteobacteria > Rhizobiales > Devosiaceae > DASZTU01. Next base: position 1,644 of record DASZUI010000142.1, read on the forward strand.
AGGCCGACATCGCCTCGCTCCTCGCCAGCTTCGAGAACAATGAGGAAGCCACGGGCGACGACGAGCCCGAAGAGGCCACCAAGCTGCTGCTTTCCGAGCTCGACCGGCTCTGGCGCGCCGACCCCACGATCGGCAACGGCACGGTACACTGAGCTTTGAGGGGTGGGTCCTGTTCGGGGCCCATCCCGAGCCTGTCGAAGCCTCATCCTGAGCTTGTCGAAGGATGGCCGCGCGCTCCCTACCCCGCCACCTCGAAAAATCAGTGCAGGCGAATGCCTGCTAGTCGGCCTTGGGACGGCGATAATAGCTGAGGAACATGTCGACTGCGCTGGCGACATGGGCGGCGATCACGGCGGCGTCGGCTTCTTCGGCCATATAGCCGAACAGCCGGCGCTTGAAGATGCCGGCCATGGCGAGGTCCACGAACTGCCGGCCGGCCAGGTCGGTATCCTTGATGGCGAGTTCGCCTTCCTCGACCTTCTCGTCGAGATAGCTCTTGATCACCTCGATGCCGGAAAACGGCTCGCCGAAGAATTTCGCGGCCAGGTTCGGCCGCCTTTCGGCGACGCCGAGGACCATGCGCATGGCCTTGACCACATCGTTCGAGGTCAGCTTGGTGGCCATGGTGATGCCGAAATTGGTGAGCGCCTCTTCGGTCGAGCTGCCCTGATCGAGCTGCTGGCGGGCGAAATCCAGCGCCCGGCGGCGTTCGGAATCGATGAGCGCGCCGATCAGGTCTTCCTTATCCTCGAAATAGACATAGAGCGTGCCCTTGGACACGCCGCTTTCGGCGGTGATGTCGTTCATGCTGGTGGCATCGAACCCGTGCTGCATGAAGCAGCGGCGGGCGCCGGCGAGGATCTGCTCGCGCTTGGCCGGATCGCGCCCCGCGACGCGCCGGCCACGCCCGGCAATGGCGACATTGTCGCCGGCGGAGGCGAGGGCGCCCTGCCCCGCACTGGCGACAGTGCCGCCGGAAGTCGCGATCGCCCCGGCCGCCTTGCCGTCGCTGTTTTCGCCATGCATTTTCCGCCGGGCAGCCATTCCAACAACCTCGCATCTATTTCGAACCATCCGGTTCGATTTCACTTGATATGGCGCAGGCGCCGGCCTATGTCAATCGAACCGAACGGTTCGGTCTAGTCCGCACCCCGGACGTCGAAGGGAGATGTCGATGCCTGCTGAAAACACCGCGCGGCTTCGTCCGTTGCATGAGGACGCCAAGCCGGCCGATGCCGAGATCCTGACCCTCGAGGCGCCGAAAATGGATGCTCCCAAGATTGACGCTCCGAAGATCGATGCGCCCAAGGCTGATGATCGTCCGGCGGAGGCGCCGCGCGCCGAGGGTCCGGCCCCGGCGACAGCGACCGCCGTGCCGGCGTCCAGGGCCAAGGGTGGCGGACGGCGCCGTATCCTCGTCTCCATCATCGCGCTCGCCGCCCTCGCGGCAGGCGGCTGGTGGGGTTACAATTACTGGACGGTCGGCCGCTTCATGGTTTCGACCGACGACGCCTATGTGGGCGGCGACATCGCCGCGATTTCCCCCAAGCTCGCGGGCTATGTGGCCGAAGTCAATGTCGTCGCCAACCAGCATGTGAAGGCGGGCGATCCGCTGGTGACGCTGGACAATGGCGACTATCTCATCGCCCGCGACCAGGCCCAGGCGGCGATCGATACGCAGAACCTGACCCTCAAGCGCATCGACGCGCAGATCGAGGGGGCGAGGGCCGGCGTGGCGCAGGCCGAAGCGCAGAAGGACGCGGCGGTTGCCGCGCAGAAGAACGCGGCGCTCGCCGCCGAGCGCGCCAAATCGCTGACGGCGAGCGCGGTAGGGGCGCAGTCGACGCTCGACGCGGCTAATGCCGCCCTGCAGCAGGCCGACGCCAATGTGGCGGCGGCCGACGCCGCAATCACCGCGGCCAACGCCAATATCACCGTGCTGCAGGGCCAGCGGGCCGAGGCGGCGAGCGCGCTCAAATCGCAGCAGCTGGCGCTCGACAAGGCCAATCGCGACCTTTCATTCACCGTGCTGCGGGCGCCCTATGACGGGGTGGTCGGCAATCTTTCCGTGCAGAAGGGCGATCTCGTTTCGGCGGGCCTGAAGCTGGCCGCCGTGGTGCCGACCGACGCGCTCTATGTGGATGCCAATTTCAAGGAGACCCAGCTCGCCCAGCTGGAGCCGGGCGAAAAGGTGGCGATCCATCTCGACGCCGATCCGGGCGATCCGATCGAGGGCACGATCCAGTCACTGGCGCCGGCCTCGGGCGCGGTATTCTCGTTGCTGCCGCCGGAAAACGCCACGGGCAATTTCACCAAGGTGGTGCAGCGCGTGCCCGTCCGCATTGCGCTGCCGGAGGATGCGCTCAAATCCGGCCGGCTGCGCGCCGGGCTGAGCGTGACGGTGGACGCGGACACGCGGACCATTCCGGGGACCCATTAGCGGGTCGCCCTGACGATTGCCGCCCGCGCCCCATCTCCTCCCGGGGCCGCGGCGGCCAGGCGGGGGCCGGCCATGGTTCCGAGTTGGGCCGGCCCCCTCCCTCGTTTCCGCACAGTTGCCGCAGCCAAGGAGGCCGAAATGGCCGATGCAACCATGGACAGTGTCGTATCGCGCCCCGCCCGGGTGCCGCAGGCCGAGGCCGCCGACGCCATGCCGCTGCGCCGCGTCCTGGCGTTCGTCGCCATGGTCTTCGGCATGTTCATGGCCTTTGTCGACATCCAGATCGTCTCCGCCTCGCTCAGCGAAATCCAGGCCGGGCTGTCGGCCAGCGCCGACGAGATCTCCTGGGTGCAGACGGCCTATCTCATCGCCGAAATCGTGATGATCCCGCTCTCGGGGACGCTGTCGCGCATCCTCTCCACCCGCGTGCTGTTCGCCGTCTCGGCGGCCGGCTTCACTTTCGCGAGCTTCCTCGCCTCGACAGCGACCGACATGAACCAGATGATCGTCTATCGCGCGCTGCAGGGCTTTATCGGCGGCGGCATGATCCCCTCGGTGTTCGCGGCGGCCTTCACGATTTTCCCGCCGTCGCGGCGCCCGATGATCTCGGCCATTGTGGGGCTGGTGGCGACGCTCGCCCCTACGATCGGACCGACGGCGGGCGGCTATCTCAGCAATACCTTTTCCTGGCACTGGCTGTTCCTGGTCAATGTGGTGCCGGGCATCGCGGTCACCATCGCCACCTGGCTGCTGATCGATTTCGACAAGCCGGAACTGAGCCTGATGAAGAAGTTCGACTGGTGGGGCCTCGCCGCCATGGCGGCCTTTCTCGGCAGCCTCGAATATGTGCTCGAGGAAGGTCCGAACCATGACTGGCTCAACGACCAGAACGTCATGACCTTTTCGATCGTCATGGTGATCGGGGCCGTCGTGTTCTTCTGGCGGGCTTTGCGGGTGGAATTCCCGGTGGTGGATCTCGGCGCCTTCACCAATATGAACTTCTCGTTCGGCTCGGTCTTTTCCTTCGTGCTCGGCATCGGGCTCTATGGGCTCACCTATCTCTTCCCGCTCTATCTGGGGCGCATCCGCGGCTATGATTCGCTGATGATCGGGGAGACGCTGTTCGTCTCGGGCCTCGCCATGTTCGTGACGGCGCCCGTGGCCGGTGCGCTCAGCCGCAAGATGGATCTGCGGCTGATGCTGATGATCGGCTTCATGGGCGTGGCGGCGAGCGCCTGGACGACCACGCAGATGACTTCGGACTGGCAGTTCGACGAATTGCTGGTGCCGCAGATCCTGCGCGGCGTGTTCATGATGTTCTGCATGGTGCCGATCAACACGCTGGCGCTGGGGACGCTGTCGCCGCAGCGGCTGAGGAGCGCCTCGGGCCTGTTCAACCTGACACGCAATCTCGGCGGCGCGGTGGGGCTGGCCATCATCAATACGCTGCTCATCAACCGCACGGCGCTGCACGAGCAGCGGCTCGCCGAACACATCAACTGGGGCAACGGCACGGCCGTCGACCAGCTCAACAACATGGCGGCCAATGACGCGCTGCACGGGCTGGACAGCGTGACGGCGGCAACGCGGCAATTGCTCAACATGGTGAGCCAGCAGGCCTATGTGCTCTCCTTCATCGACGTGTTCGTGCTGCTCGCGGCGCTCTTCGCCGGGCTCGGCCTGTTCGCGCTGGTGATGAAGAAGCCGGCGCCGATGGCCGCCGGCGCGGGCGGCCACTGAGTTGCCGCGGCGGGCCGCAATCGCCGGTTGCGCGCGCGCCGGGCTTTAGCTAGTTTGCCCGCCGTCCGGCCGGCGCCCGCGCCGCAAGAGTGCACCCGTAGCTCAGCTGGATAGAGCGCTGCCCTCCGAAGGCAGAGGTCGTGAGTTCGAATCTCGCCGGGTGCGCCAAAAATCTCCTAGGAAGGCCAATGGTTTCGCAACCATCGCGCAAGACGGCGCGGTGTCAGGTTCGATTTTATGGCACAAATCTGGCACAAACGGCTTCGGTTCGCTGTGCCATTCAGGAGGCGGCATTGGCTAAGAAGGGTTCCGGGCTCACCATCACGCAGCGGTCGAACGGCAGTTGGCGGGCTCAAATCAGAAAGACCGGCTTTCCATATGAGTCCCGAGAGTTCCTGAGCCACGAAGACGCAGATGCTTGGGGACTGCGGCGCCTGTCGGAAATCCAGACCACCGGCAGGTTGGTTGACCGGCGCCCGGCAGAGCGGACGACACTGGCGATGGCGATTGAGGCATATATCGACAAGGTTACGTCCAAACGTCCAGGCGAGATTTCGCGCGTGTCTGAGGAGGCGCGTCTGCGGAGGTTCTTACGCGATGAATCGCACCTATGCGCACACGCACTCGCTCACGTCACTTCGGAAATGGTCGAGCAGTGGCGCGACCGCCGCCTCACCGAACGTGCTCAGCGTGGCAAGCTAAGCGATCGCGGGCGAAACGCTGCTGCCGTCGTACCGCCTGGCCGACTGCGCAAGGATGGTACACCCAGAAAGAATGCGGCGCGGCCGCGCCCTCCGAAGGCTCAAAGCGTGATTTCGCCGAGCACGGTGCGGCGCGAGATGACGCTGTTGAAGCGCGTCTTCGACTTCGCCAGAAAGGAGTACAAGCTCGCAGCGAACCCACTAAGCGCAGGACTGGTGGATCGCCCGGCCGCGCAAGATGAGCGTGACGTTCGCCTCAGCGTTGCCGACTGGCAAAGCTTGCTTCGGGAGTGTCAGGCGTCACGCAATCCTTATTTCGCAGCCTTCGTTGAGATGGCCTTCGAGGTCGGAACCCGTCGGGGGTCATTGCTTAAGCTGGCATGGTCCGATGTTCACCCAGACCAAGCCAAGCTCGTCTTGCGCGGCGTGAAGAACAGCCGGGAGCCGAACAAGGTTCGCACTGTGGAGGTTGGCCTTTCACCCCGCGCCATCGAACTGCTCAGGATGTTGCCACGAACGGCCGACGTTCGGGTTTTTCCCATCACCAAGGAGGCCGTTGCCAGCGCTTTCCGACGGGCCCGCGAAAAGGCCGGCTGC